>JAJRVX010000402.1:0-6654 GCA_024277095.1 Chloroflexota bacterium
GATATCGATCAGCGGCTTGATGAGGGGGGCGTTGCCGATCAGCAGGTTGATCTTGGAGATCCCCTTGGCGTAATCGCCTGTGCGTTCCAGCTCGGTTGCGATCTCCAGGATGGCGGCGAGGGTGCGCAGGTCGCTGGCCATGGGCTGCTGTGTGGCGATCAAGGTGAGGCAGTCCGACTCGATGGCGAACCGCTTCGCGTTGATCTGGCTGTCGTTCGCGATGATCCGGCGGGCGCATTCCTGATCCTGTCTCTTCAGGCATTCCACGGATTCCAAGAGCGCCTTTTCCACCATATCACCCAGGGCCAGGATATCATCCTGGAGCCGCTGCAACTCTCGGTCAAACGTTTGTCTCAGCATGCGTCACCTCAGTGGTCGCGTGTCGCCGGGCTTCTCGGTGATCTTGGCAGGGGATCTGCAGGGATAGGGGGATATTAGCGCACATCCCAGATTTGTGCAACCCGATTTCGGCGTGGATGGTATCGTGCCGCCTCGTCGTCTGCGAATGTGTCTGAAGAACACACCACGAAGCCACGAAGACACCAAGAAGGGCATGAAAAGGAGTATATCGAGGCCGCTTCTCACACTCGTAAGCTCTCCATAGTGCACTTCCGCCTTCTCTATACTTAGGGTCTTAGTGCCTTGGTGGTCCCCATCGCATTTTCTGAGCATCTCTGGCAGTGGGCGATCGCTCGTGCTGATATTTATGAGGCGTTCCTCTTCTCTTCCCTCTATCTCGGGGTGAAAGTGCTTTCATAGAAATTAGGTGTACTTCGTTGACACCCGGGGGAGAAAGTGGTATAATCTCCATCGAGTTGTTGCCCTCTTTATCTTCCCACATTTTCTGCTGTTTCATAATCGCTCATCGGGAGCCTCGACGGGGGCAAGGATGTCACCCTCTTTTCGAGAGTGGAAGGCCGGTTGGCGTATCCGGGTGGATTTGTGTACCGGAAGACGTTCATCGAATCCGGCGGCTTTGTCCGATCCGTGTGGTCATCGATCGGACGGTTGGATGATTCCTCTCCCCCGCGCCGTTACGGTTCACAGCGCATTGGTTGTAGGCGGATTGGCGCTGTTAGGGGAAGTTGCTGAAAGGCGATGCCTATCGACCCCATCCCGTTTGCTGTGGGCGTGGCGCTGGCATCAGATGAGCCGGGGGCGGAGAGTGCCTGTGTCTCCCCTCCCAGGCATTCTGTCAAGGGAAGGAGGTGGTGTGAACGGGCGACACTGGCGATGAACCGTTGATTTTCCGAGCATCCTTGCGCGTTTGCATATCTCGCCTGGAGGTGAAACCATGAGCAAGCGATCCATAACCCGTCGTGAGTTCCTGCGGCTGTCCGCGATCGTGACCGCGGGGGCCGTGTCCGCTGCGTGTGCGGGCGGTGCCGCGCCGACGCCGACGGCGGCGCCGGTGGAGGAGGCCAAGCCGACGCCGACCGCTCCGACCGGTGCCATCAAGGCGGAGGAGGCCACGCCAACTCCTGTGCCGGTGGAGGTGAGCAAGTACAATGAGGCGCCCATGCTGGCGGAGCTGGTGAAGGCCGGCAAGCTCCCGCCCGTGGACGAGCGCCTGCCGGAGGATCTGGACGTCGTCGCCCCGCAGGAGTCCATCGGCCAGTACGGCGGCACCTGGCATGCCGTGACCTGGGACCCGAGGATTCCCAACATCAAGATGTGGCTGTATGATCCGCCCATCCGCTGGAAGCCGGACTACACCGGCTACGGCCCGGGCTTGGCTTACAAGTACGAGTGGTCCGAGGACGGCACGACCGTCACCCTCTACTTCCGCAAGGGCGTCAAGTGGTCCGACGGCGAGCCCTTCACCATGGAGGACCTGAAGTTCTGGTGGGAGGATCTGGCCACCAACGAGGACTACAAGGTCGTCCAGGTGCCGTGGTGGGGTTGGAAGAGCACCCAGGAGCCCATGGATGTGGAGTTCCCCGATGACTACACCATGGTCATGAAGTGGGACACGCCGCAGTGGATCACCCCCTACATCCTGGCTCAGGGCTTCTGGGAGTGGGAGCCCTTGATGAAGCCCAAGCACTACCTCAAGCAGTTCCACCCCAAGTACAACCCCGACAGCGACTACGACACCCTGGAGCAGATGGACAAGTGGTGGGAGAATCCGGACTATCCCGTCCTCTTCGCCTGGCGCACGGTGGAGTATGTCGCCGGTGAGCGGGCGGTGCTGGAGCGCAACCCCTACTACTGGAAGGTGGACACGGAGGGCAACCAGCTCCCGTACATCGACAGGTTGGACATCGCCATCGTGCCGGAGAAGGAAGTCCGGGTGCTCCAGATCTCGCAGGGGAAGTACGACTGCACCTTCCGCGGCACCGACGACCCGCGCGACATCCCCTTCCTGGCCGAGCAGGCCGAGTCCGGTGGCTACCACCTGCAGGAGGGCTGGATGAACGGCGCCGGCGGCTGGCCGTGCTGGCTGATCAACCAGGACTACGTCGATGACGAGGAGATCCGCGACGTCCTGCGGGACAAGCGGTTCCGCAAGGCCATCTCCGTGGCGCTGGATCGCGAGCACCTCATCGACGTGGTGTGGGACGGCATCGGCACGCCGCAGCAGGCCACCATCAGCCCGCAGTCCTGGCACTTCGCCAGCCCGGAGGGCCAGAAGGTCTTCAAGGAGTGGCAGCAGGCCGACGCCGAGTATGATCCGGACAAGGCCAAGGCCTGGCTGGATGAGATGGGCATGGTGGACCAGGACGGCGATGGCTGGCGCGAGCTGCCCAGTGGCAAGAAGTTCGAGCTCATCATCGATGTGGGTCTGTGGGGTGGTGAGCAGGTTCCGGTCGAGGGCTCCCAGGTATTGAAGGAGGCCCTGGAGGCGGTCGGGATCAAGTGCATCCTGAACAACCTGCAGGGGCAGCCGGATTGGGACCTGCGGCAGCGAGAGGGGAAGTACATGCTGCGCGCCGCCCACGCCTCCGAGGTGGACATCTGGACCTATCCCGACTGGATCTTCCCCACCCGGGGCAATCGAGCCTGGCCCATGGAGGGCAAGTGGAACGAGACGGGTGGCAAGGAAGGGTGGAAGCCGGAGCCTGGAAGCCCCGCCGATCGGCTGCTGAAGCTCTACAAGAAGGGGCTGGCCGAGCCGGATATCGAGAAGCGGCATGAGATCGTGTGGGAGGCCATCCGCATCCACATCGAGGAAGGGCCGTTCACGCTCGGCGCGGCGGGCGACCAGCCGATGCCCGTGGTGGTCAAGAACAACTTCCACAACGTGTCCAACTACGGCATCCTGGGCCCGTGGGCGCCTGGCAGCCCCGGCAACCAGCATCCGGAGCAGTACTGGATCGAGCAGTAACCGTAGTGGACAACATGGCGGGCGGGAGAGACCCGTCCGCCATATCTTTATAGGCAATGAGGTAGCGAGGGCTGACGGGCTTGAAGAGCTCGTCAGCCCTATGCCCAGGTTGGGAGGTTTGTATGCTCACTTACCTGATACGACGTGTGGCGTACGCCCTGATCATGGTCGTGCTGGTCTCCTTCGTCGGCTTCCTCATCATCGATCTCCCGCCAGGCGATTTCCTGACGCAGAAGCTGGCCGAGCTGGAGGCCCGAGGGGATCGCAGCGCCGAATTGCGCATCGCCGAGTACCGGGCTCGCTATGGCCTGGACAAGCCGCTCCTGACGCGCTACTGGATCTGGGCGTCGCACTTCATCAAAGGGGATTTCGGTGAGTCCTTCCAGTACGAACGCCCCGTGAGCGATCTGCTCAGCCAGCGTCTCATGTTGACGGCGGTGTTGGCGATCGCCACCCTGGCGATCACCTGGATCATCGCGATCCCCGTGGGCGTTTACTCGGCCGTGAACCAGTACTCTGTGGGGGATCAGATCTTCACCACGATCAGCTTCATTGGCCTGGGCACGCCTGGTTTTCTTTTGGCTCTTATCGTCTTGTTCTTCGCCGCCGTGATTTTGAAGCAGGATATCGGCGGGCTCTTCTCTCGCGAGTATCAGGACGCGCCGTGGAGCCTGGGGAAGGTGATCGATCTGCTGAAGCATTTATGGATCCCGGCGTTGATCGGCAGCGTCACCGGCGCGGCCGGCTTGATCCGCATCATGCGGGGGAACCTGTTGGATACATTGGGGCAGCCCTTTGTGGAGGCGGCGCGGGCCCGTGGCCTGCCCAACCGGACCGTCGTGTGGAAGCACGCCGTGCGGGTGGCCATCAACCCGCTGATCGTCATCCTGGGATCCGAGGCGCTGCCCAGCATCATCGGCGGCAACGCGTTGGTCGCCATGGTGCTCAACTTGCCCACAACGGGACCCTTGTTCGTGACGGCGCTTCAGACGCAGGACATGTACCTGGCCGGCACGGGGCTGGTCTTCTATACCATCTTCCTGCTCATCGGCAACCTGCTGGCTGACCTGATGCTCGCCTGGGCCGACCCGCGCATCCGACTGGAGTGACGGGTGGATGGCATCGCGACCGCGGCTTTGGCGATTGGCCTGCTGTGGGTGAATCACCGGCTGGTACTGTTGGAGGGAAAGCGTGATGACCGTGAACGAGTCGCCTGAGACCACTGGGCGCCCCAAGAAGCAGATCAAGCAGAGCTATTGGAACCTGGTATGGTGGCGGTTTAAGCGGAATAAGCTGGCCATCGTGGGTGCGATCATCGTTTTGTCCTTTTATTTCGTGTGCGCGCTGTTCGCTGAGTTCTTCGCCCCGTATCTCCTGGAGCATAAGTCGGATTACCTGGAGGCTCGGCCGCAGTGGATTCATTTCGTCGATACGGAGGGGAAATTCCACCTGCGCCCCTTCGTGTACGGCCTGGAGAAGAAGATCGATCCGGTGCTACGGAAGCGCACGTACGTGGTGGACACGTCCAAGCGGTACCCCATCTATTTCTTCGTGCGCGGCGAGCCGTACAAGCTGCTCGGATTGATCCCGATGGATATTCATCTCTTCGGCACCGACCCGAACGATCCGGAGGCGCACGTGTTCCTGTTCGGCACGGATCGCCTGGGGCGTGATCTCTTCTCCCGGATCATATACGGCGGCCGCCTGTCCCTGTTGATCGGCCTGTTGGGGCAGATCATGACGATCCTCCTGGGGACGGTTTTGGGCGCCATCTCCGGGTATTACGGCGGCGCGATCGATATGTTCGTCCAGCGCGTGACGGAGTTCCTGGCCGCGTTCCCGGATATCCCGCTCTTCATGGCGCTGGCGGCGGTGATCCCGCCGCAGTGGTCCCCGATCTGGGTGTACTTTATGCTCACGCTGATCCTGGCCATCGTGCGCTGGGGTGGGTTGGCCCGGCAGGTGCGAGGCATGGTGCTCTCCTTGCGCGAGCGGGAATATGTGTTGGCGGCCTTGAGTTTCGGGGCCAGCGATAGACGGGTCCTGTTCCGCCACCTGATCCCCGGCGCTATGAGTCATATCATCGTCATCGCCACGCTGGCTATCCCCGGCATGATCCTGGCGGAGACGGCGCTGAGCTGGCTGGGACTGGGGTTGCGGCCGCCGCTCACCAGCTGGGGTGTGCTGCTGCAGGAGGTCAGCAACGTGCGCTCCATCCGCTTCGCACCCTGGCTGCTGACCCCTGTGCCCTTCGTCATCACGGCCATCCTCGCCTATAACATGTTGGGTGACGGGCTGCGGGATGCGCTAGACCCCTACGGTAGCCGATAGGAGGACTGGGTGATGAGTGAGCCGCTCGTAGAGGTACGAGACCTGAAGGTTCAGTTTGATGTGCGGGAAGGCATCATCAAGGCGGTGGACGGGGTCACCTTCGATATCAAGCGGGGTCGGACGCTGGGGGTCATCGGCGAGAGTGGCTGCGGCAAGTCCGTCACCGCTCGGGCGATCCTGAACATGGTCCCCAGGCCGGGCAAGATCGTGGGGGGGGAGATCCTGTATTATCGCCGCTCTCAGGACAATGGCTCGGAGATCACGGAGACGGTCAACCTGGTCGAGCTGGACCCAGATGGCCAGGAGATCCGGTCGATCCGTGGGGGCGAGATCGCCATGATCTTCCAGGAGCCCATGAGCTCCCTGACCCCCGTGTACACCGCCGGCGCTCACATCATCGAGGCGGTCACCCTGCATCGGCTCGTGCCCGTGCGCAAGGTCGGCAGCCAGATGACGGAGGCGATCCAGGCGCACCGACACGTCTCCAAGCAGGAGGCGCGTGAGATTGCCATCGAGATGTTGCGCAAGGTCGGCATCCCCAACCCGACCGAGCGCGTGGACAGCTATCCCCATCAGTTAAGCGGCGGCCAGCGGCAGCGCGTGATGATCGCCATCGCCCTCTCCTGTCAGCCGGACATGTTGATCGCCGACGAGCCTACGACGGCGCTGGATGTGTCCATCGAGGCGCAGATCCTGGATCTCATGCGGGATCTGCAGGAAGAGGTGGGCATGGCCATCATGTTCATCACGCATAACCTGGGCGTCGTGGCTGAGATGGCGCAGGAGATCGTGGTCATGTACCTGGGCAAGGTCGTGGAGCGGGCTGACGTCGTCAAGGTGTTCTACGAGCCCAAGCATCCTTACACGCGAGCCTTGCTGGAATCCATTCCTCACCTGGGAAAGAAGAGGCGACAGCGGCTGGCCTCCATCAAAGGCATGGTGCCTGACCCCTTCCATCTGCCGACGGGGTGTCTCTTCCATCCCCGATGCCCGGA
>JAJRVX010000403.1:0-5460 GCA_024277095.1 Chloroflexota bacterium
CTGGGATCGCTACGGCCGGATCGAGGGGGAGACGGAGGAACAGATACGCCATATACGCGCCCAGTACGCCGGGAAGGTGACCATGACCGATCGCTGGCTGGTCCGCCTGCTGGAGCGCGTGGACGATTTCGGACTGTGGGACGACACGGCCATCATCCTGATGACCGATCACGGCCACTTCCTGGGTGAGCACGGCTGGATGGGCAAGCCGGCCTGTCCGGCGTATCAGACCATCGCGCACACCCCGCTGATGATCCACCTCCCGGGCGGCGCTCGCGGCGGTGAGCGCATCGACGCCCTGACCACCACCGTGGACCTGTACGCGACCATCTTGGAATGGTTCGGGCTGGAACCGCCGCGTCCGGTCCACGGACGCTCGCTGATCCCCCTTCTGGAGGGCAAGGTGGACCGCGTTCGGGATTATGTCCTGTACGGCTGGTGGGGCAGAGGGGTGAACTACACCGACGGACACTACACTTATCTGCGGCACCCGCAGACGCCCGACAACACGCCCCTGGAGGCGTACTCGCTGCGCTGGTCCACGGCGCCCTGGTGGGAGCTGCCCGACCTCACCGGACGCCTGGAGTTCGGCCCCTACATGCCGCAGACGGAGATGCTGGTGGGGCGGATGCGCTTCCGCCCGGATGAGATGGCCCGGATCTCAGCCGCGCCGGAGGATGTCGTCCACCCCTCGCTGCTGTTCAACATCCGGGAGGACGAGGACCAGGAACACGACCTGGCCGGCACCCCCATCGAGCGTACATACGAGGAGAAGCTCCGACAGGCGCTGAGCGAGGTCCAGGCGCCGGAATCCCAGTTCGAGCGCCTGGGGCTTTAGGGAGCGCGGAGACCCTAGTACACTTTCCATGCTGATTCCCGGTTTTGAGAACACAGGACGTCAGCGAGATATGGAGATCTTACAGAGCATTGCTCTACGGTCAGACGTCCAACCCTGAGAGATCCGCCTTCGGGAGACCCTCATCCCCCCGTCGAAGGGGGCTCAGATGTGGGTTTTGCGGCGGCGCAGTTCCGCTGCGCCGCCGCAAAACCCCATTTCTCTGGTCCTCCCTCCCCAGCGAAAGCGAATCGGGGAGGGGGGACTACAGGGGGGTGGGGCAAGACACGTATGTTCTTTCCCGAAAATGTCCCTTGTCGATACATAGGGGAAATCTCGGCCCTGGGGGAGTCCCCAGGGCTTTTTTCAAGCCAACGGTAGGGGCCGGGGAGGCGACACTGAACCTGGGGGGCGTACCTCAGGGCACTTTACTTCTGCCCAGATTGGGATACAGTGAAACCGTATGAATCCATCGCGAAGAAGCGAAAAAACGACGAGCGAGGGAGAGAGGAATCGATGACGGAAAAGGTGAAGAGGGTGAGCGAACATGGGGCAGAGGAAAATGCTGTGTGGCCATCGAAACCCCGCACCACGGCTCAGGTGCGTTTTCCCGACGGACAGGTCTACGAGGCCCCCATCGGCACCCGCCTGGAAGCCTATATCCAGGCCGCCGATCTGGACCTGGACGCGCCGGTGACCGGTGCCCTGGTCGATGGGGAGTTGTATGAGCTGACCTACCGGGTGGAGAGGGACGTGGACGTGGTCCCCCTGACCATGCGCACCCAGGACGGGATGCGCATCTATCGGCGTTCCCTCACGCTGCTGCTGATCGCCGCTGCCGCCGAGCTGTTTCCGAAGGCTCGGATCTACGTCGATCACTCGCTGACCTTCGGAGGCTACTTCTGCCAGGTGCGCGGCCGTGAGGCGTTCACGCCGGAGGAACTGAAGCGGATCGAGGGGCGCATGCGGGAGATCGTCGAGGCTGATGAGCCCATCACGCGGGAGAAGCTGACGCTGACCGAGGCCATCGCCTTCTTCCGGTCGCGCGGCGATATGGACAAGGTGCGGCTGCTGAAGCACCGTAGCAAGAACGACCTGGCGCTATACGGCATTCGCGGCGTGCGGGACTACTTCCCGGGATACATGGTGCCCTCCACCGGATACCTGCGTTGGTTCGCCCTGCGAGACTGCCCGCCCGGATTCGTGCTCCAGTTCCCGCGCCGCATCGACCCCACCCGGCTGCAGCCGTACAAGGCATACCCCAAGCTGATGGCCGTGTTCCACGAGTACGGCGAATGGATGCGGCTGATGCACGTAGAGGACGTGGGCGGCCTGAACGAGGCCATCGCCCACGATCGCACCCGGGAGGTGATCCTCGTCTCCGAGGCGCTCCACGAACAGCGCATCGCCCAGATCGCCCAGGAGATCCAGGAGCGGCGCCCCCAGGTGCGGCTGGTGCTGATCGCGGGCCCCTCCTCCTCAGGCAAGACCACCTTCGCCCGCCGGCTGGCCATCCAGCTGCTGGCTAACGGGATACGCCCCTTCGCCCTGGGGCTGGATGACTACTTCGTCGACCGGGAGAAGACGCCTAAGGACGAGGAGGGGAACTACGACTACGAGGCGCTGGAGGCCGTGGACCTCGAGCTGTTCAACGAGCAACTCCTCAAACTCATGAACGGGGAGATGGTGCAGCTGCCTCGGTATAACTTCCGCACGGGCAAACGGGAGCGCGGCATCACCGTCCAACTCACCAGAGAGCACGTCATCGTGGTCGAGGGCATACACGGGCTGAACCCGGCGCTGGTGCCCCACATCCCGCGAGATAGCATCTATCGCATCTACGTCTCCGCGCTGACGCAGCTCAACCTGGACCAGCACAACCGCGTGCCCACGACGGACACGCGGCTGATTCGCCGCATCGTGCGCGACGCGACGTATCGCGGCTACTCCGCTCAGGAGACCATCCAGCGCTGGGAGAGCGTCCGTCGCGGCGAGAGGAAGTATATCTTCCCCTACCAGGAGCACGCCGACGTGATGTTCAACTCGGCGCTCCTCTACGAACTGGCCGTGCTGCGCCCGCTGGCCGAGCCGCTGCTGCTACAGATCAAACCCAGAACCCAGGAGTACATCGAGGCCAAGCGCCTGCTGGCGTTCCTGAACTGGTTCCTGCCGGGGGACACCAAGTGGATCCCCGACAATTCCATCCTGCGCGAGTTCATCGGCGGGTCCATCCTGCGCGATTTCTCCCTGGTCGTGTGAACGCGGGCCAGCCCCCCGACCGACAGACGACGCAGGGCCCGGCCGCGTGGCCGGGCCCTTTGCCATCGATGGACGTCAGCGCCTCAACGCTGTGGATGTCGGCCGCCGCAGCCGACGGGCCAGCAGGGAGGAAACGGCCGCGCCCGCCAACTCGCCCACCATGATGGCAAACCCGAGGGCAACGCTCGCGCCGGAAACCCACAGCAGGATCACCCGGATCACATGCAGCACGGCAAAGAAGGCCAGCTCGATGGCCGTGAGCAGGCAAAATCGGGCCAGCAGATCGCCCCTCCGAACCCCCGTGCGGTAGAAGGATTCGACGAAGACGATGAGGCAAAGCAGCAGGAAGGCGAGAAAAAAGGTGAGGAACTGGTTCAACGCGTGGAGGGTATACCGATGCCAGGCAGTCGTGGTCAATAACAACTGATAGGTGCTGCGGGCGACGATCGCGCCCAGGACGCTCAGCGCGATGGTGACCACCCACAGTAGGTAAGCCGTCCCATAAGCCAGGATCCGTCTCACCGAATCCATCCCAACGCAATATCCGCTCGATCAGAGGACTCACCCCTGCCGCGCGTGGAAAGCGGACGCGAGATCGCCGCCGGCTCCATCCCCCTTAACCGGAAGAGCACGCTAATCCAGATGGAAGACCTCCTCCAGCCGAATCAGGCCCTCGTCCGGGCGCTGCCCCTCCAGCCGCTCAAAGAAGGGCGCCATCTCCGCCTGCCACCGAGCATTCACATCCTGCCCGGCCATGGCGGCCAGCGCCCCATCGAAGTCCTCGGTCTCCAGGTAGCCAAACAGCAGACCATCCTCCCGCATGAAGAGGGAATAATTGCGCCATCCGGCCTCCCGCAGGGCCTGCAACATCTCAGGCCAAACGTGCTTATGACGCTCCTTATACTCCTTGATACGGTCGGCCCGCACCTTGAGAACAAAGGCCACTCGCTCCATAGAGCCCCCTCACCCGTAACCCCATAGCGTTACAGAAACGATCCGGGATGATCATAGCAGGCCGGGCTCCCACACCCGGCCTATAGCGACAGGAGATCTACTACCGCCTGGCGAGATCATTCTGACCTTTTCGCGGCTCCCTCACGGCCGAAGGCGCTGTGAACAACCGCCTCCACTCCGGCCGGCTTCACCAAGCGCTGCTCACGCCCCCCAATGCTCTACACTCGACCGTCCCACCTCGACGAACGGCAGCCCCTCCAGGTGGGCGAACTTCGCCAGCGTGCTGGCCACATGCCCGACCCCGAGCGCACAGTGGTGGGTGGGAGCCTGCGCGCACCAGGCGTCCACGAACTCGGCAGGTGGGAGCCGGAAGCGAATGCGACTGTTCGTATTGCCGATGCGCAGGATGGGCCCGGGCAGGGATTCCCCCTCAGCGGCCAGGAATTTCAGGCGTCCATCTCGAGTCTGAGTGCAAGCGAAGACGGTGACCGGCCCGGTCCTGACGTTGAACTCCACCGAGACGCCAAACCCCGCCTTGCCATGATAGAGGCCCAGCCCCCGCAGGATAGGCTTACGATCGCTGATCGCGATGTGTCCAGGACCGTCATGTCCCATGAGGACGAACTGATCTCGGAAATCCATCGCGTAGAACTCCGTGTATGATCCCCCCGCCCCCAGCACATCCAGCACCTTCATGGCGACCGCGTTCTTCAGGTCTCCCTCGCCAGAGCAGGGGATCCCACGCGCGGTCAGCAGGGAATTGCCCAGGATCAACTCGGCCCCTAGCCGCTCATACTCGTTCTGACGCGTGCCACGGTAGTAGTAGGCCAGGGCATCAAGCTGAAAGTCCGCCACCAGCCGATCCAGCCCGGCGGCAACGCGACAAGCCCACAGGAGATCCTCCTCCGACACGTCGGGATCGATCTCGAAGACGCGCCTCGCCTCCTCCCGCTTCTCCTCCACCTCCGCCAGGGCGACAGCATCCACCCGATCTCGCAAGTCGCACATCTCCAAGATCTCCACGTGCAATCCCAACTGTGCGTGATGCTGGGTGAAATCCGAGTACATGTCCAACATGCCGGGATAAGTATGCCCCAGGAAGCCGAATCGGGCCCCGCGCAGCGCCCGCACGGCCCTGGCCGCCTCGCACCACTCACGAATGCGCGACCACGCCCGCTCATCCTCGTACAGCGTTCCCGAGACCACCTGGAAGTCGATCTCGGCGCGAGCAAACGCGTTGGAGAGCTCTGGGACACAACAGGTGGAACAGTTCGCCAGCCATTCTCCGGTGTCGGTATGCTCGTAATCCAGCGCGGGAACCGGCTGCAAATTCAGCACCAACACGGGAACCTTGGCCTGCTGTACGATGGGCAGCACTTGGGAGCTGGTCGCATAGGTGGCCGTGTGGCAGA
>JAJRVX010000404.1:0-3088 GCA_024277095.1 Chloroflexota bacterium
ACGGACTTGACGGCGCGCGAGAACGCGAGCACGGAGGGGATCAGAACGGCCGCGTAGAGGAAGATCAGGCGAGAGTAGAACAACGGGCGGTAGAAGAACGTGACGACCACCATGATGATGATGCCGGTCGTCGTGCCGTTCACGATGGCGTAGACCTCATCGAGCCAGGTGGCGCCACGGCGCAGGCTGTACACCCCCTCCAGGCGGAACGCGATCAGGAGGAGGAAGGTCAGGACCACGACGAAGGGAAGATAGGCCTGGTAGCTGGTGTTATAGGCCGGATCCACCGCCCGGAACCACTGCAGGTCGTATCGAATCCAGTACGCGATGGCGAACGCGACGTTGATGAGCACCGCGTCGGAGACGATCAGCAGCAACCCCAACCAACGATGGAACCGTTTACTGGCCGGGTGGGGTCTTTCCCAGGGCCAGGTGATAGGCAGCGATAGTCTCACGTGCCGTTCGCTCCCAGGAGAATAGGCGGGCGCGCTTCAGACCGGCCTCGCGCAGCTGCCGGCGCAGGTCGGCATCCTCTAGCAAGCGCGCCATCGCCTCGGCGATCGCTTCAACGTCGCGAGGGTCCACTTTCAACGCTGCGTCGCCGACCACTTCTGGTAGGGAAGATGTATTCGATGTGATCACAGGCGTCCCACAAGCCATCGCCTCCAGCGGAGGCAGACCGAAACCCTCGTACAGGGATGGATAAAGAAATACCTCGGCCGCTCGATACCAGTCGGGTAGCTCGGCGGAGGGGATAAATCCTGGAAACCGCACCCGGTCCGTGATCCCCAGCTCCTGCACCCGACGGAAGATCCGCTCGTAATACCATCCCTTGGCGCCGCCCACGATCAGCCAGGTCGTCCGGTCACCCGTCGCCTGGATCCACCGGGCGAACGCCTCCACTGCCGCGATCACGTTCTTGCGCGGCTCCAGGGTGCCCAGGTACAGCACGAAACGTTCAGGCAGGCCTCGCCGCCTGCGAAATGCCTCCACCGCCTCCGGTGGCGCCGGGCGATAGACCTGTTCCACGCCGACGTGCACTACGGAGATGCGCTCGCCTGGGATGCCCCAGGTTTGCACCAGATCATCCCGGGTGCTGAACGAGTCGGCGATGATCCGTCTCGCCCGCAGCACGCTGCGGCGCGTCATCACCTGCAGGTACAGGCGATTCAGCGGCCGGAACGCCTCAGGATAGCGTACGAAACTGAGATCGTGGACGGTGACGACGGTGGGGCAGGGCGCAACGATGGGAGTTACATACGCCAGCGCATGCAACAGATGTAACCGCTCCTGTCGGACAACCCACGGCTGCGCGATCTGCTCCCACAGAATCCTTCGCCACGGGCTTTCCGTGGACCAGCGGGAGTAACGCACGGTCAGCCCCGCCGGGGCCTGGAATCGAGTATCCCCTACGAACGCCGTCAGCTGCCACCCAGGAGCGGCGGGAGGTAACGCGTATAGCAACTGCTGGATGTAGCGATGAATCCCCGCGCTACGATACGTCTCGCCCAGGAACAGCAGTTGCGCGTTGAGCCCCACCCGAACGGTCGATTGTTCTAAAACCACATTTCATTATACCACATGGCTCCCAAGGAGCCAGTTTACAACTTGCTCAACGTGAGGAGGCCAGCGCCCGGTAGACCTCGGCCGTTCGGGCGGCCACCCGGGCGTGGGTGAAATGCGCCAGCACGCGCTCCCTCCCGAGGGCGCCCAGGGTGCGACGAAGGTCGACATCCTCCTGCAAGCGCATCAGATGCTCGCGAAGCGCCCCTTCGTCCCCCTGAGGAAAGAGGAGACCCGCATCGCCGATGACGTTTGGGATCTCGCCGCAGTCCGAACCGATCACGGGGACCTCACAGGCCATAGCCTCGATCAGGACGCGCCCGAACTGCTCCTTCCAGTTAGGACGCTCCTGTGAGGGGAGGACCAGGACATGCAGCCCTCGGTAGAAGGCGGGCATGTCCGTGGATTTCAGCCGGGGGAGGAAGGTCACCCGATCCTCGATCCCGAGCGTCCGTGTCATTTCTCGCAGCCGCGGGCGCTCGGGCCCCTCTCCGGCCAGCCGGAGCTCCCATTCCCCCGGTACACCCGCCATGGCCCGGATCAGGAGCTCCACCCCCTTCTCCGGGATGAGCCCGCCCGCGTACCCCGCGGTGAACGGGGCCTCCGGCGGCTCTCCCGGCGCGAACTGGTCGGGATCGACGCCGAACTGGGGAATCACGGAGATGGGGCCTATGTATCCCTTGGCGCGTAGCACCCGGGCGGCCTCCTGGTTGCCGGCGATGGCATGGTCGGACCGACGGTAGCAGTCTCGCTCGAACCAGCGGAAGGGTGGCGGATAACGGCGCAGCAGGTTTTGCCAGGTGAAGAAGCAGACGCGAGCTCCGACTCGCCCTGCCTGCCGGACGGCGAGCCATGTGGCCAGGTTGTAGGGCTCCTCGTCCACGTGGACGACATCGGGGCGCAGCGTGTGCAGCCATCGGCTGAGCTGAGGGTAGAAGTGGAGATGGTAATGGCCGCTGAGCCAGATGGGCGTGACGATCAATCGGTAGCCGGGAGTGGGCCCGGCCTCCATCCGGACATCCCCGCGCCGATCGCGCCATCTCGGCGGCACGATGGCGATCAGGTCGATGTCCGGATGCCGAGCCAAAGCCTCCAGCTTGCCTCGATAGGCGGCGATCAGCAAGGCTTTGGATAGGATGACCACGCGCATGGGAGCACCTCTGGGCCCATTATATCGTCCGCCCTCGTGCGGGACAACGTGGGTCATGCCAGGTAGAACAGGACGGCGGACAGCGCCATGGAGACGGCCACCAGCCCCAACGCGGCCCCTAACCCCGTCCACATGGAGAGCACGCCCACGAGTGCCTGCACGGTCAAAGCGCCCAGGAATCCCAGCGCGATGAGCAACCCGGACGCGGCGCCCGTGCTGCCCTCGGCCCGTGCGGCCGCGTAGCTCATGATGGTGGGCCACATGCCGCCAAAGGCCAGCCCGCCTATGATGACGGCCAGCAGAGGGCCGGGGATCCCGGTGATCCAGATGAATCCCAGTACTGCGCCGGTGCCTATGGTGCCCGCGATCCCTACC
>JAJRVX010000405.1:0-4564 GCA_024277095.1 Chloroflexota bacterium
CCCTCAGCAGCGGATGGTCGGCCGGGCACTGCCGTTCGCCCGTAAAGGGATTAAATTCGAAGACGCCCGCGGGCAATACGGCCAGATCGACGCCGCGCAGCCAGCCCGGCGGCTCCCAGCCGATCAGTTCGTCCATGGCGATGAGCTCCCGCGTCTCGCCCCGCTGGAACAGGAACGCGTACACGTAATCCGCCGCCAGCGCGATGTGACGCACGTCCCAGCCGCCGAAATGCAGCCATTCGCCGTCGGGCCAGACGTGGAGCTGCACCGTCCCGTGCCGCGCCATGAAGTCGAAGTGCTCCTTGAGCCCCAGCCGGGTCTGGAAGTCCTCCGCTACCCTCGGCGGCAGGTATACGTGAGTACACTGGGAACGCTGCGGCCACCCCCGGAAGTCCATGTTGCGCGTCTCGAACAGGCGCCGCCCCATGGTATGATCGGGATGCCAGTGGCTGTAGAAGACGGCCGCGATGTGGCCGATACGCGCCCGGTTGAGCTGATCCTTGATCTCCTCCGGGGTGTCGATGAGCACGTCGGGCCCGTGCACGAAGACCGACGGCCCCGACCGGCTGTACGGGATGCCCTTCTCACGCGCCTCGGCACAGATCTGACACTGACAGCTGGGACGCGGTGTGGTGATCGCCCCGCCGCTGCCCAGGATCTCTACACGCAAGTGCTCCCTCCCCACACGCGCTACGCAATACGCAACACGTAATACGCATTACTTATTGCGTATTACGTGTTGCGTGTTGGACGACGCGAACGAAATTCCTCAGAATCGCCAGCCCCACGTTGTGCGACTTCTCCGGGTGACACTGGATGCCCCACACGTGGCCGCGCCCCACGACGGACGGATACTCGATGCCGTAGTCGGTCGTGGCGATCACGTCGTTTGGGTCCGCCGCGTCGCAGTAGTACGAGTGCACGAAGTAGGCGTAGGCTCCATCGGGGATGCCACGCAACAGCGGGTTGGAGCCGTCGTGATGCAACTGGTTCCAGCCGATCTGCGGGATGCGCAATCCCTGCGGCCCGGGGTCGAACCGCCGCACCCGGCCGGGCAGGATCCCCAGCCCCGGCCACTCCCCCATCTCCTCGCTGACGTCGAACAGCATCTGCATCCCCACGCAGATACCCAGCAGCGGCCTGCCCTGGGCGATGGCCTCCCGCACCAGCGGCTCGAAGCCGGCCCGGCGGAAGTTGGTGATGCACTGGCCGAAGGCGCCCACGCCCGGGAGCACCAGGCCGTCCGCCGCGGCGATGATCGCCGGATCCGCCGTCAGCACCACCTCCTGGCCGGGGGTCCTACCCTGCCGGGCCACCTCCACGGCCGCGCGCTCCAGCGCCTTCTGCACGCTGCGCACGTTGCCGATCTCATAATCCATGATCGCTATCATCTGTCCCTCACGCCGTCAGCGTCCCTTTGGTCGACGGGACCTCGCCCCGTCGGGGATCCAGCATCGTCGCCTGGCCCAGCGCCCGGCCCAGCGCCTTGAATAGCGCCTCGGCCTGGTGGTGATCGTCCCGACCGTACAACACCCGGGCGTGCAGATTCATCCGCCCGTGCACCGCCAGCGTCTCCAGGAAATGCGGGATGAGCGACGTGCCCATCCGCCCGATGGCAGGCGTGTGCCACTCCGCATCGATCACCGCGTACGGACGCCCGCTGAGGTCCACGGCGACGAACGCCAGCGCCTCGTCCATGGGCACATACGCATGCCCCATGCGCACCAGGCCGCGCCGATCCCCCAGCGCCTGATCCAGTGCCTGCCCCAGGACGATGGCCACATCCTCCACGGTGTGGTGTTCATCCACCTCCAGATCGCCGCGCGCCGTCACTTCCAGATCGAACAGCCCATGCACCGCCACATGGCTGAGCAGGTGATCCAGGAAGCCCACGCCCGTCTGTATGCGATGTTGGCCCATCCCATCCACGTTCAGCGTGACCTCGATCTGTGTCTCCCTCGTTTTACGCTCAACGTGAGCCATCCGTGCCATGTTCCGCTCCTTTCCGATCGTGGAGCGTGAAGCGTGGAGCGTAGGGCGAAGATGTCGCTCTGTTGCTCGACGCTCCACGCTCCACGCTCTACGCCCTACGCCCCACGCCTCCTCGGCTTCCACTTCTCCGGCTCAGCCATCATGAGCGCCAACTGGCTGCAGATGTGATCGTAGTGATCGCTTAACTCCTCGTGCGCCTCATCGGAGATGTACCCGAAGCGCAGAGCGAAGTCCAACCAGACAAGCGTCTCGGCCGCCTCAGCGTCCGCATCGCTCAACTTACTCACGAAATTTCGCGGATAGCGCCGCTTACGCCAGGCCTCCGCGATATTCGCACACACGGAACGGGAAGAACGTCGCACTTGATCTGTCAAGCTGTATCGCTCTTCGATAGGGAACGACTGTGAGAGCTCGTAAATCCGAACAGCCGACTCAAAAGCGAGCTGGTAAACGCGCAGCTCTCGATAATCCTTGACAGCCACGCTTCCTCCTTTCGCTCCCCGCTCCACGCTCTACGCTCTCCGCTACACGCTCGCGATCGCCTCCACCAGCCGATCCGTGTCCTCCGGCCGGCCCACGCTGATGCGGATACAGTCGCTCACCCCTGGCTTGTTGAAGTAGCGCACCAGCACGCCGCGCGCTTCCAGCGCGTCTCTCAGCTCACGCGCGTCCCGCCCGATTACCCGACACAGGATGAAGTTCGCCCGGCTGGGATATGGCCGCAGGAAATCGAACTGGGCCAGCTCCTTCGCCATGCGCTCCCGCTCTGCCACGATCTTCGCCACGTTGGCGCGCAGGTAATCCGCGTCCTCCAGGCTGGCGATGGCCGCGGCCGCCGCCGCCACGTTCACATTGTACGGCTGCTTGATCTTCCATAAATGCTGGATGATGTTCTCCGGGAAGGCCCCGTAGCCGACCCGCAATCCGGCCAGCCCCGCCCACTTGCTGAACGTCCGCAACACGATCAGGTTCGGGTAATCTCGCACCCACTGGATCACGCTGTGCCCGGCGAACTCCGCGTACGCCTCGTCCACCACGATCACGACGGGCAGACGCAACAAGCGGCGCAAAACATCATCGGGCATGAGCGAGCCGTCCGGGTTGTTGGGCGAAGTGAGGAAGAGGATCTTGGGACGCTCCTTCTTTACGGCTGTCTCGATGGCATCCACGTCCAGGCTGAAATCGTCCCTGCGGGGCACATCGATCACGTGGCCGCCCTGCAACGCGCCGTCGAATGCATACATCCCGAACGTCGGCGGGCAGTTGATCACGCCATCGCCCGGCCCCACGAAGACCCGCAGGACCAGATCGATCAGCTCATCGGCGCCATGCCCGGCCAGGATCATCCCCTCCGGCATGTCCACATAATGGCTGATCGCCGCCCGCAAAGCGTGCTGCCCGGGATCGGGATAGATGTGATAATAGCGATAGTTGGCCAGCGCCTCCAACGCCCGCGGCGAGGGTCCGTACGGGTTCTCGTTCGCGTCCAGCTTGACGATCTCCTCCGGAGGGATCCCCAGCCTCCGGCTGAGCACGTCGATGGGGACGATGGGCTTGTACGGCTCCAGCGACGCGACCTGGGGACGCACCAGCCGCTCCACCTGCACCGGCGCCACGGGGGATTTGATGTAGGTAATCTCTTTCGTCATGTGAATCTCCAATCCTTCACGCTTTACGCTTTACGTTTTACGCCTTACGCTCCCGCAATTGAGTAAAACGTAATGCGTAATGCGTACTGCGTATTGCGTATTGCGTATTGCGTATTGCGTAAAACGTAACCGCTCTCCACTCCCCGCCTCACGCTCCCCGCCCCACGCGCGCCCGCGCAGCCGCCGCGTGAGCCGTCAGCCCCTCTGCATCCGCCAGGCGCGCGGCCACCTGCCCCAGCGTCCTCCCGGTCTCCTCATCCAGCGCCACCAGCGAGATGCGCTTCACGAAGTCGGCCACGCTCAGCGGCGACGCGAACCGGGCCGTGCCCTCCGTCGGCATGGTATGGCTGGGGCCGGCGACGTAATCGCCCAACACCTCGTACGAGCCTTCGCCCAGGAAGATGCCGCCCGCGTTGCGGACCTCGCCCACCCAGCGCCACGGATCGCGCACCAGGAGACACAAGTGCTCGGGGCCGTACTCGTTCGCCAGCTCCACGGCCTGCCGGAGATCCGCGGTGATGACGATGCCGCCGCGCCCCGCCAGCGACTGCGCGATGATCTCCGACCGGCTCAGCGACTCCATCTGTCGGGCCACCTCGACCTGAACGCGCTCGGCCAGCGCGCGGGACGGCGTGAGCAGGATCGCCGTCGCCAGGACGTCGTGTTCGGCCTGCGCCAGCAGATCCGCCGCGGCCAGCGCCGGGTCGGCCGACTCGTCCGCGATGACCACCGTCTCCGTGGGGCCGTACAGCCCATCGATGCCCACCGCGCCATACACCTGTCGCTTGGCCAGCGTGACGAACAACCCGCCGGGCCCCACGATCTTATCCACCCGCCGAACCGTCTCCGTGCCAAAGGCCAGCGCGGCGATGGCCTGCGCGCCGCCGATGGCGTACACCGCGTCCACACCGGCGACGTAAGCG
>JAJRVX010000406.1:0-15802 GCA_024277095.1 Chloroflexota bacterium
GGGGCAACCGCCTACTGGGTGGCCGAGTCCGGAGCGCCAACCGAGAGTCAGCAGACGCTGGCGCAGGTGCCCATGACGCCCAAGACCGTCGGTGCCTTCACCGACATCAGCCGCAAGCTGTTGCTGCAGTCCAGCATTGATGTGGAAGCGTTTGTGCGTCGGGATCTGGCGACCACGTTGGCTCTGGCCATTGACTACGCAGCTCTACACGGTTCTGGGAGCAACAATCAGCCGACCGGTATCGCCAGCACCTCGGGTATCGGAGTGGTGGCGATGGGGGCCGATGGTGGTGTCCCCACCTGGAGCCACATCGTCCAGCTCGAGACCGAGGTGGCGCAGGACAACGCCGATATCGGAGCTCTGGCCTATGTTACCAATGCCAAGGTGCGAGGCAAACTCAAGGTCACGCCGAAGGAGTCCGGCCAAGCGGTCTATATCTGGGGAGACGGGCCGACGCCGCTGAACGGATACAGAGCACTGGTATCCAATCAGGTGCGCAGCGATCTGACAAAGGGGACTGGCACGAATCTCTCGGCCATCTTCTTCGGCAACTGGCGGGATCTGATCATCGGCCAGTGGGGCACGCTGGACATCCTGGTGGATCCATACACCGGCGGCACCTCGGGCACTGTTCGGGTGATCGCATTCCAGGACGTGGACATCGCGGTGCGGCATCCGGAGAGCTTCGCAGCTATTCTGGACGCCGTTACGACCTGACGGTAAACAGGGGAGGGGGCCTCGGGCTCCCTCCCCTACAGGAGGGTGATATGCGAGTGCGGATACAGAGAGCGACGATCGTCGACGGGAAGCAAGTGTTCCCGGGCGAGGTCGTCGAGGTGGATGAGGCTCTGGCGCTGTTATTGCTGAGGACAAGGAAGGCGGAGCGAGTCGGCGAGGGAGCGAGTCAGCAAGTCAGCGAGACGGCGACGGCGGAGCCGCCGGAGCGGGCGGTGAAGCCGCGAGCCAGACAGCGGAGGCACGACTAATGGCCCTTGTCCTGGTAACACCGCCTTCTACCGAGCCCATATCGCTATCCGAGGCAAAGACGCATCTGCGGGTGGAGAACACGGATGACGATACGTTTATCTCTGCACTGATCACGGCCGCACGGGAGACCGTGGAGACGATCACCCGGAGGGCGCTGGTCACCCAAACGTGGGACTATATCCTCGACGACTGGCCGGATGGGGACACGATCACTCTGCCATTGCCGCCGCTGCAGTCCGTTGTTTCGGTAACGTATAAGGACAAAGACGGCAACATACAGACGTTCGCCAACTCTAACTATGTGGTAGATACGGCCAGTGAGCCTGGGCGGCTTGTGCTGACGGATGATGCCAACTGGCCATCAGACGAGCTGTACCCGGCCGGGGCGATCACGGTGGAATTCACGGCCGGGTATGGCGCTGCAACAGCCGTGCCGCAGTCGCTGAAGCAGGCCATGTTGCTCCTGATCGGACACTGGTACGAGAATCGCGAAGCTGTGGCGGTGACGGGAGCTATCCCGAAGGAGATGCCTTTGGCCGTGGATGCGTTGCTGTGGCCCTACCGGATGTTGAGGTGGCCATGAGGGCAGGGCAGCTCAGACACAGGGTGACGATCCAACAGAAGATCATCTCGCAGAATAGCTTCGGCGAAGAGGTTGTAACGTGGTCTGATGTTGCCACCGTATGGGCAGCCGTGGAGCCGCTGCGGGGGCAAGAGTTCATTGAGGCCAGACAAGCCGAGGCCGAGATCACGGCGCGAATCCGGATGCGCTATCGTTCCGACGTGCGGCCCGACATGCGGGTAGTGTGGGGAACGCATACGTATGATGTGCTGGCCGTGATCGATGTTGCCGGGCGTGGCCGGGAGCTACAGCTTATGTGCCGGGAGATTGTGGCGTGAGGCGTGGAGCTTGTCCCCGAAAGGGGGCGTGGGGCGTGGAGCGATGGGCGAAAAGATAGAGGTCAAGATCGAGGGGGGAGAGAAGCTGCTGCGGCAGCTCAGACGGATGGGAATGGATGTGGAGCAGGTGCTGGAGGCGGCGGTTATGGCGGGGGCCGAGATCATTGCCGCTGAGGCTGGGAAGAGAGCGCCGAAGCCGATGATTGAGACCAAGGTAACGAATCGCTCTAACCAGTCTGTGGAAGTCTCCATTGGGCCGCCGGAGGAGAAGTGGTATTGGCGGTTCCTAGAGACGGGGGCGCAGCCGCACGTGATCAGGGGGGCTCCCCTGGCCTTTGAGGGAGATGACGGGCTGATAATTACATGGGCTGTGCAGCATCCAGGAATCGCGGCCAAGCCATTCCTGCGCCCTGCCGTGGATTCACGAGGTGATGATGCGACGAATGCGGTGGGCCAGGTAATCAAGGAGAGGGCATTGAAATGATGCCAGAGGAGGCGCTGTACGCTCATCTGGCTGCAGATGCCAACGTATCGGCGCTGGTGGGTAGCCGGATTTATCCGCTGCTGCTGCCGCAGCGGTGCACGCTTCCGGCGATCGCTTATCAACGGATCAGCCGGATGGGTGTACACGCACATACGGGCCCCAGCGGCCTGGCCAGGTGCCGGATTCAGTACACATGTGTAGGGAGGACATATGCGGAAGTGAAATCGGTGGCAACAGCAGTCAGGCAGGCGCTAGATGGGTTGCGGGGGGATATCAACGGGCTGCAAGTGAGTGCCGTCTTTGTGGATTCGGAGCAGGATGAGTTTGCGTTTGCGACCAAAGCGGTCGCCGTACGCATGGATGTGATCGTCTGGTATCAAGAGACGTAGGGGGGAATGAGAAATGACTAACGCATTGCACGCACATGGGACATTGCTGCAAATCGGGGATGGTCAACCTACTGAGACCTTTACCACGATCGCCGAGGTGGAGAGCATCAGCGGGCCTAATTTCTCGCTGAATGTGTCCGAGGTGCCACGGCAGGACAGTGACTGGATGGAGGTTGTTCCGGGACTGTTGGATGCCGGAGAGATCAGCCTTGACATTCACTTTGTGCCCACAAACGCGACGCATGGCTACTCGGCTGGATTGCTGAAGGATATGACGGACCGAACACTGCGCAACTTCAAGCTTGTCTTTCCGGACAGTGGGGCCACGACATGGGCGTTCGCGGCTTACGTGACCGGCTTTGAGATCAGTGCGCCAGGAGACGATAAGCTGGGCGCTTCCGTAACACTGCGCATCAGCGGCCAACCGACACTGGCGTAAACAGGAGGCTGTATGGAGCTGTTAACGCGGGAAGCGATTCTGAACGCGTTCGATCTCCCCACCGAGGAAGTACACGTGCCGGAGTGGGGAGGTAAGGTGCGAGTGCGAGGACTGACCGGCGCTGAACGGGATAAGTTCGAAGCAGCGCTGATGGAGGTTCAGGGCCAGAACATGCGAATCCGCATGCAGAACGCCCGGGCTCTCCTGGTCGTTCTGGGCGTAGTGGACGAGGAAGGGAATCATGTGTTCAGCGAGAAGGACGTGAAGGCGCTGGGAGAGAAGAGCGCTGTGGCGCTGGAGCGGGTGGCTAATGCGGTCATGCGCCTGAGCGGTTTACAACCAGGCGAGATTGAGGAGTTGCAGGAAAATTTCGAGTGAGGCCGGCCCGGCGGTTTTATTTCCGCCTGGCACTGGCGCTGGGGATGCCAGTAGGCGAGTTGCTGAACCGGATCAGCAGTCAGGAGCTGACCGAATGGATGGCGTATTATGCGCTGGAACCGTTCGGTGAGGAACGAGCTGATCTGCGGGCCGGTATTGTGGCATCTACGGTGGCAAACACGGCCCGCGATCCGAAGAAGCGGGCTCGGCCATACCGGCCGCAAGAGTTCATGCCTACATTTGATAGACAGAGTAAGCGACAGACATGGCAACAGCAGCTGCGAATCGTCGAGATGCTGAACGCGGCGTTCGGTGGGAAGGACTTGCGGCATGGCGACTTTGCACACCCTGGTGGTCAAACTGGTCGCTGACGCGGACAATTTGACCCGTGGCCTGAAGGAATCCGAGAGCCATCTTTCACGCTTTATGAAAAGTTCGCAGGCCTTGGGGAAGGCAGCCCTTGGGGGGATCGGTCTTGCCACGGGAGCCGCCGCCGGATTGGGTGCTGCGATGGTGAAGCTGGCTGCGGATGCGGCTCCCTTACAGACCGTCCGCGAGTCTTTTGAGGGGCTGGCGCAGTCTGCGGGCAAGTCGGGCGAGGAAATGCTGGCTGCGCTGCAAAGGGGCAGCAGCGGCATGATCGCCCAGCGCGATTTGATGTTGTCATTCAACAAGGCGGCGCAGCTCGTAAGCACAGACTTCGCGACCAAATTGCCTGACGCCATGCAGTATCTGTCGAAGGTCTCGGCCGCCACCGGGCAGGACATGGGGTTTCTGCTGGATAGTCTGGTCACTGGCGTAGGTCGCCTGTCGCCGATGATCCTGGACAATCTGGCGATCCAGGTCAACCTGAACGAGGCTTATGAGAAGTACGCGCAAAGCATCGGGAAGTCGGCAAAGGAGCTGACGAAACAGGAACAACAAACAGCATTGATGAATCAGGTGCTGGAAAAGCTGGCGGCCAATACAGCCAGCATGCCAGACGTATCCAATACGGCGGCAGCCGGGATGGCAAGATTGCAAGCGCAACTCCAGAACACGAAGGATGCTATCGGCATGGCGTTGGTCCCGGCGTTGAACACGATGCTCCAAGCGATCCAGCCGATTCTCACCGAAGCGCTTCCCCGGCTGGTAGTACTCTTCCAGGAAAACGTGATCCCGATCGTAGAGAGATCCGTGGGGGCGATCGCGAGCTTTGTCACCGGATTCGACAAGGTCTCTGGGGTGATTGACAGGGCAATCGATGCCGTTCGGCCATATGTGAAGCAAATGGCCAGTTGGATTGGCAGGCATGTGAAGCTGCGGGATGTGATGACGGCTGTGGCGATCACCATTGCCAGTGTGGTAATCCCGGCAATCATCTCCCTCATCACCGCGGCAGCTCCGCTGATTGCCACATTTGCGGCAATCGTAGCTGCAGTGGCTCTGCTGCGCAAGGTTTGGGAAAATGATTGGGGCGGCATTCGCACGACGTTAACCCGGTTCTGGCAACGCACAGGACGACCAGTCCTTGATGGGCTACTGCGAGCCATGAAGGGCATCTGGTCATTCTTGAATGAGTACATCTTCCCAGTGATGGGAGCCCTAATAAACGTGTGGCTGGCCGGAGCTCAGCTCGAGCTAAGAGTACTGGCCGGCATATGGGAGAACATCCTTATGCCAGCGCTGCGAGCTGCGTGGAGGTTCATTGATGCTCACATACTCCCGATCTTCGAAAAACTGGCCGGAGCGATAAAGGGGGTGGTGGAGAAAGTGCAATCGCTTGCCGACTGGCTGAATGGTTTGGCAGATCGATTGCGTGACCTGTCTATCCCGGATTGGCTTACCCCTGGCTCGCCGACGCCGTTTGAGTTGGGGCTGAAGGGTATCTCGAAAGCGATGAGAGAGCTGGCAACAATGCGATTGCCAGCTCTGCAAGTTGCCCTTCAGGCACCACAATTGACGGGAGCGGCTACGGGGGGCAAAGCGGAGGTTCACCACCATTACAATCTGACGATCAACAGCCAGGCGAAAACAGAGAGTATCTTGGCTGATTTCCAGATGATGAAGGCGCTGGCGCTATGAGTAACTGGAAGATTGTTGTTCCAGAGTACCCTGGCTACAAGATCACAAACTGGATCACGAATCCCAGCTTCGAGAATGACGCCAATGGATGGGCAACATTAGGAGCCTCGGCAATCATGGAACGCGAACGCGGGAAGGCCTACGCCGGGTTCTGGTCACTGGTTGTGCAGGCTACAGGATACAATGATGGGGCAATCTTCCAGCAGTCGTTGGAGGGTCCATCAGGTTCTTACATCCTCTCTTTCTACGTCTGGGGCACACAGGTGCCGTTTCGCTGCTATATCTATGACGGCACCTATCGCCGTGAGACGATCGTTGTTTATCCGAACAGTTACTGGCAGCGTGTGGTCTCGTCACCGATCCAGTTGACGAACGGCAACACGATTGAGATCCGAATCCGGAAGGCGATCCAGGATACGCAACAAACGATGCTGGTATATCTGGACGCTTTCTTGCTGCAACGGCAAGATATCGGGGGCACAACATTCAACGTAGTCGAGTATTTTGACGGTGATACGCCCGGTTGCCGGTGGGCCGGGGGCAGGCACGCCAGCACGAGCTATACGTTAGGGGACCGGCGCGGGATCGGACGGGTGATTGATCCGGCCGATCTTGGCGTTTACGTTGTGAGCATGCAAGGGGTTGGGCTCCCACAGTTTGAGAACGAAATGGATCGGATGCCACAATCGGATATCTATCGATTGATGAATGCCCGCGTGCAAGAGCGGGTTATTAACATCCTGTTGCACATCAAGGGGACTTCGCTAGCCGATCTGCACTCTAAGCGACAGCAGCTCGTAAATGCTTTGCGGCCGGATGTGACAAGAGGACACCAGCCGATCACGCTCAAATATTCCGGTAGCGGGCGGACGCTTGCTTTGCAGGGGTATTACGAGGGTGGGCTGGAATATGGGCAACGAAAAGGGTTCTCTGAAATCACGCCGTTGCGAATCCGGTGTGCCGATCCCTTCTGGTACCAGGAAGGGCGAGAGGGGACGCTGATCCCAACGGGGAGAGAGCAGAAAAGTGGGTGGGGCGGGATCATAGCGCTCATTGATGGTGAGTGGGACACGTTAGGGGATGGGATCTCTACCGGGTCGATCTATGCCATTGCTATTGCTCCAGATGGGACCGTGTATGTCGGCGGTACATTCTCATCAATTGGCGGCGTGACGGCGAACAATGTCGCCTATTGGGATGGGCAACAGTGGCACGCGATGGGATCTGGCACAAATGGGACCGTTTATGCCATCGATGTCGATGCACAAGGGCGGGTGTACGTTGGCGGATCATTCTCGTCGCCGGCTAGCAATATTGCCCGCTGGACCGGAAGCACATGGGAGGCATTAGGGACCGGGGCAAACGGTGAGGTGCGAGCGATCGCCATCGCACCACACGATCCCTACGTGTATATCGGAGGGAGCTTTACCAGCGCCAACGGCATCCAGTGCAATCGGATTGTGAGATACAACTATGAATCCGGCCAGTTCGAGACAATGGGAGATGGGTTCGACGATGCCGTTTATGCGATCGCCGTTTCGCCGCTGATCAATGGCTGCTATGTCGGGGGAGCCTTCCTACAAGACAGCACGCAGGTCATAACCTACAACCACATAGCCTATTGGGACGGGAGAAACTGGCAGCAACTGATGCTATCTCCATACATCGGCGTGACGGGGGGCGCCGTCAACGCGCTTGTTGTTGACAAGACCGGACAGTTGTATCTGGGGGGAGAGTTCACCGCCGGGTTTGGGGTGATATTGAATCACGTCGCTCGCTGGAACGGCTTCGCCATATACGCCCTGGGAGATGGCATGGGAGCCAGGGTAAACGGCCTGGCGATAGACGAAGATAACAGGGTATACGCCGTAGGTGATTTCACGACCTCAGGCGACGACGAAAGCATCCGACATGTCGGGCTATGGGAAGAAAATGTGTGGCGCCCTGTTGACCTTTATTTTCCTTGGGCCCCATCATTGAAAACCGTACAGACGAAGGGGCGGGACGTATGGATCGGCGGTGAGCCCATATCGGGGACGATCTACTATGGCTATTTCAAAGAGGTAGTAGTGAGTGCAACGGCCAGGGTTTACCCCAAAATCCGGCTGGATGGCCCAATCACACTATATCTGCTCGCCAACCATACGGCGGCACAGGAAGCAAGGCTCAAACTGCAGGTGAGATCCGGGGAACAAGTGATCATCGACACCCATCCGGCGCGTTTCAGCATCAGGAGTTCATGGCTGGGCGAGATGGGCAAACGGTGGAACAAGTCTGGCCTCATGGGCTTTTCGTTGCTCCCCGGGAGAAATCGGCTACGATTGTATACAAACAGCAACGATGGGGCCAAGATCATGATGAATTGGGAGCTGGCAAGCTGGTCGGCAGATAGCAAAGTGGAAGGGGTATGAGCGCGAGATACGAGATCTGGCTTTGTATGCCCACAGGAGAACAGATTGAGCCTCTCCAGTGGAATCGGATACGATACACCCGTGCCGTCAACGATGTGGGAATGTGCGAGGTTTGGCTCCCCTCTGACTATGATCTCAACAGGCTAGGGATAGATTACCGTATTGACATCTGGCGAGCGCCGGAGTGGGCAAGCGCCGAGCTGCAGCGTTGGTACTATATCCGCAAAATCGTAGCCAACGAGGAGACGATACGGGTGATCGGCGTGGACCCGATTGACCTTCTGCGCCGCCGGATCGTGTACTATGAGTATGATCCGGCCGGGGCACAGGTATCAGAGATCACAGCGGATACAATAGCCGGATTCCTATGGGAATGCGCCCACACCTTGGTCTATGATGCCGGATTGGCGTATCGGGATCTCTCATCATACGGTGTACGGCGTTCGGGGCCACAGGTCCCAATAGGGTATAGTTTGCCGACAATTCACTATCAGGCCATGTGGCGCAACGCACTATTCGTAGCTCAAGAGGTCTGCAAGCGATCGTTGGGCACCGATGTGCCAGTGTACTTTGATTTCGAATGTGTCCCACCCAAGACACTGGATTTTAGGATCTATTATGGTCTGCGTGGCGTGGACAGAACAGGCGACGGGTTTCCGGTCTTCAGTTATGAGGCTGGGCTATTGGACAATCCGGAACTGACATTGGATTACTCGAACGAGGTAACAGTCGTTTTTGCTGGCGGCAGCGGTACCGGTACAAGTCGGATTGTACGGGAACAGTACGATGCAGATCGGATAACTCGCTCCCCTTTTGGCCGAATTGAGGCATTCCTGGACATGCGCAGTGAGTCATCAACGGATGTGCTTGACGATCATGCAAAGCAGGAGCTGGAAGCTGCCAGGCCACGGATCAGCCTTGCAGCGACGATCCGCGATGCACCGGGATCGAGATACGGGGTAGACTGGGCCCTGGGCGATCGACTGAAAATCGCCTATCGGGGATATGTATTCGAGGCAGATGTGAAGAAAGTGGACATTGTAGTCGATGAAGACGGTGAACAGATCAGCGGCACGATAGAGGGGGCATGAGCGTGTCCGTACAAGATCGCTTTCTCGACGTGATCCGACAACTACGAGGATTGGATCGACGATTGCAGATACTGGAGACACGGTCTCCGTTCTCTCCCGTGGGAGCGAGGGTGATTCAAACATCGGGGCAGCGGATTCTGAACAAACGGCTAACGGCGATTGCATTCGACACGGAGATAGCGGATCTTGGCGGCTGTTGGAGTTCTACTGATCCCACAAAGTTGATCGCTCCCATTACAGGGTGGTATATTGCGGCCGGCTCGTGGCGACTGAGAGGGGCAGACAACGTCATTTATTGCCGTAACGCAGCTTTGATCAAATTGAATGATACTACATGGGTTGCCAGAAATGATTACTACCCAAGAGAGACACGAACTTGTGTGGTATCCTCAATGGCTGGCATGGTTTACATGGAAGCCGGAGACTACGTCGAGCTTTATGCATACCACGAGCAAGGAATCACAATCACCACAGGGGCAGACTCCATCTTGAACCAGCACACAGCCTATTTCTGGTTGGCAAGACTAGCATGACTCACAGCATATTGTCTACAGCCCCAAAACGGCGATGTGCATCGGCTAAATCCCGCTCCACGATCTCAAGGTATCGCCTGAGAACCGTAAGATCGGAATGTCCCATCAGGCGTTGAAGCACGTAGATGTTCATACCCGATCTTAGCGACCAGATCGCGAACGTACGCCGGAATGTGTGTGGGGAACAATGAGCCACATTTGCCCGCTTTCCTATGCGTCGCAACATAAGGCGGAGCCCCCAATGCGTTAAACGCCTCCCCGTCTTCTGGCTAATCCATAACGGGGCCTCCGGTGCAGGGTTTCCCCTTTCCATCAAATAGTGGATCAGCGCCCTTCTGGCTTTGGCTCCGATGAAGACGATTCGATCTCTGCCCCCCTTTCCGCCTTGTATCCGTACTGTTCCGGTCCTCACGTCGACATCCCCCACATCAAGGCCGACAAATTCACCAGCGCGGCAGCCCGTATCCAGCAGGAAAAGGATGATTGCTCTATCGCGATTGCTCTTACAAGCCTTTAGCAGCTCTTGAGCCTCCTTTGGGGTAAAGGATGGAAGGATACGAGACGGGAGCTTAGGCATCGGAACGTTGTGCATGGGGGATTGAACGATGAGCCCCTCTGCTACCAGGAAATTGAGGAAAGCTCTAGCAGCACTAGCATGATGATGAACGGAATGCGGGGAAAGCCCTTTCCCATGAAGCTCTACCAGAAAGGCCCGCAGATGGCTGGGGGTTATGTCTTCCGGCCTGGTAATAGCGTGAGCATTCAGCCAGGTCACAAGTGCGCCAACATACTTACGGTACCATATGAGTGTATCTGGGCTACACCGCCTGGCTTGTCGATCAAGGAAGAAGGACTCGGCAGCCAGCTGCAGCGGACCCCGAATCGCTTGTTCATGAGACATAGAAAAAACCCCTTGCGTTCATTAACCACCACAAGGGGTTGTGGGTTATACCAGCGATGCCACGGCATCTAGTGGCAGGTGGCGACGACTGGACTCGAACCAGTGACCCAGCGATTATGAGCCGCTTGCTCTGCCATCTGAGCTACGTCGCCACACGCTGAGAGCGAAAAGCTGATGGTGGAAACCCTCCCAAACCCATCAGCCTTTAGGTAGCGGGGGCAGGATTCGAACCTGCGACCTTCGGGTTATGAGCCCGACGAGCTGCCTCTGCTCCACCCCGCAGCACGCTTATGATTATACTCGGTGGCGGCACGACTGTCAAATTCCATGGCCACAAGATATCCCGTTATGGGCCGAAGAACAGATCCCACCACGCCTGCCACGGCATCCGCCTCTGTCCCTGCTCTTCCTCCTGCAAAGGCTCCGCGATCTCCGGCGTCGGCGGAGAGACCTCCTCCGGGATCACGTCCACCGCCACATCCTCCGGCTTCGCTAGACCCAACAATGAGCGGGCCATCGCATCGATGTGCAAATCCTTCTGGACATACTCCAGGTACCTCAACAGCTCATCCTGATGCTGTTGAGCCCCCTGAACCATCTCCTCTGTCTGCGCTAGCTCGCCCCTCAGGGAAGCCAGCGTCGCCCGACGCTCGATATACCCCACCCCCAGAAGCGCCAGGAACACGATCGTGATCAATATCATCCACTGCGACAGGTTCAGCGAATATCGCCGCATCCGGTAAGACACGATCGTCGCTCCTTTCAGAGACGGAGCCGTAACAAAATCCCAGCCTGCCCTGCAGCGCTGGGATCACCGCCTGGTGCCGAAGGTGGGAGTTGAACCCACACGGGCGTAAAGCCCACTACGCCCTGAACGTAGCGCGTCTGCCAGTTCCGCCACTTCGGCACGAATTCTAATTTCACAATTAAGTCTAGCACGCGTTTGCCAATTTGTCAAACGCGCGGCGCCACGATTCAGCGCTCCTCTCAAGCCAGTTACAGGGACAGGGGAATGCGGGAAGCCCCCCTCCTGAAGAAGCCCGCATCCAGCCCATTCAGCCTCCTGCCATCCTCTGTAACGGCCCTCATCCCGCCCCTATTCGCTACGACATCGCCCGATGCGCACCGAATGTCCTATTTTAAGCTTTCCACAATCACCGTATAATGGGCATGGAATCGTTTGCGCCGTATCTGTGCGCGATCCGAATATGAGCACAAGGGAGCGAAGATCTGATGCGAGAGCACCTACGCGTCCTGGTGATCGATGACAGCCTCACGATTTGTCGGTATCTCGAGCGGCTGCTAACACGCATGGGACACAACGTCTCGATCGCCAGCGATGGCACAACCGGGATGAGGCTACACGAGACGGAGTCCTTTGACCTGATCTTGCTCGATCTCATGCTGCCGGATACGGATGGGATAGCCCTCCTCAAGGAGATCCGCTCCCGCGATCGGGATACCTGCATCGTGATGATCACCGGGCACGGCGACATCAAAACGGCTATTGAAGCCGTCCAACAGGGCGCCGACGGCTACGTCGAAAAATCCCAGATCTCCATCGGCAAGGGCTTGGATGAGTTCTGGCACATCGTCCATCGCGCTCTCGAGTTTCGGGAAAGCCAGATTCGGCGGATCCAGCTGGGACAAGAGATCCGACAAAAGAATCGAGAGCTGGAAGCGACCGTACAGGAACTTCAACGAGCACGCAATGAGCTACAAGAGGAGCGGAACAAACTCCGAGAGATCCTCTTCAGCATCTCGGAGATCGTGATCGCCGTCGATCAAGAGGGTCGCATCCTCCTCATGAACCCTCAGGCGGAAAAAGAGCTCGGGCTCTCCCTGGAAGAGGTCATCGGGCAGCCGATCTCCCAACTCCCCATTCACAAACAACTCCTCACGAGCCTTCAACAGGCCCTGGCCTCCAGGGAGCCGGTCCGCATGGAGATCCCCAATCCGTTCACGGGATCGAAACAGGACGGCCGCGTCTTCAGCGTGACCCTGAACCCGGTGCGTCTACACAGCGATGGGCTTCCGGGAGCCATCATCAGCCTGCACGACATCTCTCAGGAGAAAGAGCTGGAGCGCATGAAGGCCGACTTCTACTCCATGATCACCCACGATCTGCGCAGCCCGGCCATGGCTATCACGGGATTCGTTGACCTGCTGCTCCAGGAGACCGCCGGCCCGCTAAATGAGGCCCAGAAGGAGATGATGGAGATCATCCGGCGATCCATACGTAAGCTCCTGGATCTCATCAACGACTTCCTGGACTACTCCGCGATCGATGCGGGATTCCTGCGCCTGCAGCCAGCGGAGACAGACGTCAGCCAGGTGATTCGGGAGGCCGTGCGGGAGATCCAACCGCTGGCGCATCAGCGACAGCACACACTGGAGGTTCAAGTCCCTGACGAGCCCGCCATCGCCTGGGTGGACGGGGAACGAGTAGGGCAGGTCGTCACCAACCTCCTCAGCAACGCCATCAAATACACCCCCAAGGGTGGCCGCATCACCGTCAGGCTTCAAACCCAACCGGACAGCCTCGTGATCGAGGTAAGCGACAACGGGATCGGCATACCCGCCGGCCAAATCCCACTCCTTTTTGCCAAATACAAGCGTGTGGCCAATGAACACACCCGATGCATTCAGGGCACCGGCCTGGGATTGCTCATCGTGAAAGAGATCGTCAAAGCGCACGGCGGCAACGTCGAGGTGGAGAGCGAGGTCGGCAAGGGTAGCACCTTCCGCGTCACGCTCCCCCGCAAACAACCCGCGCTTGTAACCTGTCAACCACAGGAGATGGCCGTCCAAGACGTCATCCCCGCCGCCGCCAGCATATAACCCCTTCATTCCCCATCACACCTGGATAGACCTCCGGGACCGCGCCCCGGTCACCCGGGCCTTCTGACCGAGGCGACTGGCTCCCGACCTCGCGCCGCGTCCTGGACAAACGAGGATCGCGAAAACGACTTGCACTTTCGCCTATTCTGCGGTACGATGCGCCCCGGATGCACGCGTTCGTGCACGATCACACCTACCACCCGCCGAATCTTGCCGCCACCCGAATGAAGACAGGTGGAGGACAGCAAACGGCACGGCGTCGCCCCTGAGGCTGCGCGCAGGCGATCAAACTCATACAAGGAGTCCGCCCACCCTCGCGCTCCAGATCGGCCTGCGTCCTCTCACAGCCCATCATGGGGGTAACACCACCATTACCGGCAGGAGGGACACCCCGTGGAGAAGAAGGCCCCTGATGGCCTTGATAGGCGCATTGCGGAAGTGGTCCAACGCATTCAGTGGGGAAAAGAGGAAGGCCTCTACTATTACCTCCAACCCGTTGAGAGGCTCGATGGCGCGCACGTGTGGGTCGACGGTAAGCCGAAATTGATGTTCGCTACCTACAGCTATCTGGGCCTGTTGAATCATCCTAAAATCAACGAAGCGGCTCGGAAAGCCATTTTGCGGTTCGGGACCGGAACTCACGGCGTTCGCTTGCTCGGGGGCACCATCACCTTACACCAGGAGCTGGAGAGAAAGATTGCCCGCTTCAAGGGGACAGAGGATGCCATCACCTTCTCCAGCGGCTATGTGACCAACCTCGCAACCATCTCCACGCTGGTTGGCCGTAACGACGTCGTGATCTGCGATAAGTGGGATCACGCCTCGATCGTCGATGGATGTCTGCTCTCACGGGCCCAATTCCTCCGCTTCCGCCACAACGATATGGCGGATCTGGAGCGATGCCTTGCCAAGACACAGGACAAAGCCACCCGCCTGGTGGTCGTGGACGCGGTCTACAGCATGGACGGGGATATCACGCCGCTACCCCAGGTGGTCGAGCTGTGCCGACGTTATCGCGCCCGTCTGATGGTGGATGAGGCGCACAGCCTGGGGGTTCTGGGGGAGACCGGGCGCGGGATCGAAGAACACTTTGGGATGGAGGGGGCCGTGGACATCAAGATGGGCACGCTCTCCAAGACCATCCCGGCCGTGGGAGGGTATATCGCCGCCGACCGGGATATGATCACATATCTGAAGCACGCGGCCCGCGGGTTCATCTTCTCCGCCGCCTTACCTCCGGCCGTATGCGCGGCGGCTATCTCGGCGCTCCAGGTGATCGAGGAGGAGGGAGCGGCCCTCCGAGCGCGATTGCAACGCAATGTCGATCATTTCATCGGCGGCCTAAAGGCGCTGGGGTTCGACACCGGCCACACGGAAACCCCGATCATCCCGGTCATCGTCGGCTCTGATGACCACGCCATGCAGATGACCCGGCTGCTGCAGGATAACGGGGTCTTCGCCCTGCCCGTGCTCCCGCCCGCGGTCCCGCCGGGCACCAGCCGCATCCGGGCCAATGTAACCGCCGCACACACGGAGGAAGATATCGACTTCGCGCTCGAGGCCTTCGCTCAGGCCGGACGAGCTCTCGGGTTGATCCCATAGCAAGCCCGCCACGCCAGACGACTCCAGAGGTGGCGATCCGGTCCAGGCAGGCAGGGACGCATTCACGCCAAGACACAGGATGATCGCGCGGCTAGCTACCGGACAGTTTGACCGCGCATCTCCTGCGATAGCTCTACCGATGCCGCAGTAGGGGCGCAGCGGCGCTGCGTCCCTACATCCGGGACGTTTGATAGGGGAGCATGTCGCTTCTCGCTAGTTCCCTCGCAAAAGTGTCCGATAGGTAGATCGCGCGGTAAGCTCCAGCCCTCACCGGAGAGGGCCTGTACGCTGAGGAGGGAGGATGGACCTGGACAAGCAAGCCTATTTACGAGATATGGAGATCTTCCAGGATTTAAGCCCCAAGGAGATGGAGGAGCTGGACCGCATCACCACGGTAAGCTCCGTCGAGAAGGGCAAGGTCTTCTACCGGCCAGAAGAGGTGGGAGAGGTCCTTTTCATTCTGAAGAAAGGGCGGGTCCAGCTCTATCGTATATCGCCAGAGGGCAAGAAATTAGTGATCGCCACGTTAGGCCCTGGCAGCATCTTCGGGGAGATGGCCTTGATCGGCCAACGGATGCACAACACCTTCGCCGAGGCGATTGAGGACTGTCAGATCTGCGTCATGAGCCGCACGGACCTGGAACGCCTGATCCTGGATAAGCCTCAGGTGGCGTTGCGAGTGTTGGAGATCACGGGACGACGGCTGCGGGCGGTGGAGGAGAGGTTGGAAGATATGGCCTTCAAGGGCATCCCCGCCCGGCTGGCATCGCTGCTGCTACGAC
>JAJRVX010000407.1:0-2944 GCA_024277095.1 Chloroflexota bacterium
AAAAGGCCATCTCTCTGCTTGGCTGTGTAGCCAGGGGCTCGTGGAAGAGCACTTCCTCGAGCCCCTTTTTGTTTTTGTGTCCTCGGGTGACATGGGAATGATGCCGGACGCGGTCAGCACGACGAAAGAGGATTGCCGGTGAAACGGGTATACGTGAAGGAAGAGTTCTGTATCGCCTGTACCTTATGTGAGATCTTTTGCGCTGTCCAACATTCCGCCTCTCGCGATATCCTGCGGGCTTTCAAGCGGGAGACGCCACGGCCGATGCCCCGTGCGCTCGTGGAGCGGATCGGGCCGGTCTCTTTCTCCGTGCAGTGTCGCCATTGCGCGGAGCCGCTGTGCGTGTATAGCTGCCTGACGGGGGCTATGCACCGGGACGAGGAGACCGGCGCCATCGTCGTCGATGCGGAGCGTTGCATCGGCTGTTGGACCTGCGTCATGGCGTGTCCTTATGGCGTGATCCGGCAGGGCATGTACCGGGGGCATCCGGTCGCCGTCAAATGCGACCTATGTCCGGGCCGGGATGTGCCCGCTTGCGTGGAGAACTGCCCGAACGGCGCGCTGGTCTTTGCGGAGGAGGCGCCCTATGCCTGATTACGTCATCATTGGGAACTCCGCGGGAGGCATCGGGGCCGCCGAGGCCATTCGCCAGGTGGACCATGAGAGTCCCCTGACGATCATCTCCGATGAACCGTATGTGGCGTACTCCCGGCCGGCCATCTCGGAGGTGCTCTCCCGGGAGCGCTCTCCGGATCGCATCCTCTACCGCCCGCGGGACTTCTATCAGCGGCTGAACATCCAGGCGATCCTGGGCGTGTCCGTGGTGGACATCGATTTCTCGGCGCATACGGTGCACCTGGCCGATGGGCGGGAGGTGCACTGGGATCGCCTGCTGCTGGCGACGGGCGGCGCCCCGTTCGTCCCCCCGATCGAGGGCAAGGAGCTTTCGGGGGTATACACGTTCACGCGGCTGGCTGACGCGCTGGCTCTGGATCAACGCCTCGCCTCCGGGAGCCAGGTGGTCGTGATCGGCGGCGGGTTGATCGGCATGAGCGTGAGCGATGCGCTGGTCAAGAGGGGCGCGCGCGTGACCATCGTCGAGCTTATGGATCGCGTCCTGGGCACGATGTTGGACCCGGAGGGCTCGGCGCTGGCCGAGGCGGCGGCCCGCCGAGCGGGCGTGGAGGTGATCACCGGCCATACCGTGCAGCGCATTCAGGGCGATGAAGCAGGGGAAGTCTGCGGCGTCGTGCTGGATGATGGGCGAGAGTTCGCCTGTCGGGCGGTCGTGATCGCGATCGGCGTGCGGCCCCGGGTCGACCTGGTGGCCGACAGCCCGGTGAACGTGGAGCGGGGCATCTTGGTCAACGCCCGCATGGAGACGAACGTGCCCGGTGTGTACGCCTGCGGCGATGTGGCGGAGGCGTACGACATCATCGCCGGGACGTCGCGGGTGGTGCCCATCTGGCCGGCGGCCTATCTGGGAGGCCGGGTGGCCGGGTTGAACATGGCCGGGTGGCCCGCGGAGTACCCGGGCAATGCCCCGATGAACTCGCTGAAGTACTTCGGATTGCGCATCATCTCCGGAGGCGTGCAGGTGGCCGACGACGATGGATATGAGGTGCTGCGTCGCGGGGATGGCAAGAGGTACCGCAAGGTGATCCTGAAGGACGATCGGATCGTGGGAGCGACGTTCGTCGGGGATATCGATCGGGCCGGGATCATCCTGGGGTTGATGCGTGAACGGATCGATGTCTCCTCCTTCAAGGAGGATCTGGTATCGGACGGCTTTGGCCTGATCCACCTGCCGGCCGAACTGCGCCGTCAGTGGCTTTATGGCGAATACCCAACATTGCGGACGCCTGGATTGGTCCTGAATCGCCAGGCGGCCACGAGCTCAGAGGTGGCCTGAATACAGGGGAGGGCATCATGAAAGACTTGCAGCGGTACCAAAACCGTTATGGCGATGATAAAGTGATCGAGGCGTGTGGTCTGTTCGGTATCCTGGATACTGCCGGGAGGCGTTTCTCCGGTGCCGAGGTGATCCAGGCCATGGCCTTGATGCATGATCGTGGCAACGGGTTGGGGGGAGGCTTCGCCGCGTATGGCATCTACCCCGAGCACGCCGACTGCTATGCCTTGCACGTGATGACCATGCATGAGCAGGCCCGCGAGCAGGTGGAGGCGTTCCTGCGGTGTCACTTCGACGTGGTCAAGGGGGAGCCCGTACCCACCCGCCCCACGCCGGATATCGTGGATCCCCCGGATCTCCACCGCTACTTCGTGCATCCCCGGCAGGACGAGGCGTCGGAGGTAAGCGAGGAGGATTACGTCGTCGGCCGGGTGATGGAGATCAACAGCGGTATCGATGGGGCGTTCGTCTTCTCCAGCGGCAAGAACATGGGGGTGTTCAAGGGCGTGGGCTACCCGGAGCAGATCGCCGAGTACTTCTGCCTGGAGTCCTACGAGGGATATATGTGGACCGGGCACAACCGCTTCCCGACGAACACGCCCGGCTGGTGGGGAGGGGCGCATCCCTTCAATATCCTGGACTGGACCGTGGTACACAACGGCGAGATCTCCTCTTACGGGATCAACGTGCGCTTCCTGGAAATGTACGGCTATCGATGTACCATGCAGACCGACACGGAGGTGCTGGCCTACGCGTTGGATCTGTTGATCCGGCGGCACCATCTGCCGGTGGGGATCGCCGCCAAGGTGCTGGCGCCGCCGCTTTGGGGGGAGATCGAGGCCATGGAACCGGAGGAGCGGCGCCTGCACGAGACGCTGCGCCAGGTTTACGGCAGCCTGCTGATGAACGGCCCGTTCACCATCATCGCCGCACATGAGGGCGAGATGATCGCGTTGGGGGATCGCATCAGCCTGCGGCCACTGGTGGCGGGCGTGAAGGGGGACCGTCTGTACGTCTCATCGGAGGAGTCGG
>JAJRVX010000408.1:0-2947 GCA_024277095.1 Chloroflexota bacterium
AGTACGGCGATCCGGCGCGATACGTACGAAAGGCGCGAAAGCTTCTGGGCATCTACAAGGAGGACCCTTCCGGACCGGTGGGAACGCCCCCCCTGTCCGGCAAGGCCAGCGCCCATTAACCTTTGGAGTGGGACAATGAAGATCCTTTTAGCCAGCCCGGAATCCAAGCTCTGGAATTCGCGCCAGCATATTCACATGGGGCTGGGATATCTGGCCGGCGCGTTGCGCGCCGCGGGATATGACGTAACCCTTTACGACGCGGCCGTGGAGCAGGAGCCGCTAAACGACGTGATGCGCCGAGGCCGCTACGACGTGGTGGGGATCTCCTCCCCCACCCCGCTGATCCAGGAGGCCTGGGAGGCGGCCCGGGTGGCCAAGTCCACGGGCGCGGTGACGATCCTGGGCGGGCCGCACCTCACCATCCAGCCAGACGAGTCCATGCAGCGTCCCGAGGTGGATCTGGTGGTCCGGGGCGAGGCGGAGGACACGATCGTCGAGATCATGCAAGCGCTGGAACTGGACGCCGGCGTGCAAGCCTCCAGCACGGCCCCGCGCGTCTTCGAGCACAAGGCCTGGTCGGAGATCCTGGGGCTATCCTACCGTCGGCCGAACGGGAACGGCGGGCAGGTGGTGCACAACCCGCCCCGCCCCCTGCGCGAGGATCTGGACAATATCCCATTCCCCGCGCACGACCTGTTCAAGATCGAACAGTACACCAACCTGCAACCCCTGACGGACGGGCTGATCCCCAACTCACGCTCGTACACCATCGTGACCAGCCGTGGGTGCCCGTTCAAATGCACCTTTTGCTCCAAGCCCGTCACCGGGGATACCTGGCGGGCGCGCTCCGTCGAGAACGTGATCGAGGAGTGGCGGTGGCTGGTACAAGATCTGAAGGCCACCGAGATCGGCATCACCGATGACATCTGGAACCGCGATCTGGACCGGGCCAAGGAGCTATGCCGTCGACTCATCGAGGAGGGGCTGAACACGGTGCCCTGGATCACGGTCCACGGCATGAAGGTGAATTACACGGATCTGGAGCTGTTCCAGCTCATGAAGGCCGCCGGAGCCAAGCGCGTCGGGTTCGGCGTGGAATCCGGCGACCAGGAGATCCTGAACAAGGTGATCCGCAAAGGCCAGACGCTGGACATGGTGCGCCGGGCGTTCCGGGACGCCAAGGCGGCCGGGCTGGAGACCATGGGCTTCTTCGTCTTCGGCATGCCGCATGAGACCGAGGAGACGATGGAGAAGACCATCCGCTTCGCCCTGGAGCTGGAGCCGGATCTGGCGCACTTCATGATCGCGGCGCCATATCCGGGCACGCGCCTGTGGGAGATGCTGGAGGAGGAGGGCGCGGAGATCTTCGCCCGCGATTGGAGCGACCTGGCCATCCAGAACGATAAGGCGCACTTCCAGCTGGGCGACATGACGGCCGAGCTGGTGGAGCGAAAGTGGCACGAGGCCTATCGGCGATTCTACCTGCGGCCGAGCCGGCTGGCGCGCCGCCTGGCCAAATGGGACACGTGGCGCCGCGCGCCGGAGCGCATTCGCGACGCCAAGCGATTCTTCCTGCGCGGGCGCAAGAAGCCCGCGTCCGTCGCCTCGCCACGGCAGCCGGAATGGAGCGGCAAGGCCGCCCGCAGGCTGGGATAGTCAAGCCTCGCCTATATCCAAAGCTCGAAACGCAGGGGAAGGAACGGCGCTGAAGCCTTCCCCTGCTTTGCGTATCAGGAGTGAACCATGTCGGTGCTCAGCTTGGCCGCCAGACTGCCGGCCTATTGGGCCTTCCGGCGGTTCGGGTGGCCGCGCATGTACCCATTCTCCGTGGTCGTGAGCGTCTCCTACCGCTGCAACTCCCGATGCCGCACTTGCGACGTGTGGAGGAAGCCCAACGACGATATGACAGCCCAGGAGTGGCGTCAAGTATTCCACCACCTGGGACGATCCCCGGTCTACATCACCTTCACCGGCGGCGAGCCCTTCCTGCGTCCGGACCTGGACGAGCTGGTCATCGCCGCGTACCAGGAGTGCCGCCCAGCCTACATCACCATCCCCACCAACGGGCTGCTCAGCGATCGCATCGTGGAGCGGGTGGACCGCATATGTCAGGAGGCCGCCCGCTCGGAGATCGGCATCAATCTGAGCCTGGATGGCGTGGGCGAGGAGCATGATGACATTCGCGGCGTGCCGGGCAACTGGCAGCGGGCCATGGAGACGTGGCGACGGCTGAAGGAGCTGCAGAAGCGGCGGCACAACCTGGTGCTCACCGTCCACACCGTGATCTCCCGGTTCAACGTCCACCGCTTCCGGGAGATCTACGAGGGGCTGCGGTCCCTGGAGCCGGACTCGTACATCACGGAGGTGGCGGAGGAGCGGGTGGAGCTGGACACGATGGGGTGGGGCATCACGCCTGCCCCGGATGACTATGCGCCCATCGCCGATTTCCTGAGTCAGGAGGCGCGTCACCGGCCCGCCCACGGAATCGCCCGGGTGACTCAGGCATTTCGGGCCGAGTATTACCAGCTGGCCAAGCGAATTCTCTATCGTCGGGAACAGGTGATCGATTGCTACGCCGGCTGGGCCAGCGTCCACATCGCGCCCAACGGCGACATCTGGTCCTGCTGTATCCGGGCGGAGCCGGTAGGCAACCTGCGGGAGACGAACTATGACCTCGCCCCCATCTGGTTCGGCGAGGAGATGGCGAAACTTCGTCGCTCCATCGCCGATAAGGAGTGTGCGTGTCCCATGGCGAACGCCTCCTACGCCAACATGCTCCTACATCCGCCCACAGTGGTGAAGGCAGCATTGGATGCCCTGAGATGAGCGAACAGCGCTCGGACGAACGAGAGCGGGCGTTGGCCTACGTCATGAGACGCTGCGAGGATTACTACGCGACGATCGCCTGGGAACCCCTGCTGCCGCGATCCGCAGCCGAGGCGTTTAT
>JAJRVX010000409.1:0-3360 GCA_024277095.1 Chloroflexota bacterium
ACGATGACATGTACTGTACGCGTGCCGCCATCTCCATGATCGTGGACTACTTCGGCGGCCATCTTAGCCAGGATCGCATCTCCTACTTCCACTTCGGAGGCGGCGCACCGGAAGATGATCTGGGCCATGGCACCGGGCTGTGGCCGTGTGAATCCGGCTCCTGGGGCACCGGCGATTGCGTCTTCGGCTGGGCGCTCAACGGCACGGCGCCCACGTCGAGTCGCGGCAAGCCGAGCTTCAACCAGGTCCGGAACTGGATCGACGCCGGCCGGCCTATCCTCATCGTCGAGAACGGCGATTCGCATAGCGTCGTCATGGACGGATATGACACCAACGGCAACCTGGCCCATCGCGTCGACCCCTGGACGGGGACGGCATCATGGGTCTCCTGGGACACGTGGGATGTCACCGAGTATCACGTGCCGCCGGCGGGCGCCTCGGTCCGCTCCGATGAGGCATCCCTCTCCGCGGACACCGACGGCGACGGCATCGTGGACTTTGACGAGAGCAATCGCTTCCACACGAGCCCTACCTCGCCCGATAGCGATTGGGACTGGGTGCCGGACAAGGCGGACCTTCGGGAGTACGTCTTCACCAATGCCGGCGCCTACAACCTGCGCAACGCCGACATGGACGGAGACGGGCTGCGCAAGGAGGTGGACCCTGACAACGACGACGACGGCTCCGTGGACGGCTGCGAGGACACCAACTACAACGGGAAGTACGAGGCGGTGTTGGGCGAGACGGACAACTTCAACGCGGCCAGTCCCCAGGACTGCGTCCCGCAATTCGAGATCCTGCAGCCCACGCAGGCGAGTCCCACCAACGCGGGCGCCCACGACAGCCCGGATAAGATCCTGATCCAGGTGAAGACGGCTACCCCGCCCGCCTCGCCGGTGACCTACACGCCCGGTGATTTCGACGTCGAGATCGGCGGCCGGGCGGGCACCGTCGTGGCTGTGTACCGGGTCGCGGATACGCACTTCCTGGTGGTGAGCCCGCCGACGCAGTCCTCGGCCGACTATTACGATCTGAAGGTGACCCTGCAGGGATCGCAGAGCGACACGGAGACCCGAGCGGTTTACTATCTGCCCAGGCTGCGGGCCGACCAGGTGTTGATCATCGACCGGTCGGGCAGCATGAACGATTACGACAAGATGGACGCGGCCAAGAACGCGGCGCGTGCTTTCATCGATCACGCCAACGTGGGGGACATGATCGGCGTGGTCTCCTTTGCCTCATCGGCCGGCGTCAACTACGCGTTGACCACGATCACCGGCGATCCGGAGTGGAACGCGGCGAAGACGATGGTGAATGGCCTCTCGGCCAGCGGGTCGACCGCCCTGGGTCAGGGGGCGCAGGCTGGCTACAACGAGCTCAGCAACAAGGGACAGAGCGATCATGACTGGGCCATGGTGCTGCTGAGCGACGGCATGGAGAACGTGGCGCCCTACTGGTCCGATGCCTCGGTGAGCGGGGTGATCGTCCCCTCTCGCGTCGTGGTGCACACGGTCGCGCTGGGCTATGATGCGGACGAGACGTTGCTCTCGTCCATCGCCGGGCAGACGGGTGGCACCTTCTATGCGGCGGGGACGGACGTCTTGCCCTCATCGGCATCGGGCGCAAGTGCGGCATCGTCGCCGGAGGCGCCGCTCGTGCCGGAGATACCCAGCACGCTTCCCAATCGCCTGGCCGATATCTACAAGTCCATCGCCGAGCAGATCGGGCATCAGCAGCGGCTGTGGGAGCGGACGGGAACGCTCATCGGAAGGGAGACTTTCGAGGTGACGGTGGAGAAGGGGGTACCGGAGGCGATCTTCACCGTCAACTGGGACAGCGCCCGGCTGCCAATCACCATGGAGCTTCAGGATCCAGACGGGGATGTGGTGAAGCCGGGGTACCCGGGCATGACCCATCAGACGGATGCCACCCACGATCAGTATCGGATCCGGCGCCCCAAGCCGGGGGCCTGGGGGGTGACCCTGACTGCTCGGGAGAAGGTGTCGAACTACCTGTTCATGCTCTCCGCATGGTCGCCGACGACCATGCATCTGGCCTTTGGCGTGCCGGCGAATGAGATGGGCACCGGCGTCTCCATCCCGATCCTGGTCGTCCTGGCCGACCGCAAGCCGATCGTCGGGGCGGAGGTGACGGCGCTGGTGCAGGGGCCGGATGCGGATCTGATCGAGGTGTTGCGGCTGTATGATGACGGCGCGCATGAGGATGGCGAGCCGAAGGATGGCGTTTACGGGAACCTGTTCACCCTGGCGCAGCAGCCGGGGGCTTACGTGGTCAAGGCCGCGGCGCGAGGTGTGAACAACCAGGAGGAGCGCTTCGAGCGGTATCGCACGGGGAGCTTCTATGTGCGGCCGCGGGTGGCCTACATCTGGCGGGAGGACCTGGCCACGGCCAAAGCGTACGAGCAGCTGCTGGAGTCCGATGCCTTCGTCGTCGACCTGATCCGACAGGGGGATGCGGTCTTCAAGACCCCGTGGAGGGAGTACAGCCTGATCGTGATCGGGCCGGACACGGGGGAAGGCGATCAGTGGGGGACCCAGGGCATGGTCAATATGCTTCTGGAGTATGGGATCCCGGTGCTGGGCCTGGGCGATGGGGGCTACGCCTTCTTCGGCAAGGCCCAGCTGACCATCGGCTTCCCCAATGGCTGGCATGGAGGCGAACGCCGCACGCTGGCTATAGACGCTAGGCATCAGGTGTGGCATAGCCCCTATGCCGTCTCTCTGGACAAAAGAAACGTGGCCGAGGTGTATAAACAGACGCGCCATGTCGGGATCTATATCCCGCGGCCGTCTAAGGACATCACGCTGATCGGCCGGGAGCCGGGGAACGAGACGCACTACAACATCGTGCAGCAGGCGGGGCGCTTCCTGCTGTGGGGGTTCCAGGCGGGCCCGTCGAATATGACGGCGGATGGGCGACATCTCTTCATCAACGTCGCCCGCTATCTGGCGAGCATGTAGTCCCGCGGGTGGGGATAAGGGGGACTCCGGGCCGGGCGCTTTCCTTCCGGTCCGGAGTCCTCGCGAGGTCGTGGATAGGAATCGGCGGTGATCGGGGGCATCCGTCGATCGTCATGTCTGGCCAAGGACGAAGGACGAAGGAGGAAGCTGGTATGCCCAAGATCACAATCATCGGGGCGGGGAGCGTCGTGTTCACGCGCAATCTGACCAGCGATATCCTGCTGGTCCCCGCGCTGCAGGACAGTACCATCAGCCTGATGGACATCGATCCCGTGCGGTTGGAGCTGGCCCGGGACCTGGTGCAGCGGATGATCGACGAGCGGAAACTGCCCGCCCGGGTGGAGGCCACGCTGGATCGCCGGGAGGCCATCCAGGGCGC
>JAJRVX010000410.1:0-5950 GCA_024277095.1 Chloroflexota bacterium
CCCTGTTCGGCCAGCTGCATGAAGGCGGTGCCGATGAACGGCTTGGTGATGGAGGCCAGCAGGAAGATCGAGTCGAGGTGGACCTGGACACCGCCATCCGGTGCCGGGATGACCTCCTGCCGGATGATCTCATGCCCGTTGGCCACCGCCATCACGGACGGTCCGCCTCGCCGCGCTCGATCCCCTCCTGCACGACGGCGAAGGCTCGATCCAACTGCTTGGGTTGAAGCCGAGATGTGGTCATGTCACGTTCTCCTTAGGAACTACGTGAGGATCGTCTGTTCACGCCAGCGAAAGCCCGATTCCTCCAGATCATACACCCGATACGGGTGGGGGGCTTCCGCAAACGCGGGGACAACGGAGAAATAGGTAGGTCCCTCCTGGAACGGGGGAATGCCCGGGTGATAGTGGCCGCTGAGGACAAGCCTCACCAGTCCGCTTTTGACGATCTGATCGTGCAACTCCTCGGCATCTCGATAGGTATGTGGATATCCCTCGTTCCGCTCCGGCCACACGAGATAGTGCTGAATGTGGACCTGCGACGGGGAATCCGCATCGCATAGGGCCCGGATGAACCGATCGCGCTCGCGCCCGCGCCGCTCCGGGAAATGGTCGGCCGCCTCCGCATCGTGGAAGCACAGGAGGCGATATCCGCCGAGCACGTGATCCGCGCACAGGGGATCGAACACCCGCCGCACCAGGTCGGGATGATCGTGATTGCCGTACACGACGACATATGGACATCCCACCTGATCCAGGAGTCCGGCGATGAGGCGCAGATCCCGCTCCCCGCGGGCCTGCATCTCAGGGTCATCCAGCGCGTCCAGCGGGTAGTCCAGCAGATCCCCCGTGACGATCAGAAGGTCCGGCCGCTGCTCGCGCATCCGGCGGACGGCCCGCGCGAGCAACCCGGGCACGGCGCGACAGCGCCGTTGAGGCAGGTCGGACGTCCCGGGCAGGTGATGCCGCAGATGAAGATCGGAGATGTGCGCGATCCTCATGCCCGCATCCCCTGCTCCCTCAGATAGCGGATCAGGATGTCCGGCCGATTGGTGCTGACGCCATCTACGCCCAGCGCGATCATGGCCTTCTGCTCACGCAGCGTGTCCGGGTTCCAGGCGCGAACGTCCAGTCCCAGGTCGTGGGCCTCATCCACCAGGCGCAGGCACAGATTCCGGTAGTGGATGCCCACGCTGCAGGCGCCCAGATCCACCGCGCGACGAAGGTCGTCCTCTCCAGGATCCTGGAAGATGACGCCGATCTGCAGATCATCGCCGCGCTCCCTCACCCGGGCGAGGCGATCCAGGTGGAAGGAGGTGAAGATCACGTCCTTCGCCATATCCCGGGCCAGGACGGCGTCCACGGCCGCGTCCTCCACGCCCTCCCCCTTCAGCTCGCAGAGGAGCCGGACGCGCCCCCGGATGGTGCTCAACACCTCGTCCAGGGTGGGGATCTGCTGGCCCTCCCCCGCGTCCAGGGAGCGGACGATCACGAAATCCAGGTCCCGCACGCGTCCTCTGCCGTTGGTCGTGCGGCTCACCGTCTCATCATGGATCACGACCAGATGCCCGTCCCGGGTCAGATGCACGTCGCATTCAACGTAGTCGACCCCCAGCTCGATGGCGTATCGAAATCCCTTGAGGGTGTTCTCCGGCACCACGCCGGCCGCCCCCCGATGCCCGACGACGTATACCATGTTCCTTCTCCCGTGTTGCGTGATGCGTATTGCGTATTGCGTGTTACGTGTTGCGTGTTGCGTAAGGGACTACGATCTCCCCTCCGGGCGGACGCGCAAGGTCCCCTCGTCCGATGCCGTGGGCAGAATGATGGCCAGGACGCCCGGGGATAGCCGCTGAGCCCGCACGGGCACACTATCCCATGTGACGCGATACGCCCCGTCGGGGTCCATGGTGACCAAAACGCCCGGCCGGCGGTCGGGGCGGCCGTATAGCCGCAGCGTCGCGTCGAGCGCCCGGTGCCCCTCGTCGATCTCCAGCCGGGTCACCCACACGTCGAAGCCCACCGTCAGCCGTCCCGGCCGGTGATAGGCGCCGAACCAGCTCAGCACCGGAGCCGAAAGGCCACCGAACTGGTGCCACCCCGCGCCGCGGCCCGACTCCACCACGAAGTGCTCGAAGCAGTGGTAGGACGTCTCCACCTCCCCCTGCCAGAGATCCAGCGCCGTCCGGGCGATGCGGGTCGCCACGTCCGGCCGCCCCAGGTCCAGCATCGTCTTCCAGAAGAACCACTGATGAGGCATCCAGACGGTGCCGTTCCAGTAGCCGTCGACCCGATAGTACGGGGCGGACTGGTCCACGGCCGTGATCCCGATGGAGGTCCACAGATGCTGTTCAGAGGTCAGATATGAGAGGAGCCGATCCTCCTGGGCCTCGGTGCAGATGCCAGCCACCAGGGGGTACGCGCCGTCCAATCCCATGTTGAAGTTCCGGCCGCTCTCGTGGCGCAGGATGCCAGCCGGGCGGCCGTCCTCGTCGTGGCGCACGTATCCGAAGTAGCCGGATCCCTCATCCCAGGCGTATGCCTGGAGCGCTTCCGCGAACATGGCGATCTCGTCCTCATACTCCCGGACGTCCTGGGGAAGCCCCAGCGCCTCGGCGGCCATGCGCAGGATCTTGGCCGTGCGGATGCAGTGGGCCGTGTTGATCACCGGCGCCACGAAAGGCTCCAGGCCCTGCTCATGCACGTACACCTGCGGCGGGTAGTCGTCCCATCCCCCGGAATTGTAGAAGTAATCCCAGGTCTGGATCAAGTTCGACCGCAGCCGTCGCGTGGTGGAGCTACCCAGATTGCCGCACAGGAACTCGTGGTATTGCCGCAGGCGGGGATAGAAGTATCGCAGCAACTCCTCCGACTGCGTCCGATTCCACAGCTCCAGGAACAGGTAGATCTGCACCGGGACGGGGCTGCCGTGATGGACAAAGGCGGCGTGGGGATCGCCCGGCTCCGTCACATACGCGTTCAGGCAATCGATAGCCCGGTCGAGATCCAGCTCGGCCAGCCCGATGCCGATGAACCCGGAATCCCACGTGTAGAGGCTGTCCCACCACCGGCCGGGCGTGTTGTGCCGGATGTACGAGCGCCGGATGTACACCGGGTAGACCACGTTGGTGAGCAGCGTGGCCGCCATGCGCTCCTGGCCGAGCCGATACCGCTCGCCCTCGGGGTTCGGCGCGAGATCGACCACACGCCCGCGCGCCGCCCGATAGACCGATTCGTACTCCTCGGGATCGCGCTCGAACCCGGCCAGACGCCGGCGGATGTCCTCCACCTCCCCGACACACACCGCGCCGTAGATCACGCGCGTGCTATGGGGCGCGAGGGGGATCGGCCGCAGGAAGACATCGGTGAAGTGCCCGTCGCCAGCCCCCCAGAAGGCAGTCGCCACGTGGTTGTGGACGGTGTACCGCATGAGCCGGTCCAGTTCGTCGCTGTGGAACTCCCGCACCTGAAATCGATCGAAGCCCCAGGCCAGGCCGTAGACACGATCCACGTCCGGATATCGGAGGATCAGACTATTGGGGATAGGTCCCGAGCTGATCTCAGGATGCGGATGCCAGGCGACAGGGCGAAAGCGGACGGTGTCGATCTCCCCCGCCGGGACGATGGCGAACCCATCCAGCTCGATCTCGGCCCCGCCCGTCGAGACGAGGCGGAGCGTGTGCTCCCCCGGAGACAGGTCTCCCGCCGGCAGCGTGAGCGTCTGGAAGCCCTCGCCTCCGGCGAAGGCGATCTCTCCCCGAACCAGGCCCCCCGCGGCGAAGCGCGCCGTCTCCCCCTCGGCCAGACGATAGCGGAACAGCAGGACGGCGTCCGATATCGCCCGCCGGATCGTCACCCGATAGACCACCGCATCGCCCGGATCCCGGCCGAATCCCCGACCGACCCCGCTGCCCTGCACGAAGCCTTGATCCCGCACCTCGCCCCGGTAGAGCCCGTCGGGCATCAGGTTGTCCGTCGGGCGGGGATGGGCATAGCGCAGATCGGCGTAGTCCAGCGCGTCGATCCAGACGGCGCCGGCGGGCAGTTTCACCCGGCATGGCCGGATGGCCTCCGGCGAGTTGGGCCGCAGCGATGGGAAGTGCATGGAGGCCACGTAGTGCAGCACGATGCTCTGCGGCCGGTCCGTGGCGTTGACGCACTCGCAACGGATCAGCCGGGCGTCGGCGTCGATCTCGGAGAAGGAGATGTCGCAGTAGACCTGGTCCTTCCATTCCAGCTCATGCCGATGGCAGAAGTAGCTCAGATCGGGCGCGGCCTCCCAGGGGTGATAGCCGGATTCCCATAGTACGCTGGGGACGTCGACCCGGCGTCGATAGAGCCCGGGGAACACGCTGAGATCGAAGCGCAGGCCCCGGCGTACGTCCGGGATGTGGGAAATGCCGATGTAGCGCTTGGTATACGGCCCCCAGGCCGGGAGCCGCAGATCGTGGGGATTCTCAGCCAGCCTCACCGATGATCCTCCTGCCCATTATGGTAGGAGCGACGCATTCCCAGAAGACGGCCCCCACATGTCGATTGGCCCGTCCGATGACAATGGTGTGGAATTGGCCTCATCATCCGTGGAATGCGTCGCCCGTACAAGCAGCGTAGGGGCGACGCATTCCCACAAAACGAGCCCCACATGCCAATCGACTCGTCCGATGAGAATGGCGTGGGGTTCGCCTCATCATCCATGGAATGCGTCGCCCGTACAGGATACAGGGTCGTGGGAACGGCTCATGCATCATGCGCCATATCTCCTCGGCCCACGGATCGGGCGCCGTGCGCTCGGCATTGTATCGGTCCAGATGCCAACGCACAGGATTCTGGACGATGTACCGCCGGATGGCGTCCAGGGCACGGTCATTGCGGATGATGTGTTCGTAATAGTTGCGTTGCCACAGACGTTTGTGAAACGGGGACCATCCATGTTGTTTAACCCCACGGATATATTCCACCGTCGTGATGGATTTAAACGCCCCAACGATATCCCCCAACGTAGGGGCAGCCCTCGTGGCTGCCCTGGTTTGGGCATCTGCATTATCATGATCTTCGATTTGGGCGCCCACAAGGGACGCCCCTACGGTATGATCGTCTGCGTCATGGTTTTCTGCTTGGGCACCCACAAGGGGTGCCCCTACGATGACGATTATGCCGTGTACGTGATTGGGCATGACCACGAACGCGTCCAATCGAATGGTCGGGAAACGATCTGACAACGATTCCCATATATCGATGATCATTCGCCCAGCATCATTCAGCCGCATCCCTCCGTCTACCACATCTCCGAATAGATGCGCCTGGTCTTGGGTACACACGGTGACAAAATATGCCCCGGGTGTGGTGTAATCGTATGCCCGCAGCCGGATGGTTCGGCGGTTTCTACGCCGGGGGCCATTGTTCATCGGACCACCCCGCGAATGCGATATGCCCGCCGGTAACAGCAAGGCACCTGTCTCTGCATCCCTACCCGACGGGCCGCGCCGGCTCTCGTGGCGACAGGCCGTCCGGATCGTTCACCCGGGCGCCGGGCGGCGCGGGCACCGGTCCCCGCAGCAACGGATCGTCGGTGGCGCGCATCCACCGCTCCAGCCGGCCGCGCATCTCCTCCAACACCCCCGCCATGGCCGGATCACCGGCCAGGTTGTGCACCTCGTTGGGATCGAAGACCAGATCGTAAAGCTGCTCCGTCGCCACGGGCCGGTCCCGCCAGCCGTGCTGCAGCCATACGTCCTTGCTGGGGCCGTCGTCGCAGTTGGGCAACACCGGCCGGTCACGGCCGTCGAAGCGCCGGATGTACTTCCAGCGTCGGGTGCGCACGGCCCGCTGCGGCTCGTACGCGGCGTGGTACGTCACCTCGGCGAAGATCTCCTCGTGGATCTCGTCCGCCTCGCCGCGGATCAGCGGCAGCAGCGACTCCCCCTGCAGCCAGGGCGGCCGCTCGATCTCC
>JAJRVX010000411.1:0-3201 GCA_024277095.1 Chloroflexota bacterium
AGATCTCGCCGGAGTATTGCGAGCTGGCGCGCCGTCGCCTGGTCGCCCTGGCGAAAGAAGAGGAGGAGGCATGACCATCGTCGTAACGGGGTCGGTGGCGTACGATTACATCATGTCATTCCCCGGCCGATTCAAAGATCACATCCTGCCCGATAAGATCGACCACCTGTCAGTCAGTTTCCTGGTGGACTCCATGCGGCGTGAACGGGGCGGCTGCGCCCCCAACATCGCCTACACCCTGCGCCTGCTGGGGGCGCGTCCGTACATCGTGGCCACCGTGGGGCAGGATTTCGGGGACTACCGGCGCTGGCTGGAGGAGCAGGGGATCGACACATCGGGCATTCGCGTGTACGAGGATGATTTCACCGCCTCCTTCTTCGTCAGCACGGATCTGGACAACAACCAGATCGCCAGCTTTTACACGGGGGCCATGCGTCGTGCGGCCGAGCTCTCCCTCCACGATCTGGATCTGGCCGACGCGGCCCTGGCCATTATCTCTCCCAATGACCCGGCGGCGATGGTGAAATACGTGCGGGAGTGCAAGGAGCTAGGCCTGCCGTACGTGTACGATCCCAGCCAGCAGGTCATTCGCCTGAGCGGGGAGGATCTGCTGGAGGGGATCCGGGGGGCTCGCCTGTTGGTGGTGAACGAGTATGAGTTCGAGATGATCAAGCGCAAGACGGGCCTGGATGACGAGGCGCTCTTCGGGATGGCGCAGGCCACCATTATCACGTGTGGCGAGCGGGGGTCCGTCATCGTGGAGGGGGATCAGCGGGTGGAGGTGCCCGTTGCGACGCCGAGGCGGATCGGCGAGCCAACCGGTGTAGGCGACGCGTATCGGGCGGGTATCATGGTGGGCATGCTGGCGGGACTCCCCTGGGAGATCACCGGCCGGATAGGCAGCCTGGCGGCCACGTACGTGCTGGAGCAGTACGGCACTCAGAGCCACTCGTTCACGCTGGATGAGTTCATCGAGCGGTATCGGGAGACCTTTGGGGACGCGCCGGGGCTGGAGCGATTGCGGAGCGGGGTGGTGAGCTCGTGACCGGAGGGTGGTGGGCTCGTCCCTCGGAGGATCCGGACGAGGTCCGCAGACTATTGAACGAGGACCGCGGCTACGCCGCCTACGCCCTGGGCGACCTCTCGCCGGGCTTCCGTGAGTACAGCCGCTGGTACGTGGCCGGCCGGGATCGGCGCCCGGAGGCGCTGATCCTGTTGTTCGGGCGCTTGAACCCGCCCGCGCTGTTTTGTTTCGGCCCTGCTGATGGGGTGTTGGCCGCGGCGGCTCGGGCCGATCTGCCCGAACGGGTGTATTTCACCGGGCTGGATGAGCACGTGGACGCGGCGGCGTCCTGGCTTCGCTTTGAGGGGCGGATACCCATGTGGCGCATGGTGGTGTCCCCTGAGGATTTCCGGCCGATGGGACTGGAGCGAGCCCGCCGGCTGGGAATGGATGATCTGCCAGCGTTATCCCGCCTGTACATGCACGGTGGGGCGGACGCCTTTGCCCCCTATCAGCTTGAGCAGGGGGTTTTCTACGGGTGTTGGGATGGGGACGATCTGATCGCCGTGGCGGGCACGCATTTGGTGGCTCCCCAGGAGCGGGTGGCGGCGGTGGGCAATGTCTTCACGCATCCCGCCCATCGGAGACGCGGCCTGGGCGCGGCCGTGACCAGTGCGGTGACCGCGGAGTTGCTCGAGCGGGGCATGGACGTCGTGTTGAACGTCTCCCAGGAGAACGTGTCGGCCGTTGCCCTGTACGAGAGGCTGGGCTACCGGCGATATTGTCCCTTCCTGGAGGGCATCGCCGTGCCCGTCCGGATGCTGGCGCATGGCTGAGCGTTTGATCCCCCAATGCAGGGTTTGCCCCGGGTGAGGGCGGTTCATGAATCGCTCCATTGGCGTCAGTTGAGCCGCATGGGAGCAGGCCCCTGCCCCCGCGGATGGCTTGGGGGATTCCCCCTTCGCCATCGCCCTTTTGGGGGAGAGCGGCGGTAAGCGCCTTGCCCATGTCGTTCCGTTGACGCTTATGGTGTGCTTCATGGATCATCCCTGCCTGTTTTGAAGAGACGCAATCTCACGATCATACAAGGAGTGTAACACGTGACGAAACAGTACGATGTGAAGGATTTGTCGCTGGCCGATCAGGGCCGTTTTCGCATGGAGTGGGCCGCGCGAGAGATGGCGGTGCTCCAGCAGCTGCTGGAGCGGTTCCAGCAGGAGCGACCGCTGGATGGGCTGCGAGTGTCCGCCTGTCTGCATGTGACCACTGAGACGGCCAATCTGATGCGGGTGTTGCAGGCCGGCGGGGCGGATGTGGTGCTGTGCGCCTCGAATCCGCTGTCCACCCAGGACGACGTGGCGGCCGCGCTGGTGGAGCATTACGGGATCCCCGTATATGCCATCAAGGGTGAGGACAACGAGACCTATTACGAGCATATCAAGGCCGCGCTGGACCATCGGCCTCACGTGACCATGGACGACGGCGCCGATCTGGTCTCCACCCTGCATCGAGAGCGCCAGGATCTGCTGGGGGAGGTCATCGGCGGGACGGAGGAGACGACCACCGGCGTCATCCGGCTGCGGGCGATGGCCAAGGACGGAGTGCTGCGGTATCCCATCATCGCCGTGAACGACGCGATGACCAAGCACCTGTTTGACAATCGGTATGGCACGGGCCAGTCCACCATCGATGGCCTCCTTCGGGCGACCAACGTCCTGCTGGCGGGTAAGAACTTTGTGGTCGCCGGATACGGCTGGTGTAGCCGTGGCATTGCCATGCGGGCGCGGGGCATGGGGGCCAACGTCATCGTGACCGAGGTGGACCCGCTGAGGGCTTTGGAGGCGGTGATGGATGGGTTCCGGGTCATGCCCATGATCGAGGCCGCGGCGATCGGCGACATCTTCGTCACGGCCACGGGCGATATCCACGTCCTGGATCAGCCGCACTTCGAGCGCATGAAGTCGGGGGCGATCATGGCCAACTCGGGCCATTTCAACGTGGAGATCAACCTGCCCGCGCTGGAGTCGATGGCGGTGGAGAAGCGACGGGTGCGTGAGTCCCTGGACGAGTATCGGCTGGCTGACGGCCGCTGCCTGTACGTGGCGGGGGAGGGTCGTCTGGTGAACCTGGCCGCGGCCGAGGGGCATCCCAGCGCCGTCATGGATATGAGCTTCGCCAATCAGGCCTTGTGCGTGGAG
>JAJRVX010000412.1:0-9781 GCA_024277095.1 Chloroflexota bacterium
GTCCCCGCCGCGACCGGGGATCCCGCACACCCCGTAGTCGCTCCAACAACGATCCCTTCATCATTTCCCCCTCCTCGTCCTTCTCTTGGCTCCATCTCACCTTTATGATACTGATCCATTAGAGCTTTGAAAAGCCCTACGGGACGGCTGGGGCTTTTCAAAGTCCAGCGTTCATGTTGGCATGCATGACACCTGCAGGGACGAGGATCGGCCCGCTCCTCAAGATTGGCCTTTCGAGTGGCGAAAGGCGCTGCCTTCCGCCATCCGCGCCAAGACACGAAGATGAGCCCCCATCTCCCGGGCCCGGGAGATGGGGATCTGGGGGATGAGGGCCGTTTTCCGTCGGCTGACGATCAGGGGCTGGAAAATACAAAACGGCTGCCGTTGGTGGGGAACGGCAGCCGTTTCGTGCACAAAGGGGCTCGCCCGCTCGGACGAGCTATCGAGGGGCGAACCCATGATCGCCCTCTTTACTCTCCCGGCTTCCCGTGCGGCTCATGACACTGCAGGCAATCCATCTTGCCTCGTGTGAACTGCCCCTTCTCGAACTCCTTGCCCTTGAAGTGGCAGCTTCTGCAGACGGTTGCGCCAACCGGCATCTCGTAAGCCGGCTCGAATGCGTTGTCCGCGTACTGGTTCAGCAGCTCCACGGCCCGCGCTGCCACATCGCCGGTCAGCCGGCCGCAGCGCTCGCTTCGCTCCGGAGATCCCGAGGGATAACCCGATGCCTGGCACCATTTGGTGACGGAGACATGACACAGAGGAGATCCGGCCACGCTTTGCGCCAGCACCTCGTCCGATTTGTACTTGTCGACCAGGAAGGCGTGCTCGCTGGCGTACTGATTGCTGATCTCCGTCGGCAGAGGGGTCTCGGTGTACCATCCCATCAGCTCGTGAACGATCTTCTTGCAGGTTCCCTCGTCGGTGACCAGGTTGATGGCGGCGAAGGCTCCGTTGAGCGCCCCGCACAGGGTCCCCCATCCCGCCGCACCGCCGGCGCCGTAGATCATCATCTCGGCGGGGATCTGGTCAAACGGGAATCCGATCTCCTCTCTCAGCGAGTCGACGATCGCCCAGAAAGCCCCATAGCAGCAGTGCGCCTTATAGTATCCCAGATGACCCTTCTTCCGGATCATCTCCGGGTCCAGCTTCACATAGGGCCAGGGCCATTCGGGGACCTCTTTGGGAACCTCTTTTACGACCTCCTTCACCACCTCTACCTCTTTGACTTCCGTCTTCGCCTCGGGGCAGGGAGTCCCCTCTGTCGCCGCCGGCCCCGACGCAGGAACCATCAGTTGGCCCTGTGCGCATGAGAACAGGCCCATAGCCCCGGCCCCGATGACCGCTCCTGCCAGAAACTCCCTTCGTGACAAACCTTCTCGACTACCTCGCAACTTCTTTCCCATCTTTGGGTCTGCCATGATCGTTCCCTCCTAAGGTTGCAAGACATGAGATATCAACTCTTTTCCAATACTCTACAAGATCACCGTGAGTTTCGCATGGGGGATGCCCCCCATGCCCTATGGGGGAGGCCCCCCCATTCGGGCTACCGAACACCCCCATTTGATCCGCTGCTCACATAGGTCAGGTATTCACCGCACCTTATGAGACGCCCCTCCGGTCCTCCCGGGAATGAAAAAAGGGCGCGCTTACGTGCGTGCCCTGTGACGTGCTCTCTTTCTCTCGTTCTTCACTATCCGAAGAGCCGGGCGTCGCGTGTGCGCAAGAGGGCGCGCTCTAATCCCGGCGTCTCCCGCGGCAGGTCGGATGTGCTCGTCGGATCCCTACGCCTCGTCCGGCTCCAGCTTGATGAGCCCCTTGCGCACGGCGTATCTCATGAGCTCGCGCCAGCTCTGCAGGCCGAGCTTTTTCATGATGTTCGAACGATGCTTTTCCACCGTCTTCACGCTGAGACAGAGCATCTCGGCGATCTCCCGGGTGCTCTTCCCCTCCACCACCAGCTGTAGCACCTCTTTCTGGCGCAGGGTCAGTCGGTCGTAATCGCTGGGTTGTTGCTCCCCCCGGCGCTCCAGATAGTCGTCCAGGATGGCCCGGGTGACCGTTGGGGAGAGGTAGGCGTCCCCTCGATACGCCGCCCGGATGGCCGCGAGCAGCTCCTCCGGCTCCCCCTCCTTGAGGACATATCCGGAGCCTCCTGCCTTGAGCATGGCGAAGAAATACTCCTCGCGGTCGTGCACCGTGAGCGCCAGCACCCGGACCTGAGGCAGCCGCTGGTGGATCTCGTAGGTGGCCTCTACGCCCCGCAGCCTTGGCATGGCGATATCCATGAGCACCACGTCGGGACGGAGACGGACGGCCTGCTCCACCGCCTCCCAGCCGTCGGCGGCCTCGCCCACCACCTCGATATCCTCACACGACTCCAGCAGCGAGCGAATGCCTGCCCGGACGATGCCGTGATCGTCCGCTATCAACACGCGAATGGTCTGCATGGTCATCCCTCCAGGGGGATCTTCACCAGGATCCGGGTCCCCTTGCCCGGACTCGATTCAATGCGCATCTCCCCATCCAAAAGGGTCACTCGCTCCTCCATGCCGCGCAGCCCCCACCCGTTGCCGCCTTCCGCCGCCATCGTCTTCCTCGGGTCGAACCCTTTGCCGTTATCCTCCACGATCAGTTGCAGGTGCCCATTCACCAGCTCCAGGTGGATGCGGGCCTCGCTGGCCTGGGCGTGCCGTACGATGTTGGCGATCCCCTCCTGGACCAGGCGGAAGACCGTGGTCTCCACCTCTGATGGAAGACGGTCTGGCAGGTTGACCACGTGAACCCGGGTGTGGATGCCCGCGTCCTCCAGTCGCTCCTTGGCGTGGCCGCGGATCGCCAGCTCCAGGCCCAGGTCGTCCAGCGCCTCGGGGCGCAGGTCGAAGATGAGCGTGCGCAGGTTCCGCAGGCTTCGGGCCGCCGTGGCGCGCACGACGCTCAGCTTGGTCTTGAAGTCCTCGAGCCCCTTCGGGACGACCTGCTCCAGGGCCGCGCAGTTCATGACGATCGCGGTGAGGGCCTGGCTGGTCTCGTCGTGGAGCTCCCGGGCGATGCGCTTCCGTTCCTCCTCCTGGGCGGTGATGATCTTCTTGAGCAGCTCGCCGCGTACCTGCTCCTTCCGTCGCACATCCGCGTAGAGGATCGCGTTCTCCACGCCCACGGCGATCTGGCGGCCGAGGGCCCGCAGCAGCTCGACTTCGTTCGCGAGGTCGCGAGGCTCGCGCGTGCCCACACACATGACCCCCAGCGCCTTCCCCTTCGCGATCAGGGGCACGCACACCAGGGAGCGCAGCCCTTTGCGATCGGGGAGCGCCTTTGTGGTCCCCTGGGAACGTGGCGGCTCGCTCACCACCACCGGCCGATCCGCTTCCATCGCGCTCATCCGGCTCGCGCCGATCCACTCCCGGCGGAGGGCTTCCGCGGCGGCGGCTCCGAGCCCGCGATGGGCCGCGAGCGCCAGATCGTCGCTGCCGTTCTCCCTCAGGAAGACGGCGCCCGCGTCCACGTCCGTCAGCTCCAGGACCTTGTCCAGGGCCATGTCCAGGATCTCCTGCAGGTCGAGGGATCGGCTGACGATGGCGGCTATGGCGTTGAGCGCGGAGAGCTCCTTGTTGCGGCGGACCAGCGCCTGCTTCACCCGCATCTCCTCCGTCACGTCCCGCAGCAGCTCGATGACCCCGCGCATATCGCCGCGATGGTCGTGCAGCGGTGAGGCCACGATATCCACATAGCGTCCTTCCCCCTCCTCTTTCCCCTGCTCGTGGAAGTGGGTGACCCGGACGGGGTTGCCGCTCTTCATGACCTCTCGCACGGGGCACTCGCAGTGCGGCGGCTGGCAGGGACGACCGTCGTGATTCACAACCCAACAGCGCTGGCCGAGCACCGGCTCTTGCCCATTCCATCGCTTCTGCACGGCCGCGTTGGCCAGGCGCACGCGGAAGTCCCTGTCCACCACGACCAGCTCGTCGCTCAGGCCGTCGATGATCGCCTGCAGATAGTCGCGCGCCTGTTGGGCCTCGGCCTGGGCGGCCATAAGGGCCGCCGTGCGCTCGCGAACCCGCTGGTCCAGCTCTCGGTTCCAGGTCTGGATCTCGTCCATGAAGTCTCGCAGCCGGGTGCGCATGTGGTCGAACGCTTCCGCCAGGGCGCCGATCTCGTCGCCTCGCTCGCAGCAGCGGACGGGGGTGTCCAGGTCGCCCTGGGCGATGCGCTGCGCGGCTCCGGTGAGGAGTTTCAGGGGGGCGACGACGCTGCGGGTGATCATCCACACCATCACCAGGGCGAGCAGCAGGGCCACCGCGCCGAGGATAACGACGCGTTCCTGTAGCTGACGTGCGGTGGCGAAGGCCTCCTCCTGATGCTGTCGCACCACCACCCCCCAGTCCACCCGGGTCAGCGGTGCGAAGGCCATGACCTCCGGCCGCGGGGCTTCGCCGCGAGGCGTCTGGTGGCAGTCATGGCATACGGCGACCATGGGCTTCCTCTCCTGGATCATGTGGGCCAGGCTGCCCCTGTGGTCGCTCTGGCGGAGCACCCGATCCGGGCGCGTGCTCAACAGGATCACCCCATTGCTGTCGACGACCTCCATGTACCCCGTTTCCCCCAGGGACACCGGCTGCAGGAAGGCGTTCATCTCGGGGCTTTCCAGATCCAGGCTGATGGCCAGCGCGCCGATGATCGTCCCCGCGCCGTTGCGGACCGGCACGCTGACCAGCGCCGTGGGGCGTTGTCCCGTGGCCAGCGAGACGAGCCCGGAGACGGCGAAGCGGCCCGTCTGCAGGGTGCTCTGGATGGAGGGCACGGAGGCCAGGGGGATGAGGTCCGGCATAGGGTCTGCGGGCTCCGCCTGCACGATCTCGCCCCGGTTGTTCAGCAGAAAGATCTGTTGGCTGAACAGGATCAACTGTTGGTAGGCGGCGTGCTGTCCGAGCAGCTCCGATCCCGTCAGATCGGATTGGGATCCCTCCGGGGCCAGAAGGATCGCGATGCTGACCATCATGCGCTCGATGTGGGCGAACACGGAGTCCAGATGGCTGGCGGCCAGTTGGGCCAGCGCCACCCGCTCCTGCAAGGCCTGTTGGGTGTTGCTCCGGGTCGCGTGCACCCCCAGGTAGCCAAAGCTCCCCGCCAGGACCAGAAGGGCGACCACCACGATCAGAATCATCTTCGTCGTCAACGCCAGATCCGTCCACAAGCGGCGGGTCCACGACTCCGTGGTAGAAGCGACTCGTTCTGAAAACCCTCTCACTGCCGCCATATATCTTCCTCACGCTTCCTCAGGAGAAATGCCGTTGCTTCCGCTGTGGGGAGGCCCGGAGGGGCGGAGCCTCTCCGGAGAAAGTCCTCCTTCCGCCTTCGACCGGCCCGGCCTCGGCCCGGGCCCTTCAGGAAGGGCCGAGAAAGGCAGGTACAAGCCGGAGAAGTGGGATTTCCGTGGAGGGAAGATCCCCTTCACACCTCTGTATTCTGCCCGAACATCGCATGTCCGGCAAGGGGACGGCGGGACAGGTCGTGTATCTTTTTCGGTGGAAAGACAGCGGGGAGCTTTGAGGGACGCAGTCCCCCAGAAGGAGGATATTTTGATTGCAAAGACCAGGTTTTGAGGTGAAGTGTGAAGGTCAGGCGTTTCAGCTCAAAAGTCGGTTTCCATATCCATTGCATCCCACCCAGGCGATGGATATGATGGGGAGGGCGGCTTTCCTTAGCCGCCCGACCCTGATACCGTGGATTTCTGGCTCGCCTACAGCGTCTACGCCCATCCCAACGCCCGGGTGGCGTTCGGCGCCGAAGATCACGGATAAGGAAAACGCCGATAGCGGAATGGGTTCCGCCATCGGCGTGACTCATCGCCTGTTCAAAGGCGCCCTAATCGCTCAGGAACTCCTCGCCGATCTTCCCCGCGGGGTCCGCCTTGGTGGGAAGCCCCTCCAAAATCTCGGCGAACTCGCTCATGAACAGCTCGTAGATGCGGCGCAGCTCGGCGACGGGATCCGGATGATCATCCACGCGCAGATCGATCTTGGGATAATCTTCCGTGTCGACGATCAGCAGGGCGGCTGATTGCTTGCCCCGCTTGTCGCCGCCGGCCGCCTCGGCCGCCTCCAGGCAACGGAGCAGCCGCTCGGCCAGCGGCAGATCACTGCCCTCCGTCTCCTCGAACACGCGAGCCATCTCCGCCACCACATCCCCGTTGGCCAGCATGTTGCCCGCCGCCGCGTAGTTCGGGCCGGTCCGGTGCCCGCACCAGGTGTCACACCGCTCGCCGGTGTAGGCGGCGCTGCGCCCCTGCGCATCCACGATGGCCAGTTGCCGAATCTGTGGGCGCGGGTCCCTGGCCAGCGAGTTGCGCAAAGCCTCCTCCGCGGCCTGCCCTTGACTGAGATTCTCGATCATCCAATAGCGATGGTAAGGGTTCACGAAGGCCTGGGTGGAGCAGGCTCCAACCTGCGCTTTGGCGTTGGGGGCCAGCGCTCCCACGGCGATGAACTTGGTGGAGATCCCAACCCCTAGCTGCCCCGTTCGAGCGCATCTCGCTGAGATCGAAAAGGTTGCCAGGCGCGGTGCGGAAAGCTTTTCCCGTTGCATCACACACTCCTTTCCTTGCGGGTTTGCGATCAAAGTGCCCTATACCCGTACGTCGGACCGGGGATCCAGCGCGTCGCGCAGCCCATCGCCGATCAGGTGCAGCGCCAGGACCGTCAGAAAGATCGCCAGCCCTGGGAAGATGGTCCACCAGGGCGCCTCGAGCATGTACTCCCGGCCGAAGCTCAGCATCGAACCCCAGCTCGGGTCCGGCGGCTGGGTGCCCAGGCCGAGGAAGGACAGCGCTGCCTCCGCCAGGATGGCGAAGGCGGTGGCCAGGGATACCTGCACGATCACCGCGTCCAGGGCGTTGGGCAGGATATGCCGGCGGACGATATCCGCGTCCCGGAGGCCGATGCAGCGGGCCGCCTCGATGAACTCCAGCTCTCGGACGGCCAGCACGCTGCCGCGGGTGATGCGGGCGAAGATCGGCACGTAGACGATGCCCACCGCGATCATCACGTTGGTGGTGGACTGCCCCAACACCGCCATGATCGCGATGGCCAGGAGGACGGCGGGAAAGGCGAACAGCACGTCCATGGTCCGCATCACCAGGGTATCGACCCATCCGCCCAGGTAGCCGGCCAGCAGCCCCAACAGCAGCCCGATGGAGGTCGCGATGGAGACCGAGATCAGACCGACCTTCAGGGAGATGCGCGTGCCGTAGAGGACGCGCGAGAAGATGTCCCGCCCCAGGTCGTCGGTGCCGAAGAGGTGCGCCGCCGATGGGCCCTGAAGCCGATCACGGATGTTGGTCTTGATGGGGTCGTAGGGCGCGATCACGGGGGCCAGCAGCGCGCTGATGAGAAGGAGAACGATGATCAGCGTGCCGAGGAGCGCCAGCCGGTTCCGCGCGAAGCGTCTCCAAAAGCGGGAGGGACGGAACGTGAGCATCACTTGCCCTCTTGATCGAAGCGGATGCGTGGGTTCACCCACGTGTAGGCGATGTCGACCAGCAGGTTGCTGAAGACGAAGACGAATGAGACCATCAGGACGACGCCCATGACCACCGGATAATCGCGCTGGTTGATCGCGGTCAGGGCGAGCCATCCGATGCCCGGCCACGCGAAGACCTGCTCGATGATCACGGCGCCGCCGAGCAGATATCCTATCTGCAGGCCCAGCACCGTAAGCGTCGGGATCAGCGCGTTCTTCAGCACATGGCGGAGGATGACGATCCGCTCCGCCAATCCCTTCGCGCGCGCGGTCCTGACGTAGTCCTGGGAGAGCGCCTCGAGCATCGACGAGCGGGTGAAGCGCATCAGCGCTCCCGTGTTGAAGAGCCCGAGGGCGATGGATGGCAGGATCAGGTGCTTGAGGTGCGGCCCCAGGCCGGCGCTCAAAGGGGCGTATCCGGAGGCCGGGAGCCAGCGCAGGTAGAGGGAGAAGATGAGGATCAGCAGGATGCCGAACCAGAATCCGGGCATGCTGATGCCGAACAGCGCGAAGGACGTGAAGGCGTAGTCCAGGGCCGTGTACCGCCGCGTGGCGCTGATGATCCCGGCGGGGACGCCGATCGAGACCGCGATCAGCAGCGATAGGATGGCCAGCTCCACCGTAGCGGGCAGCCGCTGGAGGATCAGCGTAGAGACGGGACGCTTGCTCTGATATGAGGTCCCGAGATCACCGCGCACGACGTTGCTGAGCCAGATGCCATACTGTACCCACCAGGGCCGATCGAGCCCGAGGGAGCGCCGTATCCGGGCGACCTCTTGGGGGCTGGCCTGCACGCCGAGGATGGCCGTGGCCGGGTCGCCGGGGGTGAGTTTCAACAGCAGGAAGACGGCCAGAGAGACGCCGACGAGGACCGGGACGAGATGGATCAACCGTCTGATGATGAAGGTGGGCATCTTGGCGTTCACTCCTCACATCGGGGTGGGCAGGCCGATGGGCGCTCCCCGAAACGACCTGCCCACCGCTGGCTTCCGTTCTCGCGGATCATTCCCCTTGATCGAGCCAGACCGTCTTAAACGTCATATCCTCGCGGCCCGTCATCACGAAGCCGTTGACGTTCGCCGTGCTGGCCATGATGGACTCGCGATATACGATATGAACCATGGGAGCCTGATCGATCAGGTACTCCTGGATCTCGTAGTAGACCTTCTTCCGCTCCTCCTTGTCGCGCAGCTTCCGCCCCTTCTCCAGCAACGCGTCCAGTTCCGGCGTGCTGAATCGCCAGATGTTGAAGATCTCGCCGCTGTGGTGCCACTGATAGAAGAAGTCGTCCGGGTCGATGCCGCCGGAGATCAGGACGATCTCCGCCTCGAAGTCCCCCTCGGTGACCACCTGCTGGATCCAGGTGGACCATTCGAGCTGCTGGATCTCGAAGTCCACACCGACCTCCTTCGCGGCCTCGGCGATCAGCTCCGCCATCTTGATCTCCAGCGGATAGGTGGGGCTGACCTTGATCGTCGCCTTGAACCCATCGGGGTAGCCGGCCTCGGTCAGGAGCTGCCGGGCTTTTTCCGGATCGAAGGTGTAGGCATCCTTGATGGCGGGATTGAAGGCCCAGTGGCTTTCCGGGATGGCGATCTGCGCGGGCTTGGCGTAGCCCTCCATGACGGATTGGGCGATCGCCTCGCGGTCGATGAGATAGCCCATCGCCTGACGGACGAGCTTGTTGTCAAAGGGCGGCTTGGTGACGTTGAACCCCAGGTGGTCTCGTACGACGCCGAGGACGCGGTAGACCTTGAAGTTGGGGTCGCTCTCCAGCTCGGCCACGTCCTTGTAGGGCACGTTGCCGATGAAGTTCAGCCCGCCGGTCTTCAGCTCGACCAGCTTGGTGGCCGATTCGGGGATGGGCCGGAAGACCACCTTGTCGAGGTAGGGCTTGCCCTCCTCCCAGTAGTCATCGAATCGCTCCAGGGTGATATGATCTCCTGAGACCCACTCCACGAACTTGAACGGCCCCGTCCCGATCAGCTGCTGGTTGAAGTCCACGCCCGCGTCCTTGGGCAGGATCCAGAGGGACTCCAGATTGGTCAGGAACGCCGCGAACGGGTATTTGAGCTTGAAGACGACCGTGTAGTCGTCGGGCGCCTCGACGGACTCGACCATCTCCAGGTCGGAGCGATCCGCGGCCGGGAAGTCGGGATCCATGATCCGATTGAAGGAGTAGATCACGTCCTCGGCCTTGAACTCCTTGCCGTTGTGGAATTTGACGCCCTGGCGCAGTTTGAACGTGTAGGTCAGGCCGTCA
>JAJRVX010000413.1:0-6660 GCA_024277095.1 Chloroflexota bacterium
ATCATGCCCTTGGGGCTATAGAGCCACATCCAGACCAGGGCGATGACCACCATCGGCGTGATAGAGGGCAGAAAGTAAACGGTGCGGAAGACCCCCCGCCCATGCGTCACTTTGTGTCCCGCCAGGGCCAGGAGGAAGCCTATGACCGTGATGCCAGGCACGACGCCCGCTACGTAGATGGCCGTGTTCTTCAACGAGATCCAGAACAGCTCATCATCGTAGAGGGCCTCTCTATAGTTGTCGAAGCCGACGAAGGGGGTCACCTCAGAGATGACGTCGTAGTTGAAGAAGCTGAGGTATAGGGAGATGACAATGGAGATGATCGAGAACAGGACGATCAGGATGGTCGCCGGCCCGGCGAAGATGTACCCGGCGATCCATTTGCGGGGCTGTTTCCACAGGGGAGGGGCGACGTAGATTCCCTCAGGTCTCTTCAGATTCGCAATCCGAGCCATTTCATTGCACCTCTGCCCAATAGTAGCCGACTGCGCCCCTGCCCGAGTTCAGAAGCACAGTCGGCTCTGTCGATCCTATTCCACCTGTCCGGTCAGGCTCAGGAGTGTCTCAGACACGCTCGGAGCCCTTTCGCGTGAAGCTTATGACTTTTCCAACTCCTTCTGGCGTCGCTGAATGACCTCCTGCACCTTCTTCTCGCCCTCGGCCAGCGCCTCCTCGATGTCCTTTTCGCCCAGGATGACCCGCTCCAGCTCCGTGCCGAGCGCGTCATTGGCCTCCGTGAAGAAGGGGAAGTAGGGATAGACACCGCCGGCCTCGGCAGCCGGGATCTTGACCTCCAGCTGAGGATATTTCTTCAGCAGTTGCTGCCATGCCTCGCTCTCGAAGATGGCCTTCAAGGGCGTGGTGCGCGTGGAAAGCTCGAAGCGCTTGATGACGACCGGAGGCGTTGTGCAGTATCGCATCAGATCGAAGGCCTTGTCCGGATACTTCGTCTTCTTAGGTAACACGAACATGTTCGACCAGGTCGTCGTGCTGGGGCCATCCCCCATGGGCCCCTGGGGGAAGAGCATGAACCAGTACTCGAATCCCTCAGGCGCGATCCCCTCAAAGTGCGTCGTGGACCAGGTGCCGGCGTAGATCATGCCCGCCTTGCCCTGCAGGAACAACTGCGTGTCCTGTCGCTCCGGGGAGATGGGGAACGAGACCTGATGCTTATTCAGGAGATCCAATTGGAGCTGCAGGACCTGCTTGCCGCGCTCGTTGTTGAATGTTGGCTGCGTGATCGCATCGTCGTGCAGCGCGCCGCCATTACTATACATCCAAGAGGCAAAAGGCTCAATGTAGCGCATGCTGGTCACCAGGAAACCGGCCTGGACGATCTCGCCGCCCTCGCGCTTGGTAAGCGCCTTGGCCGCCTCTACGAAATCGTCCCACGTCTTGATGTCCTCGCCGTGCGGGTCCAGGCCCACCTCCTGGGCCAGCTTGCTGTTGATCGCGATGATGCTCGAGTCCGGCCCCTCCCACGGCACCCCGTAATACTTGCCGTTCTTGGAGCGATACCGGTTGGTGGCCTCCCCGTAGAACTGATCCGGCGCGAGCTCTGGGACCGCGTCGAGGTAATCGTCGAGATCCAACAACACGCCGCGGTCGTAGAAGTCGCGCGCCCAGATGATGGAGGAGTGCAGGAGATCAGGAGGCGTTCCGGCTGCATAGTCGGCTAGGACTTTCTGGATATACTCCGACCCGAACGGGACGAATTCGAATTTGAGGGTGACGTCGGGGGCTTCCTGGGCGTAATTCTCGGACAGCCACTCATACCATGCCTTATCGCCGAGGGACGCCTCAGGCGAGTGCCAGCTGCGGTATCGCAGCGTGATGGGCTCCTTGGCAGCGGGCGGTGGGGCTTCGGCCTTCTCCTCGGCGGGGGCTTGCGGGGGCGCAGCGGGCGCACAGGCCGCCATGAAGACGGCTGCTGCGGCTACACCAGAGGCCTTCATGAAACGCCGACGGCTTAAAGTCCTTTTCTTGTCCATCACGACCTCCTTTAATCGGTGAGGCCGGCGGGAAGAGCCTTCCCGCCAATGCCTCCTGTGGGGAAACGGATGACGTTCCAGACGTGAGGGCTAACAGGCCATCGCTCCGCAATACGATCAAGAGAGAGGGATGTCAGCACTTTTTGGAGACATGGGGAACGTCGAGTTCTCTCCTCCTCCTCATCACCTCCTCGGATACAGCTTTGTGCTCTATCTCGCTCCTGGGCTAGGGCCGGAGGGCGTCACGTGTGCTGTGCCGATGACGAAGGGCCATCATCGGACGTCCCTCGGGGAGGCCGGTCAATGTTGCCCTAGGAGAGCGGTAGCCGCCCCTCCTGCCGGAGGATGCGCAAGATGGCGGGGAAGGTCTCCTGCCAGCGGTCGGACGGGACATCCTCGGTGATGCCGATGATGAAGCGATCCCCAGGCGCTGCCTCGCGCAACAATTGCCGGGTGGTCTCCTCCACCGTCGAGATGGGGGCCAGGTGCACGGAAGAGGGGAAGTTGATCCAGAGGATCTTGTCGGGCCAGACGGCGCGCGCCTCTGACAGCGTCATATCGCTCCCCGGGATGGGCGTAAACGCCTCCACATAATCGATCTTGGAGCGGGCGATCCCAGGGGCCAGCAGCCTGACGTTGGCGTCGAAGTGGACGCCCAGCAGCTTCCCATGCGCGTGCAGAATCTCCGCTGCCTCATCATAGTGGGGCAGGATATAGCGCTCGAATCGCTCCAGCCCCACCACCTCCGGGCTGACGTTACCCCCGTAATTGGCGATCCGCGCGGGCGATTGGGCGACCAGCGGATAGATCTTGCGCCGATCCTCCGTCAACGCGTCATACAGGCGCATCACCCGGTCTCGTCGCTCGGCCCATTCGATGGCGAATCGCTCCATCCCCATCAGCACGTAGATGATCTCCTGCAGGGGGGAATAGCCGATGTTGGCGCGCATGATGCCGTCATCCCCCATCAATGCCATCCGGGCGGAGAATATCTCGTAGTTGGGGCGGTAACGACGATCCCGGATCAGGAACTCCAGAGGCTCGTAATCGTTTGGTCCTTTGAAGAGATACTCCTCTCTCCAGTGGGTCCACGGCATGACCTTGTCGAGAGCCGTGTCGCCCACGGGGACCATCCGGGACACCGCCGTCAACGTGCCCACGGGCGTCCGCAGGATAGTGCGCACCCGCCGCATACCGTCCTCGCCGGTGAAATGCACTTGCTCCTCAGAGACGTTGGGGGTCTCCACTGTGTACACCGGCGGCTCACGTTGCACGATACACAGCCCATCGTCACGCAGGCGTCGCTCCGTCTCGCCGGTGGGCAAGTGTCGCTCATAAATAGTGAACGGGACCATATCCGGGGTCCCGCCCAACAAAGCCGCCTCCACTCGCTCCCGAGGGGACATCCAGATGGAAGGTGTCATTTTCCCCTATCCGTAGTCGTCCGTGTCGGCTCTATGAGGATAGCCTCTTCGATCCGCCCGCTCGGAGGCCGGCCTGAAGTTGGAACGGCCTTCCCGATCTGTCGATCATTGAGGACAAATCCTCGTCTTCAATATGTGTTTGACGTCCTCATCGTGATTCAACTATAATGGATTCCGCCGGGCTGGGTCAAGGTCCTTTCTGACAACTTTCTGCCAATTTTTGTCACGTGGGTTCCGTGTCACTGGTGGGGGATCATGGGGGATATCAGCCGGAGCGAATTCATCGATTACGTGAGGGATGCCCTTACGCACTTGTACGACCCCGTCCATTTGCAGAGCCATCCTCTGGCCGGATACCTGGACGGCGTTCCCGACGCGGACAGGGTGACCCGCGCGCAAAAACTGCGGCGCCTCCTGATCGAGGCGATTGAGCAGCTCAGCCCGGTTGACGCCACGTCTACCTCGCCTGACGCCAGCTGCGGCTATAGCGCCCTGTGCTACCGTTATATCGATGGGCTTGGCCCGGAGGAGATCGCGGGCATCCTGGCCATCAGCCCTCGCCAGGTCTATCGGAAGTTGCGTGAGGGGGTCGAGGCCGTCGCAGCGGTGCTCTGGGATCGACTCCAGATAGACGACCGCACAGAGTCTGCGGAACCTAGCATCGCCCCCCCTACGGATCGCCGCACCCTGGCCCAGGCGACCGTGGAACAGCTCAACGCTCGCGCCCACCCGGAGGTCCTGGATATCCACGACGTGTTGAAGGGGATCCTGAGCGATCTGAAGCCCTATTGTGACCAGCTCGGCGCGAGGATCGTCCTGTCCGGCCCCTCCGAGTCCCTGCCCGTCTACGCCGACCGGACCATGCTACGACAGGCGCTCATCAACTTGCTCACCAGCGGACTGGACCAGGCGGGGCAGCGGTCTCTCTTGATCCACATCGAGCGACGGCTTGGGCAGCTGCATCTGACGCTGAGCCAGAAGCCGGGGGCGGGGCGAGGCGTTCCCATCTCCAGAGAGGTCAAGCGCGAGGGGATCGGCTGGGATGTCGCCCTCCAGCTGCTCCGCAGGCAGGGAGGACAGGTTACCTGCCAGGAGGATCCGTGGCGGGTTGAGATCCGGATGCCGCTGGCTGGGCCACATCACGTCTTGGTCATCGATGATATGCCGGATATCATCAACCTGTTTCAGCGGTTCACAAGTCAGTATGCCATTGAGGTCATCGGGGCGGGGACGGCCGTCGAGGCTTTCGAGGTGCTTCAGCAGATCACTCCCTCGTTGATTCTGCTCGACGTGATGCTTCCTCGCCAGGACGGCTGGGAGATATTGCAGCAATTGAAGACGAATCCAGCCACCGCGCAGATCCCGGTGGTGATCTGCTCCATCCTCAACGAGCCCGGCTTGGCCACGGCGCTGGGGGCGGATGGCTATCTGCGCAAGCCGGTCAGCCAGGAGGCACTGCGGCTGGAGCTTTCTCTCTGGTTACCTCTGACTCCGGCGTCGGGCGTAACGCCGTCGTGATCGAGCACAGCAGCCGCAGCCATTCGCTGACCGAGAGGGGGGTCGGAATCCTCAGCGTCATCTCGCCGCTCAGGTTGGCGGCCTGCTCGCCTAACTCTGTGGCTGTTACCACGATCACCGTCATGTCGGCCAGCGTAGGGTCCGCTCGCACCTGCTCCAACACCGCGAGTCCATCCATGCCCGGCATCAAGAGGTCCAATAGCATAACCTCCGGTCGCTCGCTGCGCGCGATCTCTAGAGCCATGACGCCGCCGTAGGCTTGGAGCACCTGCACATGCGGGTACTCGGCACGCACCATGCGTGTCAGCAGGCGCACCATGGCCGGATCATCGTCGGCGATGAGAACCTTCGAGAACGGGCGCGAGACCCTGCTCAAGGCCTGCCGGACGACATCTCGCGTCACGGGCTTGAGCAGATAATCGGCCGTCTGCAGTTCCAGTGCCATTTTCGGGCGTGTGGGCAAGGGACAGCTGATCACCGGCACCTCATCGCACTGGGCCTCTCTCAACAGGGCTTCTATTCTGCCTTTGTCCCTCGCGTCCACGATCACGGCCGTGGGGCATAGACGCCTGACCGTATCCAGCAGCTCCGCATCGGAGCGAGCCAGCTCCACCCGGTATCCCTCAAAATGGCGCTGGATCATCGACGCAGCGCTGGGGTCATCATGTCGTATGATCAGGATGCGCTCGGCGCTATCGCCAAAGGGCAGCACCTCGTACGCCGGCCGATACGTGGCCATCTCCCTCGGCGGCGGCGAGATGGGCAGAGAAAAGCCGAAGGTGCTTCCCCGTCCTACCTCGCTCGTCACCCATATCCGGCCGCCGTGTAGCTCCACAAAGCGCTTGCTGATGGCCAGCCCAAGCCCCGTGCCGCCGTGTTCTCGCCGGATCGAGTCGTCCACCTGGTAGAACTCTTCAAACATCCTGGGCAAGACGTCCTCCGGGATGCCGGGGCCGGTATCGGTCACCGTCACCGTCGCCTGGTCCTCCTCTACCGTCAGACGCACGGTGATCCCGTCCTCTTGAGTGAACCGGGCCGCGTTGCTTAGCAGGTTCAGGATCACCTGGCGGATGCGCGTGATATCCAGCTGAAGATGTACGGGCTCGGCCGGCAACTCGAGTGTCAACCTCAGCCCCTTGGCCTCGACGATCCCCTGGATCATGCGGGTGGCCTCCTTCACGATCTGCCGGAGATCCCCCTGTTCCTTGTTCAACGGCATGCTGTCGGCTTCGATTTTGCTGAGGTCCAGGACATCGTCGATCAGGTCCGAGAGGTGTTTGGCGTTGCGGTAGATGGCGTTCAGGTCACCCCGGTAGGCTGGCGGCAGCGGCTGGCCATAGCTCTCCGGGGCGGTGACCATCATCTCGCTGAACCCGATGATGAGGTTCAGGGGCGTGCGTAGCTCGTGGCTGACGTTCGCGACGAAGCGGGCCTTCGCCTGTTTGGCCTCTTCCGCCTGCTGCCGTGCCCAGGCGAGTGCCTCATTGGCGCGCCACAGGCGATGGTACGCGCGGTCCAGATCGTTGAGTACGGTGAGCAGCTTGCTGCGATGCATCTGGGCCTCGCGGGTCTGCTGTTCGGCGAGTCGGTAGCTCTCGTACATCCATTCCAGGACGATGTAGAAATTACGGGAGAACGCCCAGGCCACCAGGGCGGCGAGGTTCACGGCCAGGAGGATCCCGGGCGTGAGGAACGTATTCGCGAGGAGGCCGCGCAGATTCGGGTAG
>JAJRVX010000414.1:0-2656 GCA_024277095.1 Chloroflexota bacterium
AGCCGGACGTGATCGACCAGATCTAGCCCCAATGCCCCTGCAACCCGACTGGCGATCTCGTCGCCGCCGCTTCCCAGCTGGCGAGAAAGCGTGATGACCGTCATATCACTATCCGCATTCTCCATGAGGCCACATGCGGAGTGCCTGTCGTGTCGATGGTATACACGACAGGCACTCCGCAAACGCGCCACGATCACGAACCTCGCCCATTCGGCTGGGCGAAGATCATCCGACCGGCGTTGGTCTGTAGCACCTTGGTGACCAACACCTCGATCTCCTGATTCATGAACTGGCGGCCGTTCTCCACGACCACCATGGTCCCATCGTCCAGGTAGCCGACACCCTGCCCGGCCTCCTTCCCCTCCTGGATGATGTGTACCCGCATCGTTTCCCCGGGCAAGACCACCACTTTGACGGCGTTCGCCAGCTCGTTGACGTTGAGGACGGAGACCCCCTGCAGGCCAGCCACCCGATTCAGGTTGAAGTCGTTGGTGACGATCGGGCAATGCAATTTCTGCGCCAGCCGGATCAGCTTCTCATCTACCTGATGGGCATCCTCCACGTCCATATCCACGATGCGGATCGGCACGACCGACTCCCTCTGCATGCGATTAAGCATGTCCAGACCACGGCGTCCCCGATTGCGGCGCAGCGGATCGGGAGAATCCGCAATGTATTGCAACTCGTTCAGCACGAAACGAGGCACGATCATCGGCCCCGGAATAAAGCCGGTGTGGCTGATGTCTGCGATACGCCCATCGATGATCACGCTGGTATCCAACAATACCGGCGATTCACCCGACGCTACACCCTCCTCCTTCAACCCACTCCAGCGGCCTCCACCCAGCAAAGCGAAGATCTCCTTCTGGCGCAAAGTCATCACCGTGATGCCCAGATAGCCAAAGACGATCGCTCCAATCATGGGCAGAGTCTTGCCAAATGGAGAAGGGAGCAGGGATAGGGGCCACGCCAGCAGAGCCGCGATGATCAACCCCACAGCCAGACCGATAGTGCTGGCCAGGATTTGCTGCGGGGGGAGCTGACGGATCGTACGCTTCATGAAAGCCGCTGGCTCAAGCGTCAGCCAGGGAGCGATGAGCGCCCCGATCAGAGCCCCAATCGTCGTCAGAGGGATAAACCAGCGAGCAGATTCCGCCGTCCAAGAAGAAGACCCCGTGATGACGACGCCGATCTGCCAGCCGATGAGGCCAAAAACGATAAGTCCGATGATTCGAACGAAGAGCCTTGCGCTCATCCCGGAACTACCTCCCTTGGATGCTATTCGGTTGTCAGATGCAAGATAACGTCAGACCCCCTCCTTTCTCATAGCGTTGTAAGGATGTATCCCGGATACGCCGGCATCCACATAGCCAGCTAGATGAATGAAGAATAACCGATCACGACAAAGGAAGCACGATCTGAAGCGAGGATAGTCACAAGAAAGACAAGAACCTCAAATCTCCCGATGGGAAGACGAACTGGCATGAGCACGCTATCATAATCATACACGATTTTGGCTCACAGCGCAATAGCAAATTCTTCGCGGTAGTGTATCCAAAATGGTGGAAATTCCGCCAGGCCCATCGCAGGCCCACAGGAGAGGTGCGGAGGGACCTCCCTCCGCCAAAACATCCTCTTTTTTCCGCTTTGCACCTGGCCTGCCCGGCCCGATTCGGGTGGGCAAGGCCGGGCGAGGCAGGTGAGGGGCGGAAACGACGTGGCCAGACGTACCCCCCCCCACCCACCGAAGGGGGTTTGGGGGATGAGGGCCGTTTTCCCCCGGCCGATGATCAGGGGAATGTCTTGCGTCGGGCGACACGCGGGGTGTTCCTATCACCCTGATTTCCATCACTGACTTTGAAAAAGCCCTGCCCCCCAATAGCCAGCGGAGGAAGTAAGAGAGGCGGGCCCCTGCCCGCCTCTGAGGTGAATCCTCCCGACCACCGCAAAAAACTCATTCCGGTCGAGACCAACACGACTCACTCTTGCACTACAGGAGTAGGGGGACGCATATCCCACAAGATCCCCTCGATCTCTGACATGATTTGCTCCGTAGTGAAGTGCGCGCCGGTGATGGCCTCGCTGGGACACGCAGCCACACACGCACCACATCCCTGGCACAACGCCGTGATCACCTCCGAGACCTGCCGATCCTCGTGAAACACGATGGCGCTGTACGGGCACAGCTCATTGCAGATCCGACACCCGGAGCACCGCTCCTCGTCGATGTGCGCACGAATGGGCTCCATCTCCACCACCCGCTGGCTGATCAGGCTCGCCACCCGGGCCGCAGCCGCAGCACCCTGCGCCACCGTGTCCGGAATATCCTTCGGCCCCTGACACGCACCGGCGATGAACACCCCCTCCGTCATCGTCGCCACCGGGTCCAGCTTGGGATGCCGCTCCACAAAGAAGCCGTTGAAGTCGCACCCCAGCCCAAACAGCTGCGCCATCTCCTTGGAATCACGGCGCGCCTCCAACCCGGCGCTCAGGATCACCATGTCCACCGGAATGCGCCGCTGCTTCCCGATCAGCGTGTCCTCCACCTGGACGATGATCTTACCCTCCTCGCCGGGCATGCGCGCCGCATCGGTGACCTCCGCCACCCGGCCCCGGATGAAGTGGGTGCCCTCCTCCAGAAGCCGGTGATAGAACT
>JAJRVX010000415.1:0-4252 GCA_024277095.1 Chloroflexota bacterium
ACGCCTGCCGGGTGCATCCGGGCGTGTTGGCCTTGGGGTAGAAGTAGAGCACCACTTTTCGGCCTCGAAAGTCGGCCAGGCGGACCTCCTGTTCGTCGTCGGCGATCAGGGTGAACTCCGGCGCCAGGTCTCCTGTTTGCAACATGCTTTCCTCCTCGCGAGCATCCGGCTCTTGGCGTGGTAGGGAGGGGGCGGAGCCGGAAGCGCTTTCCATCCAGGTGAGCGGGAACGGGCCCGCTCAGTCGATTGTGCGATCAGGGTGCCCGGTCCATGACCGGGACTTCACGTCTGCCGTTGCCGGCCGGGTGGGTGGGGGAGATCGCCGGACAGGGCTGGCAGTCGTGCAGCCATGTGCGGCCGTCACGGGCGATGAACTCGTCAGCCTCGGAGGGCCCCCAGCTTCCTGGATCGTACAGGACCAGCGGGGGCGTCTCCTGCCCCTCCCACCATTTCAGGAGCGGGTCCATCAGGGCCCACGCCAGCTCGATCTCATCGCCGCGGGTGAACAGGGAGGCGTCTCCCTGGATAGCGTCCAACAGAAGCCGCTCATAGGCCTCCGGCAGCGCCTGGACGTCGAACTGGTCCCGGTAGCTGAAATCCATGTCCACGGGCACCACCCGCATCCCCGCCCCGGGCACTTTCGTCTCGAAGCGAAGGCGCATCCCCTCGTTGGGCTGGATGCGGAGGGCCAGGCTGTTGGGGACCATGTGGGTGTTCTCGGGGAAGAGCAGATGAGGCACGTGCTTGAACTGCAGCGTGATCTCGGTCGCCTTCTCCGCCAGCCGCTTGCCCGAGCGCAGGTAGAACGGCACGCCCTGCCAGCGCCAGTTGTCCACGTGGAGCTTCAACGCCGCATAGGTGGGCGTGTGCGAGTCGGGGGCCACGCCCGGTTCCTCACGGTATCCCCGGTACTGCCCCCACACCACGTCGGTGGGCCGGATGGGGCGCACGGCGCGCAGCACCTTGACCTTCTCGTCCAGCAGGGCCTTGGCGTCGAAGATCACCGGTGGCTCGATCGCCGTCAGCGTGAGGAGCTGGAGCATGTGATTTTGGAACATGTCGCGCAGCACGCCGGTCTGATCGTAGTACCCGGCCCGCTGTCCCACGCCCACGCTCTCCGCCATGGTGATCTGCACATGGTCTACGTAGTTGCGATTCCACAGCGGCTCGAAGATCGCGTTGGCGAAGCGGAAGGTCAGGATGTTCTGGACGGTCTCCTTGCCCAGGTAGTGATCGATTCGGTAGATCTGCTCCTCCCGGAAAACGGCGTGGAGCCGCTCGTTAAGCTGGCGAGCGCTCTCCAGGTCGTGTCCGAACGGCTTTTCGATGATCACGCGCGTCCAGCCGGCCGGGTTCTGGTTCAGTCCCGCCTGCCCGATGTGCTCGATGATGGTCGTGTAAAGGGCCGGCGGCGTCGCCAGGTAGAAAAGTTGATGATGGTTCCCATCGGATTCGGCCCGGATGCGTGCCAGTTGTTCCGCCAACTGGCGATAGGTCTCCGGGTCGTCGTACTGCCCGCGCAGATATGTGATGCGCCGGGCGAAGTGTGGCCAGAGCTCGCAGACGTTGGGTTTGAGCCGGGCGTATTCCATCACGCCGTGATACAGGCGGTCGTGGAAGCTGTCGTTGGATAGGGCGCTGCGCGCGATGCCGATGACGTGCGTATGGGGCGGCAGAAGCCCTTCGCAGGCCAGGCTATGCAAGGCCGGAATAAGTTTGCGTTGCGTCAGATCTCCTGACGCTCCGAAGATCACGATCGTCACGGAGTCCGCTTGTTCTTCGTCCTTTCCCATTAGATCCCTTCCCATCCTCATGCGATATGGGATGCGGTTATGGCATCCCTCTTACGACTTACAATAGGTAATTGTACGTCCGATTCAGGGTTTCGCCAAAGTTTCCTCCAACGCTTCCGGGGAGGTGATAGGAGGCAGACAGGTGAACTCGGTGCATACGTACGCCGTGGCCCGTCCATGGACCTGCGGGCGACCCTGGAGCACGGGGATCATGGCGCCCTCAACGTCGGCACGGCCTGCGGCGATCATCTGGTGTGGGCGGTACCCTTTGGTGGCGGCCTCCAACAGCGCGCGGGTATCGACCGCGTCGGGATCGCCCGCGATGGCGATCTCCCGAGGGGGAGCCAGCATGTAGTCCAGCGCGATCAACCACTGACCGAACCCCAAAGGGTACCGGACCATCGTTGGCCCTGTCTCCGCCAGACTATCCCGGGCCAGGTCCAGATAGGATGGCTCCACGGCCAATCCGGCCAGCCGCAGGAGCCCATAGGCGGCCATGGCGTTCCCGGAGGGAGTGGCGCCGTCCTGGAGCTCCCGAGTGCGAATAAGCAACTGCTCGTGGTCGTCGCTGGTGTCGAAGAAGCCGATGGGGGCGCGGAAGTGCTCGACCATCGTCTGCGCCAGTTCATGGGCGGCCTGATACCAGCGTGGATCGAAGGTGGTCTGATAGAGTTCCAGCAGTCCGTCAATGAGATGTGTGTAGTCATCGAGGTATCCATTCACCCTGGCCTCGCCTGCTGCCCAGACGTGCCACAGCCGGCCGTCCGGGCGACGGAGCTCCGCCAGCAGAAACCGCGCGTTGCGCTCGGCGATCTGCCGATAGTCCGGGCGGTGGAGCACTCGGGCGGCCTCGGCGAAGGTTGCCAGCATGAGGCCGTTCCAGGATGTGAGCACCTTCTCGTCTCGTCCGGGGGGCACCCGACGCTCCCTGGCCTCAAAGAGTTGCCTTCGGGCCCCGGCCAATGCCTCCCGATCGGTCCAATCCCCACGGAAGGTGAGGATCGTCTTGCCCTCGAAGTTGCCGTGCTCGGTGACCCCATAGGCGGCCATGAACGCCTGCGCCTCATTGCCCAGCGTGGCCCGGATCTCGGCCGACGTCCATAGGAAGAACTTCCCCTCCTCTCCCTCACTGTCAGCGTCCTGAGAGGCGTAGAAGCCGCCTGCCGGGTCGGCCATCTCCCGGGCGACGTAATTCAGGGTCTCCTGGGCGATGGTGCGGAGGAACGGCTCTCCGGTCACCTGCCAGGCGTGCAGGTAGACGCGTGCCAGTTGAGCGTTGTCGTAGAGCATCTTCTCGAAGTGGGGCACGGTCCACGTGGCATCCACGCAGTACCGGTGGAATCCACCGCCGATCTGGTCGTACAGGCCGCCGCGCGCCATCCGCTCCAGCGTGTAGGTGGCCATGTGGAGAGCGTCCGGTTCACGGGTCCTGTGATGGTATCGCAGCAGGAACTCCAATGTCATCGGCTGGGGGAACTTGGGCGCGTCACCCCAGCCGCCGTGCTCTCGGTCGAAGTCTCGCTGGATGGCGTAGAAGGCGGCCTGCAGCGCGAGGGGGGAGACGTCTCGACCTGATGCCTCCTGATGGCCCGAAAGCGAGCGTTCGATCGCCGCGACGACGCGTTGCCCGCCCTCGACGAGCTCCTGACGGCGGCTTCGCCAGGCATCGGCGATGGCCAGCAGCACGTCGGGGAAGGCCGGCAGCCCATGCCGGGGCGTGGGCGGGAAATAGGTCCCGCCGTAAAACGGCACGCCGTCGGGCGTGAGGAAGACGGAAAGGGGCCAGCCGCCGTGCCCGGTCATCGCCTGCACGGCGCTCATGTAGATGCGATCGATATCCGGGCGCTCCTCGCGGTCCACTTTGATGTTGACGAAGTGTTCGTTCAGGATGGCCGCTGTGCGCTCGTCCTCGAACGATTCATGCGCCATCACGTGGCACCAGTGGCAGGCCGAGTAGCCGATGCTGAGGAAGATGGGCTTGTCCTCGGCTCTGGCCTTTTGCAGGGCCTCCTGCCCCCAGGGATACCAATCCACCGGGTTCTCCGCATGTTGGAGCAGGTAGGGGCTGGTCTCGTGTGCGAGTCGGTTGGGCATATTCCCTCCGTGATGATCCGCCTCCGGCCGCGGTGGCTCCCACGTTGTTGCCCGGCCGAGCGTGGGAGATCGGCCGGCTTGTATCGGCTCTCACGCCGCCATCCGGCCGGGCGATCGCCTGGCCCGTTCGTTTCCTGGGTCGGGGGATGTCAGGTGGGGCGATGTGCGCAGGGCCACGCGCGGCTCCAGGGAGCGGCGGGGGCGCGTTGGGGAGACTTCATGGCATGGTGGGGAATCGCTTGGCGGTGGGGTGTCCCTTCGTGTCACCTGGGAGATGGCCCCGGAGGCGGCGGTTGCTGGGGGTGAGGCTACGCCCGTCTTACCAGATCGCCCATCTGCCGGGCCACGCCCAGGATGGCGATCCC
>JAJRVX010000416.1:0-5284 GCA_024277095.1 Chloroflexota bacterium
ATCCTCTCCGCCGGGCTTCATGCGATCCTTGCAGTGATTCACAAAGAGGTACCACTGAGCGATTGCAGAAAGGAGTCTGCCCATGAACGCACTGCTCATCGCCCGATGGCAATTCGCCATCACCACCGTCTACCACTTCTTCTTCGTTCCCCTCACGCTGGGCCTCTCCATCCTCATCGCGATCATGGAGACGTTGTACGTCCGGACCGGCGATGAGACGTACAAGCGCATGACCGTCTTCTGGGGGAAGCTGTTCCTGATCAACTTCGCCATGGGCGTCGTCACGGGCATCCTGCAGGAGTTCCAGTTCGGGATGAACTGGTCCGAATACTCCCGCTTCGTGGGTGATATCTTCGGGGCGCCCCTCGCCATCGAAGCCCTCCTGGCCTTCTTCCTCGAGTCCACCTTCCTGGGTGTCTGGGCCTTCGGGTGGGATAAGCTCTCCAAGAAGCTGCACGCGGCGACGATCTGGCTGGTCGCCATCGGCTCGAACCTGTCGGCCCTCTGGATCCTGATCGCCAACTCCTTTATGCAGGAACCCGTAGGCTACGTGATCCGAAACGGCCGGGCGGAGATGACCGACTTCCTCGCCCTGGTCACCAACCCACACGTCTGGGTGCAGTTCCCCCATGTGTTCTTCAGCGGGATGACCACGGGCGCTTTCTTCGTGCTGGGCATCAGCGCCTACCACCTGCTGAGGCGAAGGGAGACGGATTGGGAGGTGTTCCGTCGATCCTTCCAGATCGCCGTGGTCTACGGGGCCGTGGGAACGGTCCTCGTGATCTTCCTCGGCCACAGCCAGGCGCAGCACATGGTCCAGGCTCAGCCCATGAAGATGGCCGCTGCCGAGGCGCTGTGGGAAAGCGAGAACCCCGCCTCCTTCTCCCTGCTGACCATCGGCAACGAGGCCGAGCAACGAGACGTGTTCGCCATCCGCATTCCCCGCCTGCTGAGCCTGCTGGCCTATAACCGCCTGGACGGGGAGGTCAAAGGGATCAAGAACCTTCAGGCAGAGTACGAGCGGAAATACGGGCCCGGGAACTACGCGCCTCCCATCGCGATCACCTACTGGTCCTTCCGGATCATGGTGGGAGCGGGCCTGCTGATGGCCCTCCTGGCCCTGTATGGCGTATACCTCTTGGCCAATGATCGGTTCACGACCCAAACCCGCTATCTACAAGTGCTGATGTGGGCCATCGCCCTGCCGTACCTCGCGAACAGCACCGGATGGCTGTTGACCGAGTTGGGAAGACAGCCTTGGATCGTCTTCGGCCTGCAAAAGACGGCCGAAGCGGTCTCGCCCACCGTATCCGGCGGCATGGTCCTGTTCTCAACGATCGCCTATACGCTCCTCTACGGGGCGCTGATGGTCGCCGATGTGTACCTCCTCTCGAAATACGCTCGGGGCGAGGCCGAAGACGAGGCGATCCTGGTCATGGCACAGGCATAGTAGGGCACCGGGAGGCATATCATGGACCTGAACACCGTTTGGTTCCTTCTGATAGGCGTTCTGTTTACCGGCTTCTTCGTCCTGGAGGGGTTCGACTACGGCGTGGGCATCCTGCTGCCCCTTTTGGGCAAGAGCGACGACGACCGTCGCATCATTATCAACACCATCGGCCCCTTCTGGGATGGGAACGAGGTCTGGCTGATCACCGCCGGCGGGGCGATGTTCGCGGCATTTCCCCACTGGTATGCGACCCTGTTCAGCGGGTTCTACCTGGCCCTGGTGCTCATGCTGCTCGCCCTGATCGTGCGCGGGGTGGCCTTTGAGTTTCGGAGCAAGGATAAGGATCCCCGCTGGAGGAGCCTGTGGGACCGGATGATCTTCATCGGAAGCTTTGTGCCCGCGCTGCTGTGGGGAGTGGCCTTCGGGAACCTGGTTCGCGGGGTGCCCATCGACGCCGACATGAACTACGTCGGCGGCTTCTGGAACCTGCTCAACCCGTACGCGCTGCTGGGCGGGCTGTCCTCCCTTGCCGTCTTCACGCTGCATGGAGCCCTCTTCCTGGCCCTGAAGGCCGACGAGGAGATCTCGGAACGGGCACATGCCATCGCCCTGAGGCTCAGCATCCCCTGTATGGTCATTGTTCTGCTCTTCGGGGTCGCAGGGTACTTCGCGACGGACATCTTCATCCGGCTGGGCGTGAATCCGGGCATCAGCGCGGTGGGCAGCGTGATCACCCTCATAGCGGTCTACCCGCTCGTCCGAAGAGGTCGTCATGGCTGGGCCTTCGTCATGACCACGCTGGCGATCATCCTGTCCATGACCACGATCTTCCGAGGGCTCTACCCGCGCGTCATGGTCTCCAGCCTGAATCCCGACTGGAGCTTGACCATCTACAACGCCTCGTCCAGCCCCTACACGCTGAAAGTGATGACCATCATCGCCTTGACCCTCGTGCCCATCGTGCTGATCTATCAGGGGTGGACCTACTGGGTGTTCCGGGGCCGGATCACCCGTGAGCAGCATCTGGAATACTAGGGCCTTTTCATGGCGCACCAAGCCCTCGGCGGCTTCTGCGCCGAGATTCGCCCGACGAGACACCTTCGCATAAGAGGGCTGGCCTTGTCCACGTGCGGACGGGCCGGCCCTCCCGCACCCTGGCAGCCGAAGCGAGGCCCCTTGTATGAAGCTGGACCCACGTCTGCTGCGCGAGGCCCGATCCGTTCGATGGTATCTGGCGCTCACGATCGGAGCGGGGTTCCTCGCGGGCATCCTCACCGTCCTGCAGGCCCGCTATCTCAGCCGCATCATCGATCGCGTCTTCCTGAAGGAGGCCGCCCTGGCAGAGGTCATCCCCTATCTGGCCCTGCTGCTCGTCATTATGGCCGGGCGCGCCCTGGTCGTGTGGGGGAGCGAGGTCAGCGGCTATCTGGCGGCCGCCCGGGTGAAGTCCGCCCTCCGAACCCGCCTGTTCGCCCACATCATCGCCCTGGGCCCGATCTACGTGAGCGGGGAACGAACCGGCGAGTTGAGCAACGCAGCGATGGAAGGGATCGAAGCGCTGGAGGCCTATTTCCGCCAATACCTGCCCCAGCTGGCGCTGGCCGTCCTGGTGCCCCTTACCTATCTGTCCTTCGTCTTCCCGCGGGATGCGATCTCCGGACTGGTCCTCCTGCTCACCGCTCCCCTGATCCCCATCTTCATGGTCCTGATCGGGAGCCTGGCCGATGCCCTGAGCAAACGGCAGTGGGAGACCCTGAGCCGCCTGAGCGCCCATTTCCTCGACGTGCTGCAGGGGTTGACCACGCTGAAGCTGCTGGGGCAAAGCCGGGCACAGGCGCGGGTGATCGCAGCGGTGACCGATCGCTTCCGAGAGACGACGATGGGCGTGCTGAGGGTGGCCTTCCTCTCCGCGTTGGTGCTGGAGCTGGTGGCCACCCTCAGCACGGCCGTGGTCGCCGTGGAGATCGGGCTGAGGCTTCTGTACGGCCGCATGGACTTCGAGCGGGCCTTCTTCGTCCTGCTCCTGGCGCCGGAGTTCTATATCCCGCTCCGCACGTTGGGCACACGCTTCCACGCCGCCGTGGACGGCGTGACGGCGGCCGCCCGGATCTTCGAGATCCTGGAGACCCGCCCTCGCGTCACCGCTCCGCCGGCCATCCGATCGCAGCGGCCCCAGCGCCGCTTCCACATCCGCTTCGAGGACATCCATTGCGCCTATGAGGAGGAGAGAGCTCCGGCCCTGGAGGGGGTTTCCTTTTATATCCCCCATGGGAAAAGGGTAGCCCTGGTCGGCCCCAGCGGCTCCGGCAAGACCACGGTGGCCTATCTCCTCCTGAGGTTTATCGAGCCGAGCCGCGGGCGCATCACCGTGGATGGGATCCCCCTCGCCGATCTTCCTATCGCGGACTGGCGTCGCTGGGTCACCTGGGTGCCCCAGCACCCATACCTGTTCCACGAGACCATCGCGGCGAACATTCGATTGGGTCGCCCCCACGCCAGCATGGAGGAGGTGATCCAGGCCGCCCGGCTGGCGCACGCGCATGAATTCATCCAAGCCCTGCCGCGAGGATATGAGACCCTCGTTGGAGAACGGGGGGCCCGGCTGAGCGGGGGACAGGCTCAGAGGATCGCGCTGGCCCGGGCGTTCCTGAAGGACGCCCCCTTTCTGATCCTGGATGAGGCCAGCGCCCATCTGGATCCGGAGCAGGAGGTCCTGACCCAGGATGCCATGGAGCGCCTCACCAGGGGACGGACGGTGCTCATCATCTCGCACCGACTCAACACCATCTACACCGCCGACCACATCGTCGTCCTCCGGGGCGGCCGGGTGGTGGAATCCGGCTCCCACGAGGCCCTCCTTCAGAGGGAGGGGCTCTACCGACGCCTGGTTACGGCCCACATGGCGGGGAGGGCGCCATGAGGGGAACCGGCCGGCGATTGCTCAAACTGATCGTCCCCTTCAAAGGATGGATCGCCCTCTCCGCCCTGCTGGGATTCGCCACCGTGGGCAGCAGCATCGGGCTCATGGCGACGTCGGCCTACATCATCGCTCGCGCCGCGCTCCACCCCTCCATCGCCGACCTCCAGGTGGCGATCGTCGGCGTTCGATTTTTTGGGATCGCCCGCGGCGTGTTCCGCTATCTGGAGCGCTATGTCTCCCACCAGACGACCTTTCGCCTGCTGGCGCGCCTGCGCGTCTGGTTCTACGAGGCCCTGGAGCCCCTGGCCCCGGCCAGACTCATGGAGCATCGAAGCGGAGACCTGTTGAGCCGGATCGTCGGGGATATCGAATCCCTGCAGCACTTCTACATACGCGTGATCGCCCCGCCGGCGGTGGCCCTCCTGACGCTCCTCACCATGACGGCCTTCCTGTACCGATACCATCCCGCCCTAGCCGCGATGTTGGCGATCGCCTTCCTCGTCGCCGGGATCGGCGTCCCGTTGCTGATCCGGGTCCTCAGCCGGCGCCCGGGGCAGGAGACGGTGATCGTACGAGCGGAGCTGCACGCAGCCCTCGTCGATGGCATTCAGGGCATGGCGGACCTGCTGGCGTTCGACCGGGCCCGGGATCATCTGGAGTCCATACGGTCCACGGATGAGAGGCTCGCAAAGGCTCAAAAACGCCTGGCATGGGCCGAAGGGTTGCAAAGCGCCCTGGGAGGGCTGCTGGCCCACGTGGGCATGTGGGGGATCCTGCTCGTGGCCATCCCGCTGATCCGCGAGGGGCACATCAACGGCGTGTATCTGGGAGCGCTCATCCTGGCGGCCCTGGCCAGCTTCGAGGCCATCACGCCGTTGTCCCAGGCGGCTCAGCACCTGGAGTCCAGCCTGGAG
>JAJRVX010000417.1:0-15634 GCA_024277095.1 Chloroflexota bacterium
CATCGAAGGCCTTGGCCACCATACGACCGCCCAGATCGGAGAACTCTCGCCAGAACACGGCCGGATCACCGACCTTCACCGGGCAGTCCTCACGGGAGGCGGCGCCCACATCGATGAACATCTGGTCCAGGCGGGGATTCCCCTCCGCCTTCTCCTCCCGATGAATGACGCCCACCCGGCCATCCCGGAACCGCACGCGCGCGCCGCGCAGGTTCAGAGGATGCACGCCTCCGAGGTTGGTGAAGCGCAGGAATCCCTTCTCGTCCACATGAGTCACCATGATGCCGATCTCGTCCATATGCGCGGCCAGCATCACGCGCCGCCCGCCTCCTTGACGGGTCGGCCTCTTCACGGTGATCAGATTACCCAGCGCGTCCACGCGCCACTCGTCGACCGCGTCGGCCACCTCGGCGAGGATCCGCTCTCGCACCTGATCCTCATAGCCAGATGGTCCCCATGCCTCCACCAGTTGCTTGATGAGATCCTTCACCGAACCGCTCCTTATCGCGCTATCAACGTTGAGATAGGGTGGGGATATCCCTCATGTCCACACGAGAGAGGCCACTCCTCCACGCCTCTCCCTCCAAGGAAAGCGACGCAACCCTCCGCCCACTCGCAAAAGCATCCACACAGGATGTCCGAGACAACGAGAGCCCCCCTCAGGGGCGACATCATCGGCGCTCCAGCACGGCGGGGGAGAGCCGACGCAGCGCCGCCTCCATGAGCTGCACAGTCCACTGGAGGTCCTGCTTATCCAGCAGGGACGCCGGGCCATGGATGTATCGGCAGGGCACGGCCGCGACCGCGCTGGGCACCCCCTCGCGAGCCAGATGAATGCGCCCCGCGTCCGTGCCGCCCACGCCCGGCTGCTTCAACTGGTACGGGATGCCCTCCTCCGCCGCCGTCTCGATCAGGAACCGCAACAACCGAGGGTCGACGAAAACGGAACGATCCATCACCGTCAACGCCGGTCCCTTCCCCAACTCCGTCGTCGGGCTTTCATCCTTCTCCTTGGGCAGGTCGTCCGCGACGGTGCCCTCCAATACGAAGGCGACGTCCGGATCGATCTCGTACGCGGCCACCCGAGCCCCCCGCAGGCCGATCTCCTCCTGCACGGTGAACACGGCGTACAACTCCACCGGATATGGGCCAGCGGCGAGCAATTGGGCCAACACCGCGCACCCGGCCCGATCATCGAACGCCTTGCCCTTGACGCGCGGTCCCAGATCGACGAAATCGGTCGCGAATACGGCCCGATCGCCGCGCTTGACCAGACGCCCGGCCTCCTCCTCGCTGGAGACGCCGATGTCGATGAACAGATCATCCACGCCCAGAACCCGCTTGTTCTCCGTCCCGGAAAGCAGATGGATCGGCTTCACGCCGATGACGCCGGGGAGGCCATCCTTGCCCACCCGCACCACCTTGGAGGGCAGAATGCGATCGTCGATGCCCCCCACCTTACGAAAGCGAAGCCCGCCGTTTTTCTCCAGGCGGATGACCATGAGGCCAACCTCATCCATGTGAGCACCCACCATCACCCGCATGGGATGATCCCCCACAGCGTGGCGCACAGCGATCAGATTGCCCAGGGCATCCACCCGGATCTCGTCCACATGAGGCTCTACGGCCTCCCGCAGGATCGAACGCACGGCCCCCTCATCGCCGGACACGCCAGGTGCCTCCGACAGGCGTTTCAACAGGTCGAGGATATCCATGTCCCCCCTCACTCCATCTTCAATGCATCGAGGAACGCGTCGTCCAGGCCAGCGATGAAATGTGCTAACAGCCGACCAGCCCGCTGGATATCCTTCAACGACAGCGTCTCCACCGAGGTGTGCATGCTCCGCAAGGGGATGGAGATCAACCCGGTGGGAACCCCGGCGCGGGTCACCTGCATGGCCCACGCATCCGTCCCCGTTGCGGCCGGGATCGGATCCACTTGATAAGGGATCTCCTGCTCCTTCGCCGTCTCCTCCAGGCGCTCGAACACGGCGGGATGGATATTCGGGCCCAGCGCGATGGCTGGCCCCTTGCCCACTTCCATCGTCTCCGCGTCGCTCACCCCCGGCTGGGCGCCGAAGGTCACATCCAGGGCGATCCCTACCGTGGGCGTGATCGCGAAGGTGCTCGTGGTGGCCCCCTTCAGCCCCACCTCCTCCTGGACGGTCGCCACCGCATAGACGTCCCAGGCGTGTCGCATCCCCTGGAGGGCGTCCAGGCAGGCCAGCACGGCCACCACGCACGCTCGATCATCGAACGCCTTGCCGGCCACAAGCCCATTCCGCAGCTCGACGAAGGGCCGATACATCGTGATCAGATCCCCGGTGCGGACCAGCTTCTCCACCTCCTCCGCGGGCAGGCCCACGTCGATCAACAGGTCCTCACGAGCGACCACCTTCTTTCGCTCGTCCGGAGGCAACACGTGCGGCGGCCGGCTGCCGATGATCCCCCGCAGCGGACGTCGCCCGTGAACCACGACCTCCTGCCCCAAGAGCACCCGATCGTCGAAGCCGCCCACGGTGGCAAAGCGGATAAACCCCTTCTCCACGCGGGTCACGATGAGGCCGATCTCGTCCATATGAGCCGCCAACATGACGCTGGGGCCGCGCCCCTGGGCGGTAGTCCCCCGACGCAGCCCGATGATATTCCCCAACGCGTCGGTGCGGACCTCATCGACCCGATCGCTCATCTGCTCGATGACCCGGGTGCGCACCTCCTCCTCGTAGCCAGCCACACCGCTGGCCTCCGAAAGCTGCTGCAACACCGACTTGACGTCCACGCTCGACGCCTCCTTGGATCTCAACTCAGGCCCAGCGCACCAGCCGGGTATCGAACTTGTCCGGCAAAGCCGGATGCACCGGCAAAACGCGCACGCCGTACGTATAGTTCCCGCTGGACTCCGGACGCAACCGCACCTGATATCGATATCGCCCGGACTCCATCGCCTCCGCCAGGGCCATCGGCACCGCCTTCAACTCCTCGAATGTATCGTCATACTGGAGGCCGTAAACGACCTCCACAGCTACGTCGTCCGGGGATAGCCCGGCCAGGGAGACCTCGGCCGTCACCTCCACCTCCTGGCCCAGAGTGATCGCCCGATCCTCCGGCCCCTGCGCGGCGATCGTCACCTGGGGCCAGGAGGCAGCGACCCTCTCCCGCCACTCGGCCAACTCCCTCGCCCGGGCGAAGTCGTTCTCGGACAGCGCGTGCCCATGCGCGGCCGCGGGCAGGTACATCCGCTCGATATACTCCCGCACCATCCGCCGCGTATTGAACCGCGGCGCCACGGAGCGAATCGCCTCCTTCATCCACTGCACCCAGCCATGCGGCACCCCGGCCTCATCACGATCATAGAACAGGGGCACGACCTCCTGCTCCAGCGTGGCGTAAAGGGCCAGCGCATCCGCCTCGTCCTGCATATCGGGATCTTGAAACTCCCTCGTCTCACCGAACGCCCAGCCGTTCTTCCCGTTAAACCCCTCCGGCCACCACCCATCCAGCGTGGAGCAATTGAGGATGCCGTTGGCAGCCGCCTTCTGGCCGCTGGTGCCACTGGCCTCATTGGGCCGCCGCGGGTTGTTCAGCCACAGGTCCGCGCCCTGCACCAGGTAACGGGCGATGTTCATATCGTAGTCTTCCACGAAGATGATACGCCCCTGAAACTCCGGCTGCTGCGAGAGCTGGTGGATGCGCTGGATCAGCTTCTTTCCGGGCTCGTCAGCCGGGTGGGCCTTGCCGGCGAAAATGATCTGCACCGGCCGATCGGGATCGCTCAACAGCGCGCGAATGCGATCCAGATCCCGAAAGATCAGCGTGGCACGCTTATAGGTAGCGAATCGGCGGGCGAACCCGATGGTGAGCGCGTCCGGATCGAGGAGGTCATCCACGGCCGCGATCTGCCGCACCGACTCGCCATGCCGAAGCCGCTGCGAGCGCACCCGCTCCCGGATGAAATCGATCATCCGACGCTTGAGGTGGAGGTGAATCCCCCACAAGGACTCGGCCGGGATCTCCGAAACCCGATCCCATGTCTCCGGGTCGTCCAACCGCTGGCGCCAGTCCGAAGGCAGATACTGATCGAACAGGGCGGCTAGCTCGGGCGCCAGCCAGGACTCGGTATGCACGCCGTTGGTGATGGCCCCGATGGGCACCTCCTCCACCGGGGTTTCCGGCCATATGGATTGCCACATCCGACGGGAGACCTCGCCATGAAGCTGGCTCACGCCGTTGCGCCTGCCCGACATGCGCAACGCCAACACCGTCATGCTGAACTGAGGGCCCCACGGATAGTCATAGCGCCCCAGCTGCAGGAACGTCTCCCGGTCGATCCCCAGTTGCGGCCAGAACGAGCCGAAATACTTGTCCATCAGATCAAAGCCGAAGGTGTCATGGCCGGCCGGGACGGGGGTATGGGTCGTGAACACCGTGCTCGCCATGACCACCTCGCGGGCGACGGGGAAGGGCACCCCCTGCGCGACCAGCTCCCGCATGCGCTCCAACACCAGGAACGCCGCGTGCCCCTCGTTCATGTGCCACGCCGTGGGACGAATGCCCAGGGCGCGCAGGGCGCGCACGCCGCCGATGCCCAGCATGATCTCCTGGGAGATACGCATCTCATGATCGCCCCCATACAGCCGGGCGAAGAGCTCTCGATCCGCCGGAGCGTTGCGCGCGACGTCCGTGTCCAGGAGATAGAGGGAAACCCGCCCGACCTGGAAGTGCCATACCCGCGCGTAGATGGTGCGCCCGGGGAGTTCAACGGAGATCATCACCTGCTGGCCGTTGTCGTCCAGGGCCGGACGGGCGGGCACCTCGGAGAAGTTGATCTTCTCATAACTGGCCTGCTGCCAGCCGGACGAATCGATATGCTGCTTGAAATATCCCTGGGGATAAAGGAACCCCACGCCAACGAAGGGCAGCCCCAGATCACTGGCCGTCTTGCAATGGTCGCCGGACAACACGCCCAAACCGCCGGAATAGATCGGTAACGCCTCGTGCAATCCAAACTCGGCGGAGAAATACGCGACCAGCTCATCCTTGGCCTCAGGATGCTGCTGGGAGAACCAGGTAGATGGGGGTTGCATATAGGCGTCGAAATCCTCTATCACCCGATCGTACAACGCCAGATATTCAGGGCTGGAAGCGGCTGCGTTCAGGCGCTCCTGCGCCAGGCCACGCAGCAACTTCACCGGATTATGATCCACCCGTTCCCATAGCTCCGGGTCCAACTCTCGATACAACGCCTGCGCTCGCGGATTCCAGCTCCACCACAGGTTATAGGCCAATTCGTTCAAGCGGTGAATGCGCTCCGGAATGGCAGGGAAAACCGATATGCGTCCTAAGGACTTCACGCCTACTCACCTCCATATCAAATGCCGGCCGAACGCATGGCAGCACCAAACGGACAGGGAACACGTTCGCCAAGGCGGCGCTACCAACAAGCGCTGGACGGCGCAAAAACCAGGGTTGCGCCGTCCAGCCAGCGAAAAAGAGTATACCTGGCGAGGGCGGTTCCGTCAATCCCACCCGATTCACATCCCAGGGTCGCCTCAGCGTCGGCGACGGCCTGGCCGGTCCCCCCTCCGACGCCTACCGTGATTCCCTAGCGCGACGGCAGCCGCAACATGAAGGCGAGAACGCCCAGGAAGGCCCCCACGCCCGTCGTCGCCAGGTTCTTCACCAGATCCGCCGTGTTCTCGGAGAGGCCGTCCACAAACCAGAACAGCCAGGCGAGCAAGACGCTGATCAGATAGACCACCACAGCGATCACGGAGATCCACTGGCGCAGTTCATCGCCTCCGCCCTGCATCTCGGCGGGCCCTCTCACCCATGTGCGCACGGAGCGCAGCTGAGCTCGCACATTCGCCGGCCCCGCCTGCGAGAGCCCGTAGACGGCCGCGAAGTGGGCTGCGATGAGGCCAGCTACCCCCGTGAAGAGATTGGTCACGGCCGCGGGGATGGAGGGCTTCTCCAACATGGTCAGGCTCAAATAGCCGGCCCAGGCCACCACGGCCAGATAGGCGATCAGCAGCAAAGCCACGATCACTGTGGCGACCAACGTGTAGACCCGATTCGCGCTCATGATCCAGTCCTCCTCGTCACAAGTCGCCTCAAAGGGTCCTACCCAAGGCGATATGCAAGACCATCCCGTTCGCAGCCGGCAGAAATGGTCCGCTCCATGACGCGGAGACCCCTCGCGGCCTCAGTATACCCCTCGATCCCCACCGACGTCAACGCTCGCCGACGGGGAGTAGTGAGCCCTCCTCGGTGGCAATACGGCGGGAAGGCTTTGAAGGGCCTCATCCGTCAAAGGAAACCACCTTGTTTCAGCCCCCCTGCCTGATTCCCCCAGCCTCGTCCACCCCCACCCTTGAGGGCCCGCTCGGCCCAGGTCCCCGCGGAGAGGGCCGAGAGCGGGAGGATCATCACCTCGGCCGGTCCCGGGCTCTTGCCCCGGTTTGACGGCTCGGTTGAGCCTGTGTACCATAGCGCCGGTCGTATATCCCGCAACACAGGCGGTGCCTTATGGATCGTCTTCCGCCGTGGATAGCCCAGAGGATCTCTGGGTGGTGGCAGAGACGATGGCCACTGGCGGCCATCGTTCCCGGCGTCGACACGCTGGCGACGCCACGAGAGCGACACAACCGCCGGTACCTGTATTGGGACATCGCCTGGTTCGGCATTCTGGCCGGGATCGCCTTCAATTTCCTCGGCGTGTACGCCGTGCGCCTCGGTGCGACCAAGGTCCAGGTCGGCGCGCTGACATCGGCCCCGGCGCTGATCTCCATCTTCTGGCTGATCCCGGCGGGGCAGATCGTAGCCCGCCAGCGGCATTTGCTGCCGTTGGTGCTAAAGGCACTGTTCTCCCACCGGTTGGGCTACCTGCTCATGGCTCTCCTGCCGTGGATCCTGCCACGGCCGTGGGTGGTGCCCGGGCTGATCATCCTCGCCGCGCTCCAGGCCTTCCCGTTCGGCCTGGCCAACGTGGGGTTCTCCTCCATGCTGCCGGAGGCCATCTCCAAGGAGCGCCTGGGGTACGTCATCAGTCGACGCAACGCGCTGATGGGCGCCACCTCCACGCTCACGGTCCTGGCATCCGGCTCGGTCCTCGCCCTGCTCCCCGTCCCGCTCAACTACCAGATCCTGTTCCTGATCGCCTTCCTGGCGGGGATGGGCAGCCTCTACGCGGTCAGCCGACTGGACATCCCCGAACGAGAGGAGCCCCCTCCCGCCACCCGGGGGTTGCGGGATCTGATCGAGGGGTTCCGGCTCTTCTGGGCCGACCGCCGATTCCGCTTCTTCACGCTGGCCGCCTTCGTGTTTCAATGGGGGCTCTTCATGGCGATCCCCCTTTTTCCCATCTACTGGGTACGGGTGCTGGGCGCGTCCGATGCCTTTGTCAGCCTGATCTTCACCCTGATGAGCGGCACCTCGGTGGTGTCGGCCCTGCTGATGGACCGCATCCTGCAGCGGTGGGGCAACCAACGCGTGCTCGGGGTCAGCATGTTGGGACTGTCCCTCTACCCCATCCTGACGGCGCTCACCCACACGCTGCCGCCGCTGCTGGGCATCGCCGTGCTGGGCGGACTGCTCGCCGCCGGCATGAACATCTCCCTGTACAACACGCTGATCCAGATCGCCCCGGACCCGGACCGAGCGCGCTTCATCGCCATCTTCTCCGTGCTATCCAACGTGGCCATCTTCGCCGCGCCGCTGGTCGGCTCCGGGATCGCAGGGGCCATAGGGATCACGACAGCCCTGTTCATCGCCGGAGGGATCCGGGCCCTGGCCGGTGCGATGGTCCTCTGGCGCCGGGGCGCCTTCTGAGAGGAGACACATGACGCCACGACCGAGAGGCGGAAGAGAACGTCCCCCGCGAGCGATCCCCTCCCTGCCGGCCGACTGGGACACGGCCGAGCTAGAGGTGGAAACCCACGGCCTGACGTTCGAGCTGCACACGCAGGTGGGCGTCTTCTCCTGGGAACGTCTGGACACCGGCGCCCGGATCCTGCTGGATGTAATGGAGATCCACCCCGGCGAGCGAGTCCTGGATCTGGGATGCGGTTACGGCGTGCTGGGACTGGTGGCCGCCCGGCTGACCGGCCCCGAAGGCCACGTCGACCTGGTGGACTGCAACGTGGTGGCCACCCGGCTGGCCGAGGCCAACCTGGCGCTCAACAGCGTGACCAACGCCCGGGTGCTGATCAGCGACTGCGCCCAGGTCGTGGCGGACCAACGCTATGATGTGGTGCTCAGCAACTTGCCAGTGAACGCTGGCAAGCGCGTGGTGATGCAATTCTTGGTGGACGCCCACCGGCTGCTGCGTCCAGGAGGACGCTTCTACTTCGCCGGCCCCAAGGCAGGCGGGATCCGAACGTGGATCAAACGGGCCGCGGCCCTGTTCGGCCGCGCGGAGACGCTGGAGATCGAAAAGGGCTACCGGGCGGCGCTGGCCGTGCGAGGCGAGGGACCTCCGGCAGAGCCGGACGAGGATTACTTCCGATACCGCCCTATCGTCGTGGAGTTCGGGGGGCAGCAACTAGAGCTGATCTCCAAGCCCGGCATCTTCTCATGGGATCGGCTTGACGCGGCCACCCGTCTGTTGTTGGAGAACTTCCTGGTGGGGCCGGAAGATGTGGTGCTGGATGTGGGGTGCGGATACGGGGCTATCGGGGTGGTCGCGGCGCTGAAGGCACAGCGAGGACATGTCTATCTGGTGGACAGCAACATCATCGCCGTGGAGGCCGCACGGCGCAGCGTGGCGCACAACCGGTTGAGCAACGCCCAGGTGATCCTGGGCGATGGGCCGGCCGCCATCGGCGACGTGCAGTGCGACGTGATCGCCACGAACCCGCCCTTCCACGCGGGGCGGGAGATCGACTACAGCGTGGCGCACCGCTTCATCCAGCAAGCGCGCCCCCGGCTCAAGCGCGGCGGGCGATTCTACCTGGTCTGCAACCAGTTCATCCCCTATGAGCGGATCATGGAGCGAGAGTTCGGCCGATGTGAGGTCATCGCGCGAACCCGTGGGTTCAAGCTTCTGCTCAGCCGACGGCGGGGGACGGCCCGCGCCGGGGCGGAAATGCATGAGGCGCCAGAGGATACCCCCTGACGCCCCATGTCCCCCGCAGCGTGTGGGCACAGCCCAATAGAGGAAACCGATCTACATGGAGGCCCGTGAAGGCATGAGCGCCCATGTGACGACCAACGCTACGAAAACGACCAGATCGAGGATGATCAACGGTGACATGTGAACCTCCTTCAGCATTCGATGATGTTTGGCCAGCGCATATACAGCCGGATTATAACTGGTAGGCTACCTCTCCGTGCTGGGTGACGTCCAGGCCGGAAAGCTCCTCCTCCTCGCCCACACGCAACCCAATCGTCTTGTCCAGAGCCTTGAGGATCACCCAGGTCACGCCCATGGAGTACAGGGAGACGATGACCACGGCGATCAGCTGAACGAGAAGCTGACCGGGGTTGCCGAACAGCAGCCCGTTGGCCCCGTCGGGGTTGATCGCCGTGGAGGCGAAGATGCCTGTCGCCAGCGCGCCCCACACGCCGCCCACACCATGCACACCCCACACGTCCAGGGAGTCATCTATGCCCCACTTCTCCTTTAGCTGGACGGCCCAGTAGCAGAGGAACCCAGCACCCAGGCCGATCAGCAGGGACGCTGGCACGCCCACGAAACCGGCGGCTGGCGTAATGGCGACCAACCCGGCGACGGCGCCTGCTGCAGAACCCAACACGCTGGGCTGATGCTGATGGATCCAGCTCAGCGTCATCCACGTCAACGCGGCCATGGCAGCGGCCGTATTCGTGACCACAAAAGCATTTACCGCCAACGCCCCCGAAGACAGGGCGCTACCGGCGTTGAAGCCAAACCATCCGAACCACAGCAACCCGGCCCCGAGCAACGTCATGGTCACATCATGGGGCTTCATGGGCTCGCGACCGAACCCCAACCGGCGGCCCAGGAAGATGGCTGCCACCAGCGCCGACATGCCGGAGGTGATGTGAACCACGGTGCCGCCGGCGAAGTCCATCGCCCCCAGGCGACCCAGCCACCCATCCACACCCCACACCCAGTGGGCCACCGGATCGTACACCAGGGTCGCCCAGAGCAGGCTGAAAATGGCGAACGCTTTAAACCGCTTCCGCTCGGCGAACGCTCCTGTAATCAGGGCCGGAGTGATGACGGCGAACATCCCCTGGTAGATCATGAACGCCAGGTGGGGAACGGAACTCGCGTAGTCCGGGCTGGGCTCCAGGCCGACGCCGTTCAGTCCGATCCATTGCAGGCTACCGATGATCCCTCCCAGATCTGGGCCGAAGGCCAGGCTGTATCCCCATAACACCCACTGGACGCTGATCAACGCCAACATGAAGAAGCTGTGCATGATCGTCGCCAGGACATTCTTGCGTCGGACCAGCCCGCCGTAGAAGAAACCCAAAGCCGGCGTCATGAGCATTACCAGCGCAGCCGACATGAGGATCCAAGCGACGTCGGCCGCATTGATCTCTCCCGTCATAGCCTCCTCCTCAGGTTATGGCGTCCGAAAGCTTGGGCAGCTTACGTCCCCAAGGATAACGGATATGGGAGAGAAGAACCATGGGTGAACTGTTCAAACTTCGCGACGCTAACTTGGACACGTTGCACAACCGCTCTAACGGAATGCTTATGTTGAGCACATGTGTCTCTTACACACGGCGCGCATAATGGTATCTGTGATCGGTCGTGCTCCTCGCCTACGAGCCATCGCGACGAACGGAGGACGAGATGGCCCGGCGAAGGGGGCGACGAAGTCCATCCGGATCAGGCACACGATGAGGAGGGAGCCATGTTCAAGATCGGAGCAGACGTGTACTGCGTGGATGGACGCGCGGGGCGACTGGTGAAGATCGTCGTGGATCCCCACACCCGGCGCGTGACGGACCTGATAGTGGAAAAGGGATTCCTGCAGAAGAAGGACCGTGTGATCCCGACGGACGTGGTGGAGAGCGCCGATGAAGAGGCGATCCGCCTGCGCATCACCAGCCGAGAGCTGGCCAACTACCCCGAATATCGAGAGGAAGAATTCGTCGTACCCGCGCCGGATTGGAAGCCCGGCCCCGGCTATCGCAGCGAGGACGTCCTGCACTGGTATCTGCGCTACGGATACGGCGTGCCCCCTCTCACCACCGAGATTCGGCCGATGATGCGACAGCGCGTACAGAAGGGCATCGACCCCAACGAGACCGTCATCGGCCGGGGGACGCGCGTGTACAATGCGGAGGGGACCATCGGGCACATCGACCATCTGCTGGTGAACAAGGAGACGGGGGAGATCACTCATCTGGTCCTGCGCAAGGGGATCTTCCCTCGCCGACTGGTGGTGCCCATTGAGATGGTCCGCTCCATCAGCGACGAGGGGATCTACATCAAAGCCACGCGTGAGGAGCTGGAGAAGCTGGCTCAACATACCCAGCGTTCGGATGTGGACATCCTGGAAGAGGTGCGCGAGCGTCTGGCCGCGGCCAAGGAGTTCGACCTGAGCCGGGTGAAGGCGACACTGGAGGACGGCCTGGTTCGCCTATCCGGGCAGGTGGCGGACATAGCCGCCAAGCGCCACGCGGAGACGATCGCCCGCAGCGTCGAGGGCGTGGTGGATGTGGAGAACGCCATCACGACGGATACCGGCGTGGTCGCCCGCGTGATCGCGGCGCTGGAGGCGGACCCACGCACGCGTTTGGCGGTGATCGAGGTCACCAGCGACCATGGCGTGGTCACGCTGTCAGGCGAGGTCAGCTCGGCTGAGGTCCGCCGGGCGGCCGAGGAGATCGCCCGACAGCAGGAGGGGGTGATCTCGGTGATCAACGCCCTGGAGGTGAAGCCGGATCGCCTTGACGAGCTGCTGCCAGCCGTGCGCATCCCCCCTCAGCAATGGCAACAACTGCAGCAACCATAAGACCCTGAAAAGGAGGGAAGCCGTGTTCGGTCAACCAGAAATCGCCCACTCGGAGCGCGATCAGGAGATCCTGGCCGACGTGCGTGATCGGCTATATCGATTCAACCCCATTCGCGAGGTGGGGGCGCCGGTTGGCATCGAGGTGAAGGATGGCGTCGTCACGCTCACCGGCTGGGTACGTGCCCTCTCCCACAAGAAGATGGCCGCCCAGATCGCGGCGGAGGTCGAGGGCGTACGAGAGGTCCGCAACCAGCTCTACTGCGACGACGAGCTGGTCCCGGCCGCCGCTCGTGCCCTGGCCGAGGACCCGCGCACCGTTCATGACTTCCCCGGCGTCCAGGTGTCCGCGTACCTCGGCCACATCGTGCTGACCGGGTACGTCGCCAGCCAGGAGGAGTGGGACATCGCCGACGACGCGGTGGCTCACGTACCCGGCGTGCGTGATGTGGATAATCGCTTGCGCGTCGCGCCGGAAGAGCTGGCCCGCCTGCAAACGTAGCGCGAGCCAGGGAGGTGGAAAGCGCATGAATGGAAAGGACCACGGTCGCCACACCCGGCGGCGACAGATCTGGTACAGCGTGGCCTACCTGATCATCTCCACGATGATCCTGCTGGCGATCAACCTGTGGTTCCTCGCCCCCTTCCGCCCCCAGCCGGCGCCCTACAGCCGCTTCCTGGACGCGCTGAGCAAAGGGACGGTCACCCGAGCCGCCATCGGCGTGGACGAGATCACCTGGACGGAGGGCGAGGGGGAACAGGTCCAGAGCTTCCGCGCCAATCGAGTCCCGGGCGTGGACGACGCGGAGATCGTGGATCGCCTGCATGAGATCGGCGCCGAGTTCACGGGCGTCCCGCCGAGCACCTTCTGGAGCGTCGTGCTCAGCTGGGGCCTGCCCCTCCTGTTGCTGCTCGGATTCTGGGGATGGAGCGTCCAGCGCCTTCCCGGGGCGACCCAGGCGCTGAGCTTCGGCCGCAGCCGCGCCAAGATCTGGGACGAAAGCGACGTCAAGGTGACGTTCAAGGACGTCGCGGGCGTGGACGAGGCGGTCGAGGAGCTGCGTGAGGTCGTGGACTTCCTGAAACACCCGGAGAAGTACACCGCCGTGGGCGCTCGGATCCCCAAGGGGGTGCTGTTGGTGGGGCCGCCCGGGACGGGAAAGACGCTGCTGGCCCGTGCCACGGCGGGAGAGGCCGGCGTGCCGTTCTTCAGCATCTCCGGCGCCGATTTCGTGGAGATGTTCGTAGGCGTGGGCGCCGCCCGTGTGCGCGACCTCTTCCGGCAGGCTCGCGAGAAGGCGCCCTGCATCGTCTTCATCGACGAGATCGACACGATCGGGCGCAGCCGGGCCGGCGGGCGGTCCCCGGTCAGCAACGAGGAGCGGGAACAGACGCTGAACCAGCTCCTGGTGGAGATGGACGGGTTCGACAGCTCGGCCGGGGTCATCATCATGGCCGCCACCAACAGGCCGGACGTGCTGGACCCGGCGTTGCTGCGCCCCGGCCGATTCGATCGTCAGATCGTCGTGGACAAGCCGGACCTCAACGGCCGCGAGGCGATCCTGCGCGTACACACCCGGAAGGTCAAGCTGGCACCCGACGTGGATCTGCGCGTGATCGCCGCCCGTACGCCTGGATTCGCCGGGGCGGAGCTGGCCAACGTGGTGAACGAGGCCGCCCTGCTGGCCGTGCGGCGCGGCCGCCAACAGGTCACCATGGACGACCTGGATGAGGCCATCGACCGGGTGATGGCCGGCCTGGAGCGCAAGAACCGGGCGTTGAACGAGCGCGAGCGCGCCATCGTGGCTCACCACGAGATGGGCCACGCCCTGCTGGGCATGCTCCTGCCGCACGCGGACCCGGTGCATAAGGTCAGCATCGTGCCTCGCGGCGCGGCCGCGCTGGGCGTGACCATCCAGGTGCCCCTGGAGGACCGCTATCTGCTGACCGAGGCCGAGCTACGAGATCGGATGACGGTAGTGCTGGGAGGCCGCGCGGCCGAGGAGATCGTCTTCGGCCAGGTGAGCACGGGGCCCGCCGACGACCTGCAAAGGGCGACGGAGCTTGCCCGCCGCATGGTGACGCAGTTCGGCATGAGCGACACGCTGGGCCCTATCGCTCTGGAGGCGACGCCGGAGGGATTCCTGGGAGACGAGCGCCAGGGGGTGCCCCACACGCCTTACAGCGAGGAGACCGCCCAACGGATCGACGCGGAGATCCGTCGCATCGTGGACGAGAATTACGACCGGGCCCGGGAGCTGCTCCAGCGATACAAGGAGGCCCTGCTCACGCTGGCCCAGGAGCTGTTGGAAAAGGAGGTCATAGACGGCAGCGAGCTGGCGGAGCGTCTGGAGGCGATGGGCGTGCACCGCCTCGAGGAGGAAAATATCGCTCAACCGGCATAGGCCGGTTTCAAGATACACGAGAACCGGCCCATGATACGTGGGCTGTTTCGCGAAACATCCACCACGCGAGATACACGATCTTCGGATCAGACCGTAGGGAAGAGAGGGAGCATGATGAGCGTAGATCTGTGGGAGCAAGAAGGCGTGTTCACCTTGTTCGGCGATGATGAGCGAGGATATGATTTCGTCACCCCAGAGGCACTGCAGCCTTTGCAGGAGATTCATCTGCCGGCCCCGGGCGTGCTCTCCCTGTACGTGGACATCACGCCCCAGCGGCTGGCGGAGATCCCGTTGGAGCGGCGCGTTGAGGCGCTGATCGACGCGGAGGAGAAGAAACTGGCGGAGAAGGCTGAACTCGCACGGTTCCGGTCCGCCGCGCAGCGGGTCATCGAGCACGTCCGATTCCAGTTCCGACCTTCGGGCCGCAGCCTGGCGATCTTCTGCGCGCCCGAGCAGGACCTGTGGCGCGTGTATCATCTGCCCGCCCCTCTGGAAGATCGCCTGATGTGGGGAGATCACGTCTACCTGCGCCCTCTGCTCATGCTCATGGACGAATATGAGCAATACGGCGTCGTGATCCTGGACCGGGAGAAGGCCCGATTCCTCCTCTATTACCTGGGGGAGGTCGCGGAGTACGGCATCGCTCAGCACGACGTCACGCCGCCCAAGACCCGCGACCAGGGCCCCGGTCAGCTGGCACACCTGAACTGGCTGAGAGAACAGTACGCGCATCACTTCCGCAACGTGGCGGAGATCGTCGCCCGCCTGTACGAGCATGAGCGGTGGCAGCATCTGGTGCTGGGCGGCACGGCGGAGAACGTGGATCAGCTGAGGGAGATGCTTCCCAAGGCGCTGCAGGAGCTGGTGCGGGGCAGCGCGAACATCCCCGTCACGGCAGATTTCAACACGATCCGGGAGGAGGTCGCCGCCATCGAACGTCAGGTGGAGGCGACCATAGAGGCCGAGCGCGTGGAGGCGGTGATCACCCGGACCTTCAAGGGCCAGAAGGCCGTACTGGGACTGGCCGACACGATGACGGCCGTACAGCAGGGCCGGGTTCACATCCTGGTCGTGCCGGAGGGGTTCAAGCACAAAGGGTGGCGATGCGAGCAGTGTGGCGGCCTGATCGCGGACCTGACCGATCAGCGCCCCTCCGCATGCCCGTACTGCGAGGGGCCGCTGGTGGCCGAGGAGGACATCATCGATGTCGCCATGCAGCAGGTGATCGATCAAGGCGGCCACCTGGAGGTGGTCCGCGGCCCCGATCGCGAGCGCATCCAA
>JAJRVX010000418.1:0-2562 GCA_024277095.1 Chloroflexota bacterium
AACTCTGTCGCTCTCGTCTAGGGTCACGACACAAAGGACGCATTCCTCACCTCCTGCACTGAACAATCTTTCCCTCCCTTTATATATAACGTGCGGTGCCCTTTGTGTCGTTTACTCCAATATGAGCGAAGCGGAAAGAGAGGAGGTTTTGGCGGAGGGAGGTCCCTCCGCACCTCCCCTATGGGCTTGCGATGGGCCTGGTGGAATTCCCACCATTTTGGATACACTACCGTGCGAAGGCGGAGGAATTCGGCTCAGGCCGGATATCCGCGATCACGCAGGAGGTCCAGCGCCATGAAGATGTTCGCGATGCTGGCCAGGCCGCTGATCTCACCCGCGTGAGCCATTGCGGAGACCTTTGTTATGGGGAACAGGCCCACCTCGATCTGCTCGGTCGGGTCCAGATGTTGCGCGCCGCCTCCGGTAACGCCGAGGGCCAGGAACAGGTGAGCCTGGGTGGTGCCCCGGTTGCTGTCGATGGTCGGGCTGCCCAGGTGATGCCATTCGCCGCCGTGGAAGCCCGCTTCCTCGGCCAGCTCCCGTTGTGCGCAGGCCAGGGGATCTTCGTCGTCGCTGTCCAGATATCCGGACGGCAGGTCGTAGGCCAGCCGGCGGAGGCCATGCTTGTACTGACGGACCAGGGGGACGTGGCCATCGTCCGTGACGGCGAAGACCATGGCATATGGGCGGGACTCGGCCAGCAGGTAGCCATCGATTCGATAGCCGGAGGGGAGGAGCACGTCCTCCTCCCACAACGTGAGCCATGGCTGGCGGTCGAGCAGGAGCTGCCGTCGCAGCGTCTTCCAGTGGAAGTCCGGGATGTGATCTGGATTACTTGACATAGGGTCGCACCTTCAGTAGAGTAGGATAAACTTGTGTGATCGGATAGACACCATTCCCCGCACGGAGGTCGTCATGCGCTCGATTGCCCCTCTCGTCTTAGGATTCCTCCTGGCGTTGGCGCTGGCGTGGACGCCGATCGCGGGCGTGCAGGCCCAGGGAGGGGTCCACGTTGTGCAGCCGGGGGAGACCCTCTCCACGATCGCGCAGCGCTATGGCGTCGACGTAGAGGATATCGTGCGGGCCAACCGCTTGGCAAATCCGAACGCCATCTATGTAGGGCAGAAGCTTCGTATCCCCAGCACTACCGGGGAAGAGGCCTCCTCTGATAACGCACCCGGGGTTCACATCGTTCAACCGGGCGAGACTCTGTCCTCCATTGCGGCGCAGTACGGGGTGACCGTTCAGGAGATCGCGGATGCGTCGGGGATCGCCGTCAGCGCCATCCTGCGGGTGGGGCAGCGGTTGACGATCCCGGGGCAGGCCCCCGCAGCGGAGTCTCCGGAGGCACGACCCGCCGCTCCGGAGCCGGAGCTGGAGCCTCAGGTGTACGTGGTCCGGTCGGGGGACACGCTGGAGGGGATCGCCCGCCGCTTTGGGACCTCCGTGGCCTCGCTGGCGCGGGCGAACAACCTGAGCAGCCCGTCGTTGATCTTCCCCGGGCGACGATTGGTTATCCCCCGGCCAAAGGTGGCTCAGCCTTATGGCGGCGGCAAGCGGGTAGAGGTGAGCATCTCCCGTCAGCGATGCTATGTGTATGATGGCGACACGCTGCTGTACGAGTGGGTGTGCTCCACGGGGCGGCGCAGCTCGCCCACGAAGCCAGGCACCTATTACGTGCAGAGCAAGATGCGCAAGGCATATGGGTCGGCCTGGAACATCTGGATGCCGTACTGGTTGGGAGTGTATTGGGCAGGTGGCACGGAGAACGGGTTTCATGGGCTGCCGTGGAACGCGACCACCGGTCTGGAGACGTGGTCGGGATTGGTGGGGACGCCCATCACCTTCGGGTGCATCATGCTGAGCGATGAGAACGCCAGGATGTTGTGGAACATGGCGTACATCGGGATGCCCGTCATCATCGACTATTGAAGGCGGGTCACGCCTGTGTGAATGTGTGAACTGGAATGGCGACGCCCCGGCCATGTGGCCGGGGCGTTTTCGTTCGGTCGTTGCGCCCGTTACCGCCGGGGGCGCCGGGCGGCGAGGGCGGCCAGCCCCGTCAGCCCGCTGGCCAGCAGGATCAGCGTGGTGGGCTCGGGGATCTCCACCGGCGGCGATTCGGGCACCGGCGTGGGGGGGGCCTCCCGGGCGGGCGTGTTGGTCGGTGTAGGGGCGGGCGAGGTCGGCGTATATGTCGCGGTGGCCGGCGTGCCGGTCGCCGTGGGTATGGGTGTGTAGGTTGACGTCGCGGTAGGGGGCAGACGGGTCGTTACGGGCGTTGGCGTGCTCACCGGCGCCGTGGGTGAGGCGGTCGCCGTGGCGATGGGCGTGCCTGTCGTCGTGGGCACAGGGGTTCCCGTTGTCACCGCCGTTGTGGTCGCGGTGGGAGTGCTCGTCGGGATAGGGGTGGGCGTATCCGTCGCGATCGGCGTGTTCGTCCAGGTAGGCGTGGGCGTTGGCGTCGCCGTGTAGCAGATCAGCACGGGCGTGGGCGTGTTCTGGGGCGTCGGCGTGTATGTGGGCGTGGGCGTGGATCGTTGAAGCCCAAATGCCGTCTGA
>JAJRVX010000419.1:0-15731 GCA_024277095.1 Chloroflexota bacterium
GAAGGGCGAGGCCGGCACAGGAAACGTGGTGGAAGCCGTGCGTCACGCCCGTGCCGTCCTGGGCGAGATCCGGCGGCTGACGACCATGGCTCCCGAGGAGCGGATGGCCTACGCCAAGGAGATCGGCGCGCCTTATGCGTTGGTTAACGAGACGGCGGAGCTGGGACGATTGCCGGTGGTGAACTTCGCCGCTGGCGGCATCGCGACCCCGGCCGACGCCGCGCTGATGATGCAGTTGGGGGTAGATGGGGTCTTCGTGGGATCGGGGATCTTCAAGAGCGCCGATCCGGAGCGGCGTGCGCAGGCCATCGTGCAGGCCGTGACCCACTATGACGACCCGCATGTCCTAGCCGAGGTCTCGCGTGGCCTGGGCGAGCCGATGCGTGGGCTGGAGATCGCCGCGATCCCGCCGGAGGAGCGACTGGCCGTGCGAGGTTGGTAGGCCATGAGGATCGGGGTGCTGGCGCTACAGGGCGCCTTTATCGAGCACATCCAGATGCTTCAGGCGTTGGGGGTGGGGGCGAGGCCGGTTCGCCTCCCGGCGGAACTGAAGGGGCTCGATGGGCTGATCATCCCGGGCGGAGAGAGCACGACCATTGGGAAGCTGGCGGCGGCCTATGGGCTGCTCGGGCCCATCCGTCGGATAGCGGAGGCGGGGAAGCCCATCTGGGGCACCTGCGCCGGGTTGATCCTGCTGGCCCGGGAGGTCGAGGAGGGCGCTCCGCCGTGCCTTGGGCTGATGGACATCCGGGTGCGCCGGAACGCCTTCGGCCGGCAGTTGGCCAGCTTTGAGGCGGAGCTGTCGGTCCCGGCCCTGGACGCGGTCGCCGACCCGGGGGAGCGGGGGCGTCCCTTCCACGCCGTGTTCATCCGAGCGCCCCAGATCGTCCGGGTGGGCGATGGTGTGACCACGCTGGCCCGGCTGGAGGGCGGGACCATCGTGGCGGCCCAGCAGGGGAACCTCCTGGCGACCGCCTTCCACCCCGAGCTTACGATGGATACCCGCTTTCATCGCTACTTCCTGGCCCTGGCCAGGCGGGTGTGTCAGGAACATAATGAAGCATCCGCCTGAAGAGCCTACCGGGTTAGGAAGGGCGGATTCGATCCTCCCCTCGACTCCATCCCTGGGTGCCCTGATGCCTTCGTAGTGAATTCTCCGAACGCCCCTCGGCTTCAAGATCCGTCCGGCCAGATCGCCTGCATGCGCCAGATGTCCAGCGATCTCAGCTGTGCCCCTTCTCCCTCGGCGAACACCCGAGCCTCCTGGCTGTCCGCTCGCTCGGGGTAGACGCGACCGGTCAGGCAGACGCGATCGTTGCCGAAGACCTCCACGATGGAGCGGTCCAGGAAGATGTGGAGCCGGACCGGCTCGTCGTCGGGAGGGGAGAAGGGCATCTCGTAGTAGTCGCCTTGGGCATCCGGGGAGAGGCTGGCGCGTCGGCCATCGAGAAAGAGCCGGCCGGTCGTGCCGTCGTATCCGATGATCGTCTGCTCGCTACCGTCGGGCGCGCAGCGTAGCTTCAGCCCCAGCGTCCCCCCGCCTGGCTCGAACTCGGCCGCGATCTCCAGACAATCGCCGGAGATGGGCATCACGCGCTCGGCCCCCGGTGTGATAGGGGAGGCGGCGAGGTGGAAGTGTTCGCCTCGCAGCGCGCGTATCTCGGGAGCCGGCGCGGTGGCCAGCGTCCCATCCGCTGACAGGGAGAGCACCCGGGGGAGCGACATGACGCCCGCCCATCCGGCCTCCCGGCACGCCGCCTCGGCGCGTCCCTCCATCACCCACCCGAACATCAGGCGTCGTCCTCGATCGTCCCGCATCACCTGCGGCGCGAAGAGGCGGAACCCCCCGTCGATCACCCCCTCCCGCTCCGGGGTGAACCGGCGGTCCGCATACGTGCCCACGAAGTAGCGCACGTGGTCTTGCTTCCAGATGGAGACGATCAGCACGTGCTTTTCGCCTACCGGGAAGAAATTGGGACATTCCCACATCGCCCCGTGCCTGGCCGCCTCACCGACGAGCAGGGGGCCCAGGTACTCCCAGCGTCGCAGGTCGGGCGAGCTGTAGAGCAGGGCGGCGCCGCCCACGTCGACGATCCCGGTTCCGATGACCATGTACCACGTGTCGCCCTCGCGCCAGACGTACGGATCGCGAAATCCCACCACGTTCATGCCCGCTGGCGGCGCGTCGATCACGGGGTTGGCCGAGTCCTCCTGCCAGCTTAGCAGCTCCTCATCCCGGCTGGTGGCCAGGCAGACGAGCTCACGGCCCTCCTCGCGCTTCGTGAACACCAGCGTGGGGACGCCGTCGTCGTCTACGGCGCATCCGGTCCAATATCCATCGCTCCACGGGGCCCCCGGCTCCGGCGCCAGGGCGATGGGCCGGTCGCTCCAGTGGACCAGATCGTCGCTCACGGCGTGGCCCCAGTGCATGTATCCCCAATAGGCCCCGTATGGGTTGTGCTGGTAGAAGAGGTGATACCGGCCCCGCCATTGGATCAGGCCGTTGGGATCGTTCATCCAGTTGGCAGGGGGGAGGAAGTGATATCGCGGCCTGTGTCCATCGGCTGCCATTTGGCGTCGGATGGCGGGGAATTTTTCCGCCTGTAGTGTGGTGATCTCACCGCCTTCGGATGGGGACATGGCATCCTCCCTCTGTTCCTTCGGCCGTTCACCGGCCGGGGGACCATCGAGCGCTTGTATCGGCTGGAGCATGATACAGCCGATGGGCGCGGGGGGCAACTCGCCAGCGGCCTGTTCTTGACCGGCCCGTCCCTTCCCTCTACAATGGAGCCGGGTTGATCATCGTCACGCGTAAAGGAGTGCTTTCATGGCCGAGAAGACCGCATACCGATGGATGGCTGAGAAGCAGGTCCATTATCCCCTGATCACGGAGGTCATGCCATCGCCGGATGGCCGGCGGGTCGTCTACGCGGTGCGGGAGCCGCTGATGACCGACGAGAAAAGCGAGTTCCTGACCCATCTCTATCTGGCGTCGGCGGACGGGGGCGATCCCCTCCAGCTCACCTTCGGCGAGTACAGCAACCGCGGCGCTCAGTGGTCGCCGGACGGTCGATATATCGCCTTCCTCTCCACTCGCGACGGCAAGTCCAACGTCTACGTCATGCGCGCCGACGGGGGCGAGGCCTGGGCGCTGACCCGGTATGAGAAGACGGACGTGTCCGCGCTGAAGTGGTCCCCCGACGGCAAGCAGATCGCCTTCACTATGGTCGAACCGCCATCGGAGGAGGAGGAGAAGGCGCAGAAGGCGAAGGACGACCCTAGGCTGTGGGATGAGGACTTCGACTTCCAGCATCTGTACGTGGTGCCCTTCGTCGAGGGGCCGCGCTCGTTGCCCGAGGCCCGGCAGATCACGCGCGGTCGCTTCCACGTGGTGGACTTCGACTGGCTACCCGACGGTCGCACGCTGGCCTTCACCCATCGGCCGACGCCCGTGGCCGAGGATTGGCCGGAGACCCGGCTGTCCCTCATCGCCGCGGACGAGGATGACGCGACGCCGCGGGAGCTGGCCCTGATCGCTGACTGGCAGGCGAAGCCGGCCGTCTCCCCGGATGGCCGGTGGATCGCCTGCGCCACCAGCGATCGGCCCATCCGCTGGGCTTTCGTCGGGCGCATCGTGCTCTATCCGGTGGACGGGGGCGAGCCGCGGCCTCTGGCCTACACCCCGGATGGCCAGTCGTCCCTGATCGGCTGGTCGGAGGATGGCCAGGAGGTGTACGCGTGGGAATCCAGCGGCGTCACATCGCAGATCTGGGCGCTGCCCGTGACGGGAGAGCCCGGACGTCCCATCACCGACGATGAGCGGCTCAAGACGCTCCCGGCCACCAACCGCCGCGGGCAGATCGCCTTCGTCGGCCAGGACTTCCACGAGCCGAACGCGGTCTACCTGCTGGACCCGGCGGCCGGGGAGACCTCGTGCATTGCCCGGCCGGCCATGCCCGAGGATTGGCCCGATGCGCCGCTGCCCAGGGCCGAGGTGATCCGCTGGAAGGCGCCCGATGGCCTGGAGATCGAGGGGATCTTGATCTATCCGCTGGATTACGAGCCCGGGCGGCGCTATCCGCTGATCCTGGAGATCCACGGGGGGCCGGCGGGCGTCTTCTCCCGGGGCTTCATCGCCTCGCCTGAACGGTACGCCAACGCCGCCGCGCTGGCCGAGCGCGGCTTCGCCGTGTTGCGCCCCAACCCGCGCGGTTCCTCCGGCTATGGCAAGGAGTTCCGGCTGGCCAATCACGCCGATTGGGGCGGCGGCGACTATGCCGATCTCATGGCCGGGGTGGATCACCTGATCGAGCAGAGGATCGCCGATCCGGATCGGCTGGGCGTGCTCGGGTGGAGTTACGGTGGTTACATGACGTCCTGGATCATCGGCCACACCGATCGCTTCAAGGCCGCGTGCGTGGGAGCCGGCGTCACCAACCTGATCGCCATGAACGGCACCAGCGACATCCCCAGCTTCCTGCCGGATTACTTCGATTACGAGTTCTGGGACAATCTGCAGCCCTATCTGGATCACTCCCCCATCTTCCACGTGAAGGGGGTGAGCACGCCGACGTTGATCCAGCATGGGGAGGTGGACAAGCGGGTGCCGGTCGGCCAGGGGCATGAGCTGTACAACGCGCTGAAGCGGCAGGGCGTGCCGGTGAAGATGGTGATCTACCCACGACAGGAACACGGCATCACCGAGCCGCGGCTGTCTATCGACGTCAAGCGGCGGGCGACGGAGTGGCTGGAGCGGTGGGTTGTGGGTCGAGAAGAGGAGCATGAGCGGGACTGAGGTCACTCGCCCTCGCTTCTGGGTTCGCGATGTCCCCGTCTACGGCGATTTGATCCTGGCGCCCATGGCCGGGTTCTCGGATCTGCCCTATCGGTCGATCTGTCGGGAACTCGGATCGGCCATGAGCTACACGGAGTTCGTCCCGGCCAACACCATTTCCCATCAGCGGGCGCTGACCGGTCATGCGCTGCGGCGGCTGCGTTACAAGCCGGAGGAGCGCCCGGTGGTGTTCCAGATCTCCGGCTCCTCGGAGGATTCCCTGGTGGAGGCCGCCAAGCGCATCGAGGGATTGGGGCCGGACATCATCGATCTAAACTTGGGGTGCCCGGCGCGACGCGTGTGCTCGGGAGGCGCTGGGGCTGCCCTCCTGCGGGATCCGGTCAAGATCGCCCGCATCTTCCGGAAGCTGACGGCCGCGCTGTCGGTTCCCGTCACGGGCAAGATCCGCCTGGGATGGGACGTCCAGAGCCGCAACTACCTGGAGGTCGCCCGGGCGATGGAGGAGAATGGGGCGGCGTTGATCGCCGTGCATGCCCGGACGCGGGACCAGGATTATAGCCATCCGGCCGCCTGGGAGGCCATCGCCGAGGTCAAGCAGGCGGTCTCCGTACCCGTTATCGGCAACGGCGACGTGGTCACGGTGGCCGATATCGACCGGATGTTTGCCGAGACCGGCTGTGATGCCGTGATGATCGGGCGTGGCGCCATGGGGCATCCCTGGATCTTCCAGCGGATCGATCGCGAGCAGGTGTCCGTTGAGGAGAAGATCGCGATGATCCGCCGCCATCTGCGGGAGATGCTGGACTTTTATGGAGATCCGTTGGGGATCATCCTGATGCGGAAGCACATCCCGTGCTACCTGAAGGGCTACTATCGGATCCGCCGTCTCCGCCACTCCCTGCTCCGTTGCGAGGACGTGGAGACGTTCCACCGCCTCCTGGACGAGCTGGCTCAGATTCTTAAGAGGTAAGGAATGATGGTTAGAATACCAAGTCATCGAGTGCCAACGCATCCTGGAGAAATGCTCCGAGAGGAGTTTCTGGTCCCCATGGGACTGACTCAACGGGAGCTTGCAGAGGCTATCCATGTTCCGTATCAGCGTATCAATGAGCTGATCAATGGGAAGCGTGGCATAACACCGAGCACAGCGTTACGCCTGGCCAGGTTCTTAGGGACATCGCCGGACTTCTGGCTGAACCTGCAAATCCGGTGGGATTTGTGGCGGGCGCAGGAAAGAGAAGCGGAGGCGTTGAAGCGGATTCGGCCGTACGCGTTGACGAACGTAACGGATTCCTGAGCGACGGAAGCCCGGCCCTCGCTGGGAGCCGGGCTTCCGTTGGCGTTACCAATGGTGTACTGGCGGCAGGTCCCGCATGGTGGCCAGGCCGGGCGGGGCTGCAACCACGCGTGGGATGGCGTTCACCGCCATGGCCACCGTCGCCAGATCCCCGTTGGTCCCCCGCAGCACGACCTCCAAATCCGGCTTTCCCGCGATGGTGATGGTGTCCTGCTCGTCGCCGGCCTCCAGTGCCGCCGTGAACGTCAGCACGACGAACTCGCCGGCCTCCGTGTACCCGCGCCCCTCCTGCCTCAGGCCGCGTACCTGGCCCGGTGCCACGTCGACATATGGGGTACGGATCGGTCGTTCAGCTAGCACGGGCTCCACGCGCTCCTCGTAGCGCACCAGTCGTTTCCCCAGCGTGTCGGCGATGTGATCCATCGACTCCCGCAGGCCGACGTGCCCCATCCGGCCGGCCGCCATCTTCTCTTGAAACGCCTCGGGCGTCATGCCCGCGCCGATCTTAAGCTGAAACGGCCCCCGCCGTTTGGAGGCGTTGATCACCCGGGTTACCGCGATATGATCCACGGACTGGCAGATGGCGGTCAGGGTGATGGGCAGCGTGTCCATGAGGAAACCGGGGTTCACGCCGGTGCCCAGGGCCGTCTTCCCGCAGCGCCGGGCGGCTGCGTCGATCTCCTCCGCCTCTGCCGGATGGGCGATCCAAGGGTAGGATAGCTCCTCCGCGGTGGAGACCACATCCAGTCCGGCCTCCAGGATCTCGATGATCTGGGGCTTGAACAGGTCGAAGTAGGAGCCGGTGGAGTGCACGGCGACGTCGGCGGCCGTCCCGGCCAGCGCCTCGGACAGGTGTGCGCGCACGGGGAAGCCCAGCGGTCGCCCCAGGCCGATCACCTCACCGGCGTCGCGGCCGACCTTCTGCGGATCGATGTCCACCGCGCCCACCAGCGCCAGCCCGGGGCGCTCCACCACGTGCCGGGCGATGGCGCCGCCGATAGGGCCAAGGCCGTATTGCACCACACGAATGAGATCGGTCATGAGTTCACCTCCCAGCGGGGGAATATAACACGCCCGCGTATGGGAGGCAACCCGCGCTACTAAACTGAGACGCTCATATGTTGTAGGAGCGACCTGCAGGTCGCCCCATTCGCATCAACTGAACAGCATAGGCGAGGCCCCCGCCTGTCGCTTTTTCTCCACAGGCGGTCGCACCTGAAAGGGGAGGCGCGGAGGGGAAGTCTCTCCGCAGAAAAACCCCTTTCCTCGCCTTTTCCCTGCCTGGTTGGGGCTTTGGCCGGTGGCCTCCGGCCCCACGGGGCAGGTGAGGGGCCGAAAATGGGTTTCTTCGGAGGGGCTGACGCCCCTCCGAGCCACCCCAGAGATGCGGGGTCACGCTTCCGTATCGCTTCATTTGGGCGACCTGCAGGTCCGCCCTACCGTTCGGCCATTCTGACAGAGCGAGGCATGCCCTCTCTACGTGTGTCATATATGCCAATATGAGCGAATTGAAATGCACCCACGCATGGTAGTGTATCCAAAATGGTGGAGATTCCGCGAAGCCCATCGCAAGCCCACAGGGGAGGTGCGGAGGGACCTCCCTCCGCCAAAACATCCTCTTTTTCCGCTTTGCACCTGTCCTTTCCCGGCCTGATTCGGGTGGGCAGGGCCGGGCGAGGCAGGTGAGGGGCGGAAACCGGGAAGTCTCTTTTGAGGGGCGCAGCCCCTCAAAGCTCCCTGCTGTATTTCCACCGGAAATGATACACTATCCCACGCATGGGGTCGTTTGACACCGCCGGTTGCGCGATCTTATAATCTGATGGGGGGGCACACCGGCGATGATCTCCTGGTCAGCGCGAGCATCCCTTATCAATGCGGTGGCCACTGTGCGGGGAGGGGGCGGGTAGATGACGACAGAAGCCATGAACTCGGTGGAGCGGGTCTGGACGGTCCTTCGGGGAGGGATCCCCGACCGGGTCCCGGTGGATTTACATAACTTTATGATGACGGCCTACGCCTCTGGCATGCCCTTTCCTGAGTTCTTCCGGAATGGTGAGGCCTTGGCCGAGGGGCAGATCCGGGCCTGGCGCGAGTTCGGCCACGACATGTTGTTGATCGAGAACGGCACGGCGGCCCTGGCCGAGGCGTGCGGCTGCGGCGTCGAGTATCTCCAGGACAGCGCTCCCGTGGTCAAAGAGCCCGTCCTCAAGAGCCTGGATGACGTGGATAAGCTGAGAATGCCTGATCCCTATAAGGACCACCCCCTGCCGGAGCTTTTGAAAGCCACGCGCATCGTCGCGCAGGAGATCGGCGACAGGGCTTTCATCCTGGGGCGGGCCGATCAGGGGCCGTTCTCCCTGGCCTCGCTCCTCCTGGGGATGGAGGAGTTCCTGTTGCAGATCAGCCTCAACGAGAGGCCGGGGCAGATTCATCGTCTGCTGGAGTTCAGCCTGGAAGTCTGCTACCGGTACGCGGTGGCGCAGATCGAGCAGGGAGCACACGTCACCTCCATCGGCGAATCGCTGGCCGGCCCCGATGTCTGCTCGCCCAGGGTCTACCTGGAATACGAATGGCCTTATGCCAGGAAGCTGGTGGAACGGTTGAAGGAGAGGGGCATTCTCCTGGCGTATCATATCTGCGGTGATACCACCCCGATCGTGCACAAGATGGTGGAGACGGGCGCGGCGATATTGGAGCTGGATTACAAGGCCGATATGCGCGAGGTGAAGGAGGCCACCCGGGGGAGGGCCACCGTCCTGGGGCCGGTCGACCCCAACAACGTGATGGCTTTGGGGACACCGGAGCTGGTGGAGGAGAGGTGCCGGGAGGCGATCGAGATCCTGGCGCCGGGAGGGGGCTTCATCCTGGGGCCGGGATGTGCCCTGCCGCCCGAGACCCCACCCGAGAACATCCACGCGATGATCGAGGCCGCCCGCCGCTATGGCCGGTATCCGTGAGGCCTGGGCGTTTCTGCAGGGAGGGCAAACCCCGGCTTTCGCGAGAAGCCGGGGTTTTGCTATGTAGGTATGTTATAATGCGCCATGGTCCCGCCTGATGAGGCGCGAATTGCGGACGAAGCCGACCTTTTCGTCCTTCGTCTTTCGCCATCTATCCCATCTCCACAGGAGGTCCCATATGCGCTTTCCCCGCGCCTCCGGCGTTCTGCTGCACCCGACCAGCCTTCCCGACTCGCCCGGCATCGGCGATCTGGGCCCGGCCGCCTATCGATTCGTCGACTTCCTGGCCGCGGCGGGCCAGCGCTACTGGCAGGTGCTGCCCCTGGGCCCCACCGGCTACGGCGACTCCCCCTACCAGTGCTTCTCCGCCTTCGCCGGGAACCCGCTCCTGGTCAGCCCCGACCGGCTGGCCGAGGAGGAACTGCTGGCTTCCGAGCACTTGGCCGATATCCCTGCGTTCGACCCGCGCCGCGTCGACTTCGGTCGCGTCATCCCCTGGAAGCGGGCGCTGTTGCGCGCCTCCTTCGACCACTTCCAACGGGGCGCCGCGCCGCAACTGCGCGACGAGTTCGATCGGTTCTGCCGGGAGGAGGCCGGATGGCTGGAGGACTTCGCGCTCTTCATGGCGCTCAAGGACGAGCACGGCGGCGCGCCGTGGTGGGAATGGGATCGGCCGCTGCGCATGCGGCAGCCGGAGGCGATTCGGGAGGCCGTCGGCCGTCTGGCGGACGCCATGAGCTTCTATCGCTACCAGCAGTGGCTGTTCTCCCGTCAGTGGCGGGCGCTGAAGGCGTATGCCAACGAGCGGGGCGTGCGCATCATCGGCGATATCCCCATCTTCGTGGCCCATGACAGCGCGGACGCCTGGGCCAACCCGCACCTGTTCCATTTCGACGAGGAGGCCCATCCCACGGTGGTGGCCGGTGTGCCGCCTGACTACTTCAGTGCCACCGGCCAGTTGTGGGGCAATCCGCTCTATCGCTGGGATGTGATGCGAGAGGACGGCTACGCCTGGTGGATCGAGCGCTTTCGGGCCATCTTCCGGCTGGTGGACGTGGCCCGGGTGGATCATTTCCGCGGCTTCGAGGCGTACTGGGAGGTCCCGGCCGGGGAGGACACGGCCGTCAACGGCCGCTGGGTCAAAGGCCCCGGGGCCGACTTCTTCGAGACGGTGCTGGCCGCCCTGGGCGAGCTGCCCATCATCGCCGAGGACCTGGGGTTCATCACACCGGAGGTGACCGCCCTGCGGGATCGGTTCGACTTCCCGGGTATGAAGGTGCTCCAGTTCGCCTTCGGCACCGACGGCTTCGACCCCTATCTGCCGCATAACTACCCGCGCAACTGCGTCGTCTATACGGGCACCCACGACAACGACACCACCGTCGGCTGGTTCCGGCGTAGCTCCACGCCGGAGGAGCGCGACCTCGCGCTGCGATATCTGCGCTCGGACGGCTCCGACATCGCCTGGGATATGATGCACCTGGCGTGGACCTCCGTGGCCGATACCGCGGTGGCGCCCATGCAGGATCTGCTTCGCCTGGACTCCGACGCCCGCATGAACCTGCCGGGCAGCTTCGGCGGCAACTGGCAGTGGCGGTGTCCGCCGGGCGCGCTCACCGATGAGCTGACCGCGGCGTTGCGGGATATGACGGACATCTGCGGCCGGAACCCCGCCGCGCGCACACACAGGCGTTCGGTCCATGTGCTGGAATCGGACGCCGACACGGGAGGATGACCATGTTCGGTCTGCCCCGATCCAGCGGCATCCTGCTGCATCCCACTTCCCTGCCCGGGCGCTTCGGCATCGGCGATCTGGGCGACGAGGCGTGTCGGTTCGTGGATTTCCTGGCGGGGACGGGCCAGCGGCTCTGGCAGGTGATGCCTCTGGGCCCCACCGGCTACGGCGACTCGCCTTATCAGGCCCTCTCCGCCTTCGCCGGCAACCCGCTGCTGATCAGCCCGGAGCAGTTGATGACGAATGGGCTCCTGCCCGCCGACGCGCTGGATGATGCGCCCGCCTTCCCCGATGGCCACGTGGACTACGGTCAGGTGATCGCGTGGAAGATGCCCTTGCTGGAGCGATCCTTCGCCCACTTCCGGGAGCATGGCGGCGGTGAACAGCGGGCCCGCTTCGATGCGTTCTGCCGGGAGCAGGCCGCCTGGCTGGACGATTTCGCGCTGTTCATGGCGCTGAAGGCACACTTTGATGGCGCCCGCTGGGACGCGTGGCCGCTGCCCATCCGCACGCATCGGCCGGAGGCGGTGGCCGAGTGGTCCGGCCGGCTGGCGGGGGCGATGCAGCTCCATCGGTATGTGCAGTGGTGCTTCTTCGAACAGTGGCAGGCGTTGCGCGCCTATGCCCATGCGCGGGGTGTGCACATCATCGGCGACCTTCCCATCTTCGTGGCTTACGACAGCGCGGACGTGTGGGCCAACCCGGATCTGTTCCATCTGGACGAGGAGGGGCGCCCCACGGTGGTGGCCGGCGTGCCGCCCGACTACTTCAGCCCCACCGGCCAGTTGTGGGGCAATCCGCTCTACCGCTGGGACGTGATGGCGCAGCAGGGGTATGCCTGGTGGGTCGAGCGCTTCCGGGCTATGTTCCAGATGGTGGACATCGTCCGGATCGATCATTTTCGGGGGTTTCAGGCGTATTGGGAGGTCCCGGCCGGGGAGGATACGGCCGTCAACGGCCGTTGGGTGGAGGCCCCGGGCGAGGCGTTGTTCTCCGCCGTCCGCTCCGCCCTGGGCGATCTGCCCATCATCGCCGAGGATCTGGGGCTCATCACGCCGGAGGTGGAGGCGTTACGGGATCGTCTGGGGTTCCCGGGCATGCGGGTGTTGCAGTTCGCCTTCGGCGGGCCGGCCAGCCATCCATACCTGCCCCACAATCATATCCCGCATTGCGTCGTATACACGGGCACGCACGACAACGACACCACGGTCGGGTGGTACCGCAGCGCGCCGCCGGAGGTGCAGGATCATGTGCGTCGCTACCTGGCCCGGGACGGGCAGGACGTCGCCTGGGACTTCATCCGGGCGGCGCTGTCGTCGGTGGCGGAGATGGCCATCGTGCCCATGCAGGATGTGCTCTCCCTGGGCTCCGAGGCACGCATGAACACGCCCGGCCGGGCGTCCGGCAACTGGACGTGGCGGCTGCGCTGGGAGCAGGTGCAGCCGTGGATGCGGGCGCGCCTGGCGGAGATGACGGCCCTCTACGGCCGGGCGCCCGAGGACGGGGTGGGGTAGGGCGTTACCCCATGGTCGCCACGTGCTCGGGCAGGATCTTGTAGATAACCCGCACCTCGCCCGGCTGGCGATGGGCGTAATCGGCGCCGGTGTACTTCCGGGACAGCTGGTCGATGTGTTCGTCCGCCCCCTCCTCGGTGATCTCCACCACCGGGCCCCGGATGGCGATGTAGCGGTAGGGATCGTCCGGGTCCTGGATGGACAGCGCCGCGTAGCGCACCCGGCGCAGGTTACGGTCCTTCTGTCGGCCGCGGGCCGAGTTCACCCGCACGTGGGTGCCGTCCCAATCGAACCACACCGGCGTCACCTGTGGCGTGCCGTCGGGCATCACCGTGGCCAGATGGGCGAACGCCCGCTTCTCCGTCAACAGGTCCATAAACGTGCTGGGGATCTGTGCGCTCATCGCCTCTCTCCCTTTCCTCTGTGGTTCCCTTCTCGATCGCTCATATTGGAATGCACGACATGGGGCAGGGCATGCTCGCCCCGCGGGCGTCATGTGAAGCCGCCTGGAAGGGGGCATGGCGCCGTGCCCTTGCCCCGTGGGGGTCGGTGGCCTCCGGCCCCACGGGGCAGGTGAGGGGCTGAAAATAGAGTTCTTCAGAGGGACGGCCGCCCCTCCGAGCCACCCCAGAAATGCGGGGCCACGCTTCCATATCGCTTCAGTTGATACCAATGGGGCGACCGGCCGGTCGCCCCTACTGCGGCATCGGTAGAGCTATCGCAAGAGATGCGCGATCAAACTGTCCGGATGGGCTCCGCCCCTCCGGGCCTCCCCACGGCAGAAGCAACGGCATTCCTCAGGTACACTCTAAGCTCCCGCCGGACTGTTGTCCGGCGACTCAAAGCGGACTGTTGTCCGCTTTGGGCACGGATGGGCAGGTGCGCATGGGGACATCCGTCGGAGAGCTCCCGTATCAAAACACAAGTACCCAGCGCCTCCCGAGCGCCAGGTACCCACGCTGGCGGCGATCAGGGCGAACGGCCCCGATCACCGGATGATGAGGGAGACCAGATAGGCCACCACGAGCACGGCCACCTCGACGGCCGTCACCCGGGCGAACCGCCGCCCCAGCACACGCCGTCTGACCCCCTCCCGGTAGTAGTACTCGCAGTACAGCACGAAGGCAAAGCCGATCAACCCCAGGATGAACACGCCGAACCGATCGATAGCCCCCAACACCCAACGCCCCGCGCCGGTGATCGAAAAGAGCCGCATGAGCATTCCCCGGCTGACCAACACGTCGAGGACGGCGAGGGCCGTGGAGATGCCCCACAGCAGATACCCCAGCACGTAACGTGCCATCCGATTTCCTCTCGGGTCACACGACCCCTCGCAACTCCAGCTCCTCGGCGAGATGACAGCTCACGAAATGCTCCGGGGTGATCTCCCGCAGCTGGGGCTCCTCCACCCGGCAGATATCCTGGGCGTAGCGGCATCGGGGATGGAAGTAACAGCCGGACGGGGGGTTGGCCGGGCTCGCCACCTCGCCCGCGAGCACGATCCGGCGCGACCGGATACGAGGGTTGGGCTTGGGGACGGCCGACATGAGCGCCTCGGTGTAGGGGTGCTTGGGATTCGTGAACAGCTCATTCGTCTCGGCGCTCTCCACGAGCTTGCCCACGTACATCACGGCCACCCGATCGCTGATATGCTTCACCACGCTCAGATCGTGGGCGATGAACAGGTAAGTGAGATCGAATTGCTCCTGCAAATCCTCCATCAGGTTCAGCACCTGCGCCTGCACGGAGACATCCAGGGCGGAGACCGGCTCGTCGGCGACGATGAACTTGGGATTCAGCGCCAATGCCCGGGCCAGGCTGATCCGCTGACGCTGCCCACCGCTGAAGGCATGCGGGTATCGATCCATGTACTCCGGACGCAATCCCACCGCCCGCAATAGCTCCGCAACCCGATCCTCCAGCTCCCTACCCTGGGCCACCTTGTTCACGATGAGCGGCTCCCCCACGATCCGCTTCAGGGTCAGGCGGGGATTCAGGGAGGAGTAGGGATCCTGAAAGATGATCTGCATGTTCCGCCGCAGCCGCCTCATCTCCTCCTTGCCCAACTGCTCGATGTGGAGCGGCCCGGCCTCCTCATCATGGAAGACGATCTCCCCGCTGGTGGGCTCGATGAGCCGCAGGAGACAGCGCCCGGTGGTGGACTTGCCACATCCGCTCTCCCCCACCAGGCCGAACGTCTCCCCCCGCTTGATGTAGAAGGAAACCCCGTCCACCGCCTTCACATACCCGACCGTCTTCCGCAGGAAGCCTCGGCGGATGGGGAAGTGCTTCTTCAGATCACGAACCTCTAATAGGATCTCATCCTGCGCTGGCCTGGGCATGGACTTCCCTCTCCGTATCGTATAGATGGCAACGCACCTCGTGGCCCGGCTCGATAGAGATGTAGGCGGGCTCCTCGCGATCACAAATCCCCGGCATGAAATCATCGCAGCGCGGCCAGAAGGGACACCCGCTGGGAACGGCGTATGGGTCCGGCACGATCCCACGGATGGGCTGCAGCCGCTCCCGGGTCGTCGCCTCGATGCGAGGGATGGACTTCAACAGTGCCCGGGTGTAGGGGTGCTGCGGGTTGAAGAAAAGGGAGTCCACGTCCGCATGCTCGACCACCTTGCCCAGGTACATGACGATGACGTCGTCACACATCTCGGCGATGACGCCCAGGTTATGCGTGATGAGCACGATGGTCGTCCCCATCTCCCGCTGCAAATCCTTCATCAGCTCCAGGATCTGCGCCTCGGTCGTCACGTCCAGCGCGGTCGTGGGCTCATCCGCGATGAGCAGGCTGGGATTGCAGCTGAGCGCGATGGCGATCATCACCCGCTGACGCATCCCGCCGCTCAATTGATGCGGGTAGCTATCGACCATCTCATCGGGTTGGGGCAGCCCTACCCGGTGCAGCATCTCAATGGCCCGCTCTCGCGCCTCCGCCTTGGTCACCCTCTGATGCAGCGTGATGGCCTCCATGATCTGATCCCCGATGGTGTACACCGGATCCAGAGAGGTCATAGGCTCCTGAAACACCATGGAGATCTCGCCGCCGCGAATCTCCCGTATCTCCCGCCCACGGGGGGGCAACTCCGTGAGATCGATCACCTGAGTCATGGCGCCAGATCCATCGCCGTTGATCCGGCGGTGATAAAAGATCTTCCCCCCCACGATCTCCCCCGGAGGCGGGACAATCCTCAGGATCGCCTGGGCCGTGACGCTCTTCCCACACCCGCTCTCGCCGACGATGCCCAGCACCTCCCCCCTCCTCACGACGAAGCTGGCACCGTCCACCGCTCGCACCAGGCCTTCCTGGGTGAAAAAGTGGACCCGCAAATCCTCCACTCGTAGGATCTCATCCCGTTCCAACGCCATTCCTCCTGTGCCACGATATGACAGCGGACGAGGGTGGAGCATGGGAGCTCCA
>JAJRVX010000420.1:0-11052 GCA_024277095.1 Chloroflexota bacterium
CGCCGGCGCACACGCCGCCAGCACAGCACCCGCCGCACCAGCCCCCAGAAACCGCAACATCTCCCGCCGTGTGACGCACTTACGCGTCATCTCGTTTAGCACGGACATCGTTCTCCCTCCTCAAGGCATGGAATGCAATGATCTCCCCGGGGATAGATATCGCATCCCGACACCCCTATATCTAGAACACATCATGATATGACACACTAGATACAGGGAGACATGGAAGATCACGAGATTCCTATCCTATCCTGAAACGCTGATTTTGCCATGGCCGGGGGGCCCAGCACACACATAAGACCCCACACACCTCTACGCCGACGGAAAGGACTGGACTCACGCGAAGGTCCCTCTTCTCCCGATTCACCTCCCTTTCTTAATAATTGGAACGACGAGCGATGAACGGTGAATGGCTGGCGATAGCGTTGGATCTATGACCCTGATACCTGCGAGGGATAATATGGGCTCGATCCTGCAGCGTGGTATCACCTGCAGGTAGGAGGACGCGATGAGCAGGACAAAGCTTCAATGCTACGATCCGGGCTGATCCGGCCGGACCGGCTCGCCGGTCTCCAGCGACCGGTGAATAGCCACGGCCAGCGCGACCACGCGGCGCGCTGCTGGGCCGTCGATCAACGGCCTCTCCTGCGCGCGCACACATCGCACAAAGTGGGCGTCCTGGGCCATCAGCGCGCCCGTAGTCCAGGGAGAGGCCGGCGCGTACACGGTATCCGGGAACCGGGCCGCCTCCTTCATCTCCACCCGGACGGCCCCCAGCGCCCCGTCCACGTAGATCTGCCCCGCCGTGCCGATGAGCTTAAACCCGGCGTCCAACAGCATGGCCCCGGGCGGCATGGCCCAGTGCACGTCCAGGCACCCCATAGCGCCATTCTGAAACCGAAGTGTGGCGAGCACCCCATCGTCCACGCCGAGATCAGCCAGCGCCCCCCGGGCACCTATCGCATGCACCTCCTCGACGGGGCTCTCGGCACACCACAGCATCATGTCCAGATCATGCACGCCCAGGAAGTTCACCACGGTGGTGCGCCCCCGGAACCGCAGTCCGGAGTCGATGAGGTTGTGCCGCCGGCCGTACATGTAGGTGAGCTGGCCGATCTTCCCGGAGGCCACCGCCGCTCGCGCCTCCGCATACCGCGGATCGAAGCGCAGGATATGGCCCACCATCAAAGTGATGCCTGCCGTCTCGGCCGCAGCGACGATGGCATCCGCGTCCTCCAGCGTGGTCGCCAGCGGCTTCTCCACCAGGACGTGAATCCCCCGCTCCGCCGCGGCCACCACTGGCTTCCGATGCGCCCAATCCGGGGTGCACACACAGATCGCCTCCGGGGCCATCTGATCCAACAAGGCCTCCAACTCGGTGAAGGCGGGCACGCCATATCGGTCGGCCGTCCAACGGGCCCGTTCGCCATCCACGTCCATCACGGCGACGACCTGCGCCTCAGGCAATCGATGGAAGGCCTCCACATGGCGCCGTCCCATGACTCCCACGCCGATCACAGCGACTCGCAGCGGGTTCATCGGGATCCCCTCCTTCCCCTTATCACACCCCCACATCGTCGTCGTACACGTTTCGCAGATGAAACACGTAGCGAGAGGTGTCGCCACGCACCACGGCCCGGCTGTACTCCACCACCCACCCCTCTTGCGAGGAGGCGATGACCTCCACCAGCATGGCAGGGGCCCCCTCCTGTGCGCCCAACTGCTCGGCCTCGTATGCGGTGAGGGCCACCGGCTCCAACGTCTGGATGGCCTCCGCCAGGGTCACCCCATAACGGGTGGAGAGGACGGCGTAGAGGGATTGCGTGCGGAAGTCCTCATCGACCAGGCCGGGGAAGCGATCGGCGGGCAGGTGAGTGGTCTCCAGCATGACCGGCTGACCGTCCGCCAGCCGCAACCGGGACAGGCGAACGACCGGGGTATCCGGCTGGACGCCCAGGTGGCGAGCCACATTGTACGACGCGGGGACGATCTCACAGGCCAGCACGCGGCTGGTGGGAGCACGCCCGGCCTGGATCATCCGCTGAGTGAAGCTAAGCGCCATGGGCTGCACCTGGCTCAGCTTGGGCGGCGCCACAAACGTGCCCACGCCATGCTGGCGGATCAGCAATCCATCACGTACCAGCTCGCTGATCGCCTGGCGCACCGTCAGCCGGCTGACCCCATACTGCTCGGCCAATTCGCGTTCGGGTGGGAGCATCGTGCCCGACCTTAGCTCACCGCTCTCGATCAGGTCCCGCAGGTTCTCCCGGATCTGATGGTAGAGCGGGATGACGCTGCTGTGATCAATGCGGAAGGCTTTCAGATTTGTCCGATCCACGAAGCGAGGTCCTGTTCGAATAGGTTAAGATGTCTGGTCGTCTAGAGGTGTAGAGGTCAATACCACTTCAAGCATACTGTACAACCAAACGCCCTATTTGTCAAGGGGGGCCGAGACACCGAAATAGGGAGGGGCGATGCGCGCCGGATCACCGGCGGGTGTATGTTCCCATCAGCTCCGCCCGGGCCAGGACGTGCCCATCCATGGCCTGCAGCAGCTGCTTCTTCGTCGCCCCCGGCGGCAGGTCGAGAACGGCATCCAGGGCGTACAGCTTGAAGAAATAGCGATGGGTTCCGCCAGGCGGGCAGGGCCCGCCATATCCCAGGCGATCCCAGCTATTCCGGCCATGCCGACTGCCATCGGGCAGCTCCGGGTCGGCAGGGATCCCCTCGGCCAGGGCACGGGCATCGGCCGGCAGGTTATAGAGGACCCAATGGACCCACGTGCCCGCCGGGGCATCGGGATCATCAAAGATGAGGGCGAAGCTCTGCGTGTCCCCGGGCGGATCGTCCCACTGCAGAGGTGGGGAGATGTCGTCCCCATCACAGGTGTACGTACGAGGGATGGGCTGCCCAGCCTCGAACGCGCGACTGCTCAGCCGAAACGAGGGTACATCAGCGGCCGGGGTGGGTGAAGGAGAAGAACACGCCGCAGCGACGAGCAGCAAGCCCACCAGAAGGAGTCGCACAGCTTCCATCTCCATCCCTCCTCTCGCTCGCCACGCCTCCGGAGCCCTCGCGAGACGACGGGATCGTCTCGCAGCCGGGGCCCCTCATCCTCACGCGTCCATCATACGATAGCAGAGAACCCTTCAACGGGCAAAGGGGGGATCCCGTCCCTCATATGAAGCTCTAACCTGTCTCTTGCGTCCCTCTAACGCACGCCGGTTAACAGAATATGTAGAAGAGCACTCATGTCGGTCATCTTCACAGGGCTTCACGTGTCGTGAAGGAGACCACGGGAGGCAAGGGAGGTGATGACCATGCGTATCCTGGCGATCACCGACCTGCGTGGCGCAACGGAGCGCGTGCCTCAAATCGTCGAGCTTGCCCGTGAGAAGAACGTCGACGCCGTTATCTTCTGTGGGAACATCGTGGGCGAGGATGCCCGCACCGAGGCGTTCCGAAAGGCCGATGCGGCCGGGAAAGCGCCTGAGATGGAACAGGCCGCCCTGGATGCGTTGGAGGAGGCGGCAGTACACGCCTATGAGGCCTTCTTCGACGAGATGGGCAAGCTGGATGTGCCCGTCATGGTCGTGCCCGGCCATCTCGACGCGCCGGAGCGGCTCTATTTCCAGGCCGCTCTCAACCACGAAGTGGTCGCGCCGAACATTGACATGATCCATCACTCCTTCGTGCCACTGCCCAGCGAGAACCTGGTCGTCGCCGGATTCGGCGGCGGGCTGAGCGAGGATCTACGAGAGAACCGCTTCGTGCTCGTCTATCCCGACTGGGAGGCCGAGTTCGCGTTCGAGTTCCTGCGTCACATCGAGCACGAGCCTATCCTGGTCTTCCACACTCCACCGAGGCGCGAGAACCTGGACCTGGAGAACGGCCAACACATCGGCCGACACGTAATCGAGGAGATCATCAAGACATACCGGCCCAGGTTCGCCTTCTGCGGCAGCGCGTTGGATGGCCAGGGCACCGCGATGATCGGCACGACGCTGGTCGTCAACCCTGGTCCGTTGGCAAGAGGACACTATGCGCTGGTGAATACCCGGACCAAGGAGATTACGTTCGGGCGGTTGCCGGAGCCGGAGAAGGTGACCGCCTGAGCGAAGGGCCACATCCATCCCTCGGCGCTTCCCCGTTCGACGCCGGATGGGTCGAGCGGGGAAGCCTTTTTCATAAGTGAGGCACCCCGGCGCATCCCGGGGAACCCCATCGGGATCCCGTTGGAATCCCAGGGCAGGTGAAGCATGGGAACTCCGCCCGCTCGGAGAGGGTATAACGGGCCGTCTCCATCCCCCGGCATGCCTCCTCCCTTTCACCGGGCGCGTCCCATGCATACCAGCTGGGGTCGCCCTCAGGCGCGCTCCTCTCTCAGCTCATCCTCAGAAGGCACATCGGCGCGACGGTAGAACCGCAGCAGCGTGCTCCCATAGCGGCGCTCGTCGTCCAGCTCCAGGTGGCGCAGGGGAACATCCTCGGCCTCTCGCGGGTGGATCTGGACGATCACGAGCCCGTCCGGCGCCAGCACGTTCGGCCGGGCGTCGATCTCCTCCAGCGCCTGTCGCCACACGCCACGATACTGAGGGGGCGCCACGTAGATGATGTCGAACGACTCCAGGCCTGGGCGGCGCAGATAGGCGAAGGCATCGCCGCGAATCACCTCCGCCCCGGCGGCCAGGCCGGTGTCCCGCAGGTTCTCCCGGATGGTGCGCACCGCCCGGCCGTTCCGCTCGACGAACGTGCAATGCGTCGCCCCGCGGCTCAACGCCTCGATCCCTACCGCCCCCGTCCCTCCAAAGAGGTCCAGGAACCGGCATCCTTCGACGTCCCCGCCCAGGATATCGAACAGGGACTCCTTCACCCGATCGGTGATGGGCCGCGTTCCCGAGCCCGGCACCGATCGCAGGCGGCGCCCTTTCGCCCGCCCGGCGATCACCCGCATGCCCGCCTCCCGCCGAGGATCATGAGATCAGGATCCCTCCAGCTATCAACGCCCGCGCACAGTACATCGCACAAGGGCCATCCCCTCCCGATTATAGCACCCCGAGCAGGGCGGGCCAAACATTGGTGTCATCCCCAAGCTGTGCTACAATCGACCCACATCATCCCCAGGCACATATCCGGACATACGAGGAACGACCCATGCGAATCGTACTGGCCAACTCGGAAGGAGGTGTGGGCATGAGAGCGGCCGTTGACGCCCTGCTCGACGGCCGCCCCGCCCTGGACGTCGTGGAGTCGGGCATCCGGCCCGTGGAGATCGACCCGAAGGTGCGCAGCGTGGGGGTGGGCGGCTGGCCCAACCTGCTGGGGGAGATCGAGCTGGACGCCAGCATCATGGACGGCCGCACCCTGCGGACAGGCGCCGTGGGCGCCCTGCGCGGCTTCCTGCATCCCATCTCCGTCGCCCGACAGGTGATGGAGCGGCTGCCCCACGTGCTCCTGGTCGGAGAGGGCGCGGCGCGCTTCGCGGCCGAATGCAACGCCGAGACCGGCGAGACGCTGACGGAGGAATCCCGCACCGAGTGGGAGGAATGGCTGCAAGAGCACATCCCGCCCGAGGTATGGGAGCAATGGCCCGACACCCCGCTGGCGCCGTGGGCCCGCCTGACCGCCGACCCGGAGACGGCCGGCGGCACCACCGTCTTCCTGGTCAAGGACGGGCAGGGGAACCTCGCGGCGGGCGTGAGCACATGCGGATGGGCTTTCAAGTACCCCGGCCGGCTGGGAGACTCCCCCATCATCGGGGCGGGATGCTATGCGGACAACCGCCACGGGGCGGCCGCCTGCACGGGCATGGGCGAACTGGCCATCCGGGCCAGCACGGCCCGCTCCGTCGTGCTCTACATGAAGATGGGCATGAGCGTGGAGGAGGCCTGCCACGAGGCGGTCAACGACCTCCGGGCGCTGGAGCGGACATACCGGGGCGGCGTGACGATCCACGCCATCGACGCCGACGGACGGCCATACGTCATCGCCATCGACCGGGCGGATCCGCTCTATTGGATCTGGGAGGAGGGGATGAAAACGCCCAGGCGCCGTGAGGCGGTCATCGGATAAGGGATCCGCTTTTCCCTCTCCGGAACACGGAGGATAAAAGAAAGCCCCGGCGTTTTTGAGACGCCGGGGCCCTTTTTTCAGGATGCTCTCAACACGAGGACATGCACGGGGCCATGGCAGGGTGAGGCACCAGCTCGTGATACAGATGGACGATCTCCCGGGCGATCACATCCCAGTGATAGCGCCGGGCAGCCTGGATCGCCTGACGCCCCAGCCGCTCCCGCAGATCCCGATCGGTCAGGATGCGGATCAACTCCTCCGCCAGCGCGTCTGGATCCCGCACCGGCACATGGAGCCCAGTGATCCCGTGACGCACCGTGTACGCCAGCCCCCCGACCCGGGAGGCGATCACCGGGGTCCCACACGCCATCGCCTCCAGCGCCACCATGCCGAACGATTCGTAATGCGAGGGCATGACCACCACATCGGCCGCCGAATAGTAGAGCGGGAGCGTCTCCTGAGAGCGAGCGCCCAGAAATGCCACCAGGTCCTCCAGCCCCAGGCTACATCGCAGCTCCCGCAACCGGAGCATCTCCTCAGTCATGCGCGCCGGATCGTCGCCGGCGTCGCCGCCGATGATGGCCACACTCACGTCACGCGCCCCCCGGGGGAGCTGCAGGGCCACGCGCGGCATCGCCCGGATGAGTGTGTCAATCCCCTTCAGCGGCTCGATACGTCCCACAAACAGGATCAGCTTCTGATCCCTGGGCAGCCCTAACGCCTCACGAGCCTCCTCCTGCGGGATGGGGTGGAAACGCTCCAGGTCCACGCCGCACGGCACCACGACGATCCTCTCCGGGCTCGCGCCATACCACTCGATCAGTTGCGCCCTCTCTACAGGGCTGGCCGCCACCAGCCGATCCGCCGAGGCGACGATCTCATGCTCGACCCGCAGGCGTAGCTCCTTCTCCCGCTCCTCCGGGCGCTGCGCCACCTGATTCTTCAGATGCCCCAGGGTGTGGAACATATGCACGATGGGCACATCCCATCGGGGAGCGAGCGCCTGCGCCACCGCGCCCGATAGCCAGTAGTGGCTGTGGATCAGATCGTATCGATGCCCCTTGAAGCTGGCATACGCCTGCACGCCATCGATGAATTGGGGCAGATGATCGTACACCTTGTACTTGTCATACGGGCGTTCGGGGCCGGCGGGCACATGGATCACACGGCAGAGGGGCCCCAGCTCGTGGCTGACCCGGACGACGCAGGGATCCTGCGAGCGCGTGAACACGTCCACAGCGATCCCCATCCGCCCCAGAGCCAGCGTCAGGTCGCGCACATACACGTTCATCCCGCCGGCCTCTTTTCCGCCCAACGCGGCCAGTGGGCAGGTATGAACGCTCAACATGCAGATCCGCAAGCGCGGCGCCCGGTCACCCACAGGATCGCACATCTGCTCGTCCACTCCTCTTCCATCCCGTCCAATCCCTAACGCGTCCCCCGACGGATGGGGCACCCCATTCCTCCAACATGCCCCTGGATTCTCCACACAGGATGCTTTCCTACGACGGCCGGGCGACAATGCGATACACGCGCGTGTCCTGGCCGCCGAAGCGATACTTATACTCCTCGTCACCCTGCATGAAGTCGAACTTGCGCTTCCCGATCTCGATGGCGTGTCGGATACAGTAGCTCAACAACACGATCCCCGGGCTGAGCCGGGCGTACTTTTCGGGATCATATCCGGAGTTGTAGACCAGAACGCTATCCCCGTAGTCGAAGCAATACATGGAGGCGGCCGCCTCGCCGTTCACCTCGATGAAGGACAACTGCAGCCAGCCGGCCTCCAGCATGACCCACGCCAACGCGTGGAAAAATCGCCTCATTTCATCCGTCATGAAGGCGTCCTTATCCGGGCTGCTCGCCTCATGCAACCGAATAAAGCGCTCCACCTCGGCATCCAGATCATAAGTCGAATCGACGATATACCAATGGACCCGCGCCTGCCGCTCGATGCGCCGGATCTTTCGACGGATCTCATGGCGCTGATGCTTGTTCAGCATGGCCAGGTAATCATCCCACGTCTCCGGCAGCGGGATGATGGGACAGACATCCTCGACCGCCGTCTCCACCTGCCAGCCTAGCGAGGAGGCTACCTGAGGGAAAAATCGATGGACGGGTCCCTCCTCAGGCACGTTCACCCACTCCACCGTATCCCAGGAGGGCGCCTCCGGCCCCTGCAGCCACTCCAGCACACGCTGGATCACGGCCGCCTCATGCCCCGGGGCGACGATGAAGTCCAAATAGTCCGCCACCTCCGTGCCACCCACCAACCGGACGCGTCGCCCATCCTCCGCCTCGGCCACGTACAGGGGGATGATCCCCACCAGCTCGTCTCCCAGCCGACAGGCGAGCAGATAGGCCTCTCCCTCCCCATGATATTGCCACCACGTCTTCTGAAATTCCCATGTCATGAACAGGGTATCCCATGCGGAGCGATGCAGAAGGGGATTCCACTCGGAACGCAGCGCCTCAAAACCTTCCTCTCCACGATGAACGGCCAACCGCAAGGACGATTTGGCAATACACTGAGTGGACAACGCCTTCCTCCTTCCATACAAAACCACAGGCCAACCGCCTGTGGTTGTCTTCACTACAGACATTATAGCGTGATCGTCGAACCGCGCAAGTATGCTGTCTTACATGAATAAGCGGACACGCATCCCGCGATGGAGCTCCATCACGCGCATGAGATGCGATACAGAGGCCGTCGCCGAACCCCATCCGACGACGGCCTGCCGAGACCACACATGGATCTGCACTCAGAGCCGCGAGCCTTCACGACTCACGCCTGCTCCGGCTCCAGCAATCGCAACACTTTCGCCGCCGCCTCCACGATGCTGTCCATATCGGAGCGCGTGCCCAGGAGCACGTTCTGTCCCAACCAGACGCTCTCCTCATAGCAGGCCCGCTCCGCCGCCGGGCACGGCCGATGAAGGCGTTCGATCTCATCCGGGTCGCGCCCAACCCAGCGCAAGTTGTCCTCCGTGCCCTGGCGCACCGCATTGGTCGCATATAGGGGCACGTACCCCGCCGCGCAGGGGATACCCTCCGCGTTCAGCGCCCGGATGAACGCCTCCCGGGAGGCGCCACGAGCCAGCTCGGGATCATAGCGGAAGATGAAAATGTGCCAGGCGTGCTGCGTCACCCGGGGATCACGAGCGAGCGGCCTCAATCCGAGCTTAGACAGCTCCCGCCCCAGGTACTGGGCGTTCTCCTCGCGGCGGGCGCTCTGCTCCTCCAGGCGGGTCATCTGCGCCAACAGGATGGCCGCCTGCCACTGCGTCATGCGGTAATTGCTCCCCCACGTCTCATGTTGATACCAGGCGCCCTCCCGCACCCGCCCCACGTTGTGGATCGACCAACATCGATCCGCCAGCTCCTCGTTGTCCGTGAGGATGATCCCTCCCTCGCCAGCGCTCAGGTTCTTGCTGGACTGGAAGCTGAACGTGCCCATGTCCCCGATGGCGCCCACGCGTCGGCCTCGCCAGGCGGCCGCATGAGCCTGAGCCGCGTCCTCGATGAGCGTCAGCCCATGGCGACGCGCCAGCTCCGGCAGGGCGTCCATATCGGCCGGGCACCCCGCGATGTGGACGGCGATGATCGCCCTGGTCCTCTCCGTGATCTGCGCCTCCACCGCCTCCGGCGACAGCGTATACGTCTCCGGGTTGATGTCGGCGAAGACGGGAAGCGCCCCCAGGGACAAACAGGCGGTGGCCGTCGCCACGAACGTGTACGGCGGGATGATGACCTCATCGCCGGGGCCGATGCCCGCGGCGCGCAACGCGATCTCCAGCGCGGCGGTGCCGTTCGTGCAGGAGACGCCGTACCGGGCGTCCTGAAACCGGGCGAACGCCCTCTCGAACTCGAGGGTCTTCTCCCCGCCGATCCCCCATTGCCCGGAGTGCAACACCTCCAACAGCGCCTTCTCCTCCTCTTCCCCCCACACCGGCCAGCGCGGGAACGGCTCGGCGCGGACGGGGGTCCCGCCGTGGATTGCCAATCGGTCCATGGTCACACCTCTTCGCTTTTGCATGGAGTGCGGCCCTCGGGGGATCCCCTGGCCAACACTCGCTTGATTGGACGGGCGACGAAGCCTATCCCATCTACCGCATACGGGACTCGGACAGCCACATGTCCGGATTGGGGCCGAGCGCCGCCTTCAGCGCCTCGGTCGCCTCCGTCAGCGCCCGCGCCACCTCGGGCGAGAGCTTGAGATCAGCTGCCGAGGCGTTTTCCACGACCTGCCCCGGGTGCCGGGCCCCGGCCAACACGGAGACCACGCCAGGCTGATAAAGCAGCCAGGCGAGGGCCACCTTCGCCATCGGCTGTCCGATCCCCTCACAAATCCGCCGGATGCGCTCAATGGCCGCGAACGTCTCCTCCTCGCACCCCTCCTCACCGTGGCGGGTCAGCGGCCGATCCCTGGAGAAATGCCGGGTCCGGGCCCGTCCCTCGGGCACCTCATCCGGCGAGGAGAACTTCCCCGTCAGCAACCCGTGGACCAGGGGACTGTAACACAGGATGCCGATCTCATGCTCCAGGCACCGGGGGACGATCTCGTACTCGATGGCGCGCCATAGCAGGCTATAGGGCAACTGGTTCGTCTCACAACGTCCAACGGCCAGCAGACCGGCCATATCCTGAGGGCCGAAATTGCTGACACCGATGGCACGGATCTTCCCCTGCTCCCGCAGCCGCTCCAGCGCCTCCATCGTCTCCTCGATGGGGACCTCCCGGCTGGGCCAGTGGATCTGATACAGATCGATGTAGTCCGTGTTCAACCGCCGGAGGCTGCCCTCACATGCCCGGATCACCTGGTCCCGAGCGAGGTGGGATTGGCTGACCTTGGTGGCGATGATGGCCTCGTGACGTCGGCCGGTCAACGCCTTCCCCAGCACCTCCTCCGAATAGCCATCTCCGTACCCCTCCGCCGTATCGAAGAAGTTCACCCCCACGTCCAGCGCCGCCCGGACGGTC
>JAJRVX010000421.1:0-3695 GCA_024277095.1 Chloroflexota bacterium
CCCACCCCTTCAGCGACAACACCTTCGTGATCGCCGCCGTCAGCGTCGTCTTCCCATGATCAATATGGCCAATCGTCCCCACATTCACGTGCGGCTTCGTCCGCTCAAATACCGGCTTGGCCATCGGTTTCACTCCTTTCCTGCGTGTTTGATCTTGATCCGGTTGATGATTTCTGACAAAGGCCGACAAACAGGCCCGATGGGCACAAATGAGGAACCCGGAGCCGACTGAAATCTCACGCGGCATGCCCGCGTTCCTCACCAGAGTTCGCACAGACGATGTGCGTTATATCCTCACCGGCCTGTACGCCAGCGATAGATACCTAGCCCTTTTATCCTACATATGGGCGCAACTCTCGCATTATACCTGCGCCATTTGAATCAGGCAAATCTTGTATGTCACGATGAAAGCCACCCACCCGGCCAGGTTCGGGGACATCGCTCAACGAGCCCCCATCATGATGCGCTCCATCAGCGCGGCGTCCACCCGCTCATAATGATCGAATTCCATGGTGAACGTGCCGCGCCCCTGGGTGGCGGAGCGCAGCCGCGTGGCGTATCCGAACATCTCGGCCAGGGGCACCAGGGCATGGATCAACTGCATGCCGGGGCCACGCGGCTCCAGCCCCTGGATCTCCCCCCGTCGGGCGCTCAGATCGCCGATCACATCCCCCGTGTACTGCTCGGGCACCACCACATCCACCCGCATCACCGGCTCCAGGAGCACCGGGCCACCCCGGCGCACCGCCTCGCGCAGCGCGATGGACCCGGCGATCTTGAAGGCCACGTCCGAGGAGTCCACCTCGTGATAGGAACCGTCCACCAGGCGTACTTTAATATCCACAATGGGATAGCCGGCCAGGACGCCGTCCTCCAGCGCCTCGCGCACTCCGGCCTCCACGGCCGGGATGAACTCCCTCGGGATCGTGCCGCCAACGATGGCGTTCTCAAACTCGAATCCCTTCCCGGAGGGCAGCGGCTCGACCTCCAGCCACACGTGCCCGTACTGGCCGCGCCCCCCCGTCTGCCGGATGAAGCGCCCCTCCGCCCGGGCCGGGCGTGTGATCGTCTCCCGATAGGCCACCTGGGGCCTGCCGACGTTCGCGCTGACCCGGAACTCCCGCAGCATGCGGTCGACCAGCACCTCCAGGTGCAGCTCGCCCATGCCGGAGATCAGCGTCTGTCCGGTCTGCTCGTCGTAACGCACCCGGAACGTGGGATCCTCCTCCGCCAGGCGTTGCAACGCCTCCGTCATCCGGTCCTGATCCGCTTGCGTGCGTGGCTCGATCGCCACAGAGATCACCGGCTCCGGGAATTGAATCGATTCCAACAGGATCGGCGCCCGGGCCGTGCAGAGCGTCTCGCCGGTAAAGGTCTGACGAAGCCCCAGGGCTGCCCCGATATCCCCCGCGTGGATGACGTCGATATCCTCCCGCTTGTCCGCGTACATCCGCACCAGACGGCCGATGCGCTCCTTCCGCCCCTTGTTCGCATTCAGCACCTGGTCGCCGGTGCGCAAAGTGCCGGAGTACACTCGCAGATACGCCAGACGGCCCATGTAGGGGTCCGAGACGATCTTGAAGACCAGGGCGGCCAGCGGCCCCTCATCGTCTGCGACCCGCTCCTCCTCCTCCCCTGTGCGCGGGTTCACCCCGCGGATAGGGGGGACGTCCGCCGGCGATGGGAGATAATAGATGATGGCATCGAGCAGCGGCTGCACCCCTTTGTTCTTCAAGGCGGAGCCGCAGAGCACCGGCACCAGGGCACCGCTGATGGTCGCCCGACGCAAAGCTTGTCGGATCTCATCCGGCGAGATCGGCTCGCTCTCCAGGTACTTGTGGAGCAGCTCCTCGTCCGCGTCGGCGATGAGCTCGATCATCTGCTCACGCCGCTCCACGACCTCATCCTGGAGATCCTCCGGGATCTCCGTCTGCTCCGGACGGGCGCCCAGCTCATCGGAGAAGACCCACGCCTTCTCCTCGATCAGGTCCACCATCCCACGGAACGAGTCGGCCGATCCGATGGGAACTTGAATGGGCACGGGCTGCGCGTGCAGCCGATCCTTGATCATGGCCACGGTGCCCCAGAAATCGGCGCCCACCCGATCCATCTTGTTCACAAAGCACATGCGCGGGACGTTGTACCGGTTCGCCTGACGCCATACCGTCTCGGACTGGGGCTCCACGCCGTTCACGGCATCGAAGACGACGACCCCGCCGTCCAGCACCCGCAGCGATCGCTGCACCTCCGCCGTAAAATCGATATGCCCCGGCGTGTCGATGATGTTGATCTGGATGTCCTTCCAGACGCATGAGATCGCGGCGGCCGTAATGGTGATGCCGCGCTCACGCTCCTGTTCCATCCAGTCCGTGACCGTGGTCCCCTCATCCACATTGCCCATGCGATAGGTGCGCCCGGTAGAGAAGAGGATGCGCTCGGTTGTCGTGGTCTTGCCGGCGTCAATATGGGCGATAATGCCGATATTGCGCAGCCGGGAAAGGGGAACCTCTCTGGCCATGTGCTTCACCTGACTCCGCCGGGTCCTTGGGATTCGCAAAATCGATTACCAGCGGTAGTGCGCGAACGCCCGGTTGGCCTCGGCCATCCGGTGGGTGTCCTCGCGCTGCTTGACGGTGGCGCCCTGCCCCTGATAGGCGTCCATGATCTCGGCAGCCAGCTTCTCGATCATGGACTTCCCCGGGCGCTGGCGCGCGTATCGGACCAACCATCGCAGCGCCAGGCTCAGGCGCCGATGGGAGGGCACCTCAACGGGCACCTGGTAGGTCGCGCCGCCGACACGCCGCGGGCGGACCTCGATGAGCGGCATCGCGTTGTTGACGGCCTGCTCCAGGACCTCCAACGCCGGGCGGTTCAGGCGCTGCTCCACGAGCTCCAGGCTGCCGTACACGATCTTCTCGGCCTTGCTCTTCTTGCCGTCAAGCATCACCTTGTTGATGAGCCGCGCGACCAGCTCGCTGTTGTACTTCCAATCAGGCGGTACCTCACGTCGTGGCGGACGATTGCGTCTTGGCATATCGAACCCTCACATCCTTCCTGTATGCCCAGATATCCTGACAATACGAACGGGGAGTCCGATCGACCTCCCCTCTCCCCGGATCCCGTCGGCTCGCCGGCGGCGAATCCGGGTACCAACCTCCAGACAGGACACAAGATGCAAGACCGGGTACGTCTTGCATCTTGCATCCGAAACAAAGACGATTTCAGCTCCCAGTGAGCTTTTCATTCCAGGTCGTCCCCGCTTACGCGAGCGAGGACGTGATCACTTGGGCGCCTTCGTCCCGTACTTCGATCGACCGCGCCTGCGGTTCTCCACGCCGGCCGCATCCAGGGCGCCGCGCACGATGTGATACCGCACGCCGGGCAGGTCCTTCACGCGGCCGCCCCGCACCAGAACCACCGAGTGCTCCTGCAGGTTGTGCCCCTCGCCGGGGATGTACGCGGTCACCTCAATGCCGTTGGTCAGGCGCACACGAGCGATCTTGCGCAGCGCGGAGTTCGGCTTCTTGGGCGTCATGGTACGCACCTGCGTACATACACCTCGGCGCTGGGGCGATCCCTTCTTCGTACGCACCGTGCGACCGGTCAGCGCGTTGTGGCTGAAACGCAGAGCCGGCGCCTTCTCCTTCTTGGCGACACGCTTACGCCCCTTGCGAACCAGCTGATTGATGGTTGGC
>JAJRVX010000422.1:0-18338 GCA_024277095.1 Chloroflexota bacterium
GACGCGAACCGCGCCGTGCCCTCCGTTGGCATGGTATGGCTGGGGCCGGCCACATAATCGCCCAGCACCTCATACGAGCCCTCGCCCAGGAAGATGCCGCCCGCGTTGCGCACTTCCCCCGCCCAGCGCCACGGGTCGCGCACCAGGAGGCACAGGTGCTCGGGGCCGTACTCGTTCGCCAGCTCGACGGCCTGCCGGAGATCGGCGGTGATCACGATGCCGCCACGCCCCGCCAGCGACTGCGCGATGATCTCCGCCCGGCTCAGCGACTCCATTTGCCGGGCCACCTCGACTTGCACGCGCTGGGCCAGCGAGCGGGACGGCGTAAGCAAGATCGCCGTCGCCAGGACGTCGTGCTCGGCCTGCGCCAGCAGATCCGCCGCGGCCAGCGCCGGGTCGGCCGACTCATCCGCGATCACCATCGTCTCCGTGGGGCCGTACAGCCCATCGATGCCCACCGCGCCGTACACCTGTCGCTTGGCCAGCGTGACGAACAGCCCGCCCGGCCCTACGATCTTATCCACCCGCCGGATCGTCTCCGTGCCAAAGGCCAGCGCGGCGATGGCCTGCGCGCCGCCGATGGCGTACACCGCGTCCACACCGGCGACGTAAGCGGCGGCCAGGGTCACGTCGGGGACCCGTCCCGTCGTGCGATCTGGCGGCGTCGCCACCGAGACCCACGGGACGCCCGCCACCCGCGCCGGGATCGCCGACATCAACAGGGACGACGGCAGGGGCGCCGTCCCGCCGGGGACGTAGCAGCCCGCCGCGTCCACGGGACGCAGCAGCTGCCCCAGCGCGCCATCCGGCCCGAAATCGACCCACGAGCCCACGGGCTGCTTCCGATGGAACGCCTCGATCCGATCGGCCGCCAGCCGCAACGCGTCGAGCAGCTCAGGCTCGATACGCCCGGCCGCAGCCTCCCACTCCGAGGGCGGCACGGCGATGGACGCCAGCTCAACGCCATCGATGCGCGCCGTCCACTCCCGCACGGCCGCGTCCCCGCGGCGTCGCACATCGTCCAGCACGCGCGCCACCGCCTCATCCGGCGTCAAATCCTCGCCAAAGAAGCGGCGAATGCCCGCGCGCACGCTCTCCGGGATCCCCTGATCGGCCCAGAGCACGCGCCGCAGCACGGTACGTCGCGCCTCCTCCACATCGTCCAAGATCCGAAGCAACACATCAGGCGTCATCGGCAGACCTCGTCTCGGCTACAGTTCGGCGCAGATCCTCGATCAGCGCGGTGATGGCCTCCTTCTTCAACGCATAGGCCGCCCGATTGGCGATGAGCGCGGCCTGACTATGCAAGATCGTGCGCAGCTCCACCAGGCCATTCTCCCGCAGCGTCCGCCCGGTCTCCACCATATCCACCAGCAGGTCCGCCAACCCCACCAGCGGCGACAGTTCCACCGACCCAGACAGGAGGATGATCTCCGGAGAGACGCCCCGCTCCTGGAAGAAGCGATGGGTCAGGTTGGGGTAGCTGGTGGCCACACGGGGACTGGGCTCCAGCCGCAGCGGGGTATCCGGCCGCTCGGCCGGGGCCGCCACGGACAGGCGACAATAGCCGAACGGCAGCAACAGTGGCTCGTACACGTCCCGCTCCACCTCCCGCAGCACGTCCGTGCCCACGATGCCCAGATCGGCCGCGCCGTACTCCACGAAGACCGGGATGTCCTTCGGCTTGACCAGCACGGCCTCCAGCCGTCCCGTCCCTTCCGACACGAGCAGGCGCCGGGTGCGCTGCACGCCCTCTCGGAAGTCATATCCGGCCCGAGCCAGGAAATCCAGGGAGGCGGAGAGCAATCGCCCCTTGGGCAGCGCGATCCTCAGCCGATCCATGAGCGCACCTCGCTTTCCCAGGCGGCCGCCTCGATGATCCGGGCCTCAGCATCCGTCACCAACCGCACCCGGCCCGGCCCCTCGCACAGGGCCACGCGCGGGATCCCCTGTCCCCGGGCGTACGCCACCAGATCATCGGCGGACCGCCCCAGCACGTCCAGCGCCGCACGCGCCCCCAGCGAGCGGGCCCGTCGCACCAGCGACAGGCATTCCATGTGGCCGCAATCCTGGAAGATCACATCGATGGGCGGCGCCGCCTCAGCCTCCGCCTGATGATCCAACGCCGTCAGCAGGCGGTCCACGGTCAGGGCGAACCCCACGGCCGGTTGACCGGGGCCGAAATGGCCGATCAATCCGTCGTATCGGCCGCCGCTGGCCAGCGGGAACCCAACCCCCGGGGCGAACGCCTCGAACAGGATGCCCGTATAGTACGCCATGCCACGCACCTGCGCCAGATCCAGCACGACGTGATCCGTCACGTCGTACTGACGCAGTCGCTCCCACACCTGGCGCAAGTTGGCCACCGCCGCGGCCATCTCCTGATTCAGGGCAATCCGCCTGGCCTCGTTCAGCACCTCCGGGCCACCGGTCAGCATAGGCAAAACGGCGATGGCCTCCCGCGCCGGGCCATCGCCGTCGAAATCGGACAGGATCGCATCCATCTCCGCCTGGCTCCTGCGATCCACGGCGACGCGCAACCGCTCGGCCGCCTCCGCCGACAGCGACAGGGCGGCCAGAAGCCCCCGGAAGAAGCCGATCTGCCCCAGGGTGATGCGGAAATCCGCCAACCCGGCGGCCTGCAGCGCACCCACCAGCAGCGCGATGACCTCCGCATCCGCCGCAGCGCCGGGCGCGCCCACCAGCTCCACGCCCGCCTGAGTGAACTCACGCCGCTGCCCGGCCCTGGGCTCCTCGTAACGGAAGACGTTTCCCACATAATGGAATCGCAGGGGCAACGGCTGATCGAACAGCTTGACGCCGACAATGCGCGCCGTGGGGATGGTGAGGTCCGGACGCAGCGCCAGGGCCCGCCCGTCCCGATCGAAGAAACGGTACATCTCCTCGGCCAGGCGCACGCCCGCCTCGGATGCCAGGGTGTCCGCGTACTCGAAGGTAGGGGGGATCACCGGCCGGTACCCCCAACGGGAGAACGCGTCCCGCAGGATGTTCTCCAACGCCAGCTTCTGTTCTGCGGCCGCGAAGAACAGATCGGCCACGCCGGGCGGCAGCTCCCCACGTACAGGTTTGCTCTGTCTCACCAGAAAAGGCTCCCATCCACAAAAATAAAAAAGACTAGTTGAATCAACTAGTCTTTCCGGGCGAGCGAAACCCGAGCGTCAACGATCGGTTGCGCTCACCCAACCCGATGATGATGTGCGTCACAGGCAAAGAAACGCCGCATGATACTCCCTCACACGGGATCGCCCGGAGTGTAGCACAGCGGGGAGGGATTGTCAAACAGCCGACGGTGGCTTCCCCTTCCCGAACGCCGCCATCCGGGCCAAGACCACCTCAGCCGGCAGCTCAACTTCTCCGCTTACGGCTGCAAAGCCGCACTCCTCCGCCGTAGCCGCTCGTTCTCTTCGATTCAGGCTTGGATCCCTCCGGGTCCCATGTCATCCACATACATCACATTAGGAGGACCACGAATGGTCCCCTCATCCCTCATCGTCCGCGATGAGGATCAGCTGCACGGCATCAGCCCCAATCACGGCCGCGCCCCTTATGGGGATAAACACTCGAACGACGTCGTTTTCATCGCTCACTTCCCGCACCGCGATCGCGTCATCCGCCACCGCCCGGCCATCGGCGAAGGCCAGGCACCAGGAGACGGCCGCGTCGCCCGGGTTGGCGACCAACACGGCGATCTCTCCCTCGTCATCCCGCCCGGCGAGCACCCAAAGGTCCCCCACCTCGGCGTCCCCCACGGGCACCACGCGCACCGCCAGCCGCTCCGGGTGATCTGCCATCTCGGACCACAGGGAGAAGGACAGGGCCATCCGCTTGGGACGTCCATCGGCGTAGAACAGACCATACCCCGCGGCCATGTCCGGCCCGGTATCCCCGCCGCGATAGAACGTGGCGACCTCCACGCCCTGATCCTGCAGGCCGATCCAGGCCGCCGTCATCAACGCAGCGCCCTTGGCGCCCGCTCGCAACGCCACGGCCTCCTGTCTTTCCACCTCACGCACCGACGTATTCCACTCGGTGATGTGACTCTCCGCCTCAGCATAGCCCATCCCATCCAGGAGGCCACGGTAGAAGGCGGCGGCCTCCACAAAGTCTTGCGGCTCGTTGGCGTACATATGCCAGGAGAGGAAATCGATAGGAACGTCACGGCCCCTCATATACTGCAGGAACTCGTGGACAAACTGCTGCCCACGGGGCACCTTGGCCCCGCTCGGGGCGAAACCCGGCCCTCCCACCTGCAGATCGGGGAAGGCCGCCTTTAACGCCCTGGCCGTCTCCTCGAAGAGCTGGAAGAACTCCTGCCGGGTACGCGGCGCCGGCCAGAAATGCGGGTGATCGGGCTCGTTCCATATCTCCACGTAGCGAACGTCGGCGGTGAAGCCATCCCATTTGCCCTCCGTATAGTGGCGCACCACCTCCACCGCAGCGCGCGCCCAATTGGCCCGTTCCATGGGGGTGGATGGCGGGGCGACGTTATTCCAGGAGTCGCCCAGGCGCAGATAAGGCTCAAAGCCTCCCTCCAGGATGTCCCGGAAGACGGCATCGCTCTCCGTGAAGCGATAGGACCTGGGATCCGAGGGATCCTTCGTCCGATCGGGGTAGATGACGGACATATCCAGGGGGCCGTAGAAGTCGTGGGTGCGTACCATCGTCACGCCGATATCCTGATACGCCGCGGTCAGGTCGGCGTTGCCGGGTGCCCCCGAGGGGGCCGGGCCAGCGTTCACGCCCAGAAGCGGCCGGATCGGGCTCTCCGGCTGGGGATCGCCGATGACGAGGGCCACGGCGAGCGTCCCTGAAGGATCCGTGGACGTCTGGGGTAGGTACACGCGGCAGGGAGCCCCGGGCGTCGGAGTAGGCGAGGGGGACGGCTCCATCCCCCCTAAAGCGTAGATATCGACCTCAGCGGATTGCATGTACCCGGCGTAGAGACGGGCGCGCGCCGCGTCCAGGGCCACATAGGGTGGCACATACGTCAACGCACGCAGATCGATCCGATCCCTTACGGCATAGGTGTCCCGGTCGAGGACATATAAGCGAAACACCTGGGGCTGCTCATCGGAAGCCGCGCATCGCGGCTGGCACGTGGATCGCCGGGCATCCACCGACAACCAACCCGCGCCAGCCGGTGGCCGATCGGAGGAGGCGGACGCCACGCCGATGGTATACAGGCGATCAGACGCCGCGTCCAGGCCGACGACTACCTGGCCGCCATCGGCGGGAAGCTGGCCGACATACGTGTCCGTAAGCGTGTCGATGATCAGCGGCCCCACATAAAGGCGATGGCGACCGCTATCGACCCATACGAGGAAATCGTTGAAATCACGATCCCAGCTCCACGAATAGCCGGACAGATCGATAGTGCGCAGGTAAGCATAGCCGCGATCCCCGTCGAAAATATCCACCTTTCGAGCGCGGGCGGACAGCACGTACAGCTTGTTCAGGTCCTCGTCCACGGCCGGCTGCAGATGCCCCCGACCATGGAGGTCCGCCTTCGCATCGAAGCTGGGCACGTCCCGGATCGTGGCCACCACCTCCAGACGCTCCCCGTCCACAATGACGATGCGGTCGTGCTCCGGGTGTGTGGTGATCACCCGGTGATGGGCCGCATCCACGATCTGGTTGCTGATGGTGTCCTGGGTGTCGACCAGCCCCAGCCGCACGGAGCCCAACAGGGTGGGATTCAGCGGGTCCGCGGAGAGATCGTAGGCGGAGACCATGCCGCCGTAGTGGCTGAGCACGTACAGACGATTCAGCACCGGATCCACATCCACGGCGGTGGGCCAGCCGCCGGCCTCGAACTCGCCCCAGGCGCCCGTGTCCGGCCGGTAGGCGATCACCGTGCTTCCGCCCAGGCGATTCGCCAGATAGACGGTCCCGTCCGAGGGAGCCACGGCGACGTCCTCCACGCTGTTCCCCACATCCACCTTGCTTAGAACCTGATAGGTACGGGCGTCCACCACGACCACATCGGTGTACTCCATGCCGGGGGCGTAGAGCTTCCCGGTGAGGCGATTCAGCGCCAGATGCTGTGCGCCCCCCGTCCCCAGATCCACCCTTGCCTCCAGGCGACCAGTGCCCGCATCCACTACGGACAAGGCGCTGCGGACGGGGGAGACCCCCTCTCGAGAGAGCACGTAGACCTTTCCCGTATCCGCCCAGTAGATCGGCTCTCGAGCCCCCTCAGGCAAGGCGACCACGCGTTCCACGGCGCCGCGAGCGGAGAGGATGAACAGCCGCGCCTCTGTGGTCACGAAGAAACGGCCAGTCGCCGGATCCCGATCCACGAAGTCGGCAGGCCGGCCGAATGGATTCTGGAACGAGATCGGCGGTAGCGCGGCCAGGGAGCGCGTGTCGATGACGTACAGCCGGGACCGTTGGGCCGCCCCCGGGTCGTCGGAATCCACCACATAGAGGCGACGCGCCCCACGATCAAGCACCATACCGCCGATCCGGTTCGCGCCCAGGTCGATCACGCGCACCAGAGCCAGCGTCCCGGCGTCGTACACGGCCACCTTGCCGGACGCCCGCATGCTCACGTAGAGACGCTCCGCCCCGGCATCCACCACCATCTGAAAGGGATCACCCGGCAGCGTGACCGGGCCGATGATGGCACCGGTCTGCGGATCCACCGCCCGCAGGGTCCGCTGATGCCAGTCGGCGACGTAAAGGACCCCACGAGCGGGATGCACGGCCAGGTACGTCCGGTGCGGCCTCGTCTCATCCATGCTGCTAACCAGGCTGGCGACCAGGGTATCGGTCTCCCCATCGATCACGGCGATACCTGAGGTGAGAATGCCCTGCACATAGATCCGATTGCGGGCCTCATCCACAGCCACATCGAAGATCTTCAAGTGATTGCCCATTTCGGCCGTCCAGCCATGCAGGGCGTTCAGAGAAACCGTGCTCCGGCGAACCGGCGCGGCAGGAGGCGGCGATGGGGTCGGCGTGGGCGTCGACGTCGCTGTGGCGGTGGGCATGGGCGTCGTCCCCGCGCCGCGGGCACGATCCGCCATCTCATGCACCGCGGCGGCGAAGTAGGCGTCCTCCAGCCCATCGGGATAGGCATACAGAGCGGTATCACTCCAATCCGCCGGGGCGATGTTCGCCGCGTTATCCGGCAGGTCCGTGCGGCCGCCGAGGCTGGAGTCGACGGCCACCACGTAACGGCGCGCCGGATTGATCTTGACCCAGGCTCCGGCTCGATCCCATCCCTCAAAGGCCTGCCGGATATGGGGATGATCCGGAGCGGCCTGGACATGATCGACCACGCTGGCCAGCACCATCCCCTCCAGGTCCGGGATATTGGTCAGAGCAGCCGGGTAAAGGCGCACCGCCTCCCGCAGGTCCCAGAAGGCGCTGACCTCCACCAGCGTGGCGATGTTCGTCGGCCACCCTCCCCGGAAGACCCCATAATCCACCAACGCCTGGGTGGCCGGACGGGAGTAATACCACTTCGCGCCATCCGTGTAGGCGGCGAGCGGGAAGTCCTCATCCATCTCAAGCGTGCCGTTCAGATCCAGATCCGGCGTGCGACATCCGTTGCTGGGATCCACCACGGTGGTGTAACGCCCGTCGCCATTGCCGTCCAGAAAGATGGGATGACGGGGCGACCGGGGATCATAGGCGATCTGGCGATAGTCCACGTTTAACATCAGGGGGCCATATCCCCCGTAGCGAGGGTTAACGGTGAACAAGGCCGCCCGGCGCCCGCCCGGACAATCCAGCCGCACCCCACCCAAATCCACCGTGGCGATCTGGCTGGAGACGGGAGACTCCCACTGGACGATGTAGCGCAGGTGCCCCGCCAGGTCGCCCCCATGCTCCGCGGCCACGGCGACGACGATGTTGCCGCCGTTGGAGCTCCCCACCAGGCCGATGTTGTCATGCAACACGGGCATCGGCACCACGTCGTCGATGGTGCGCCCCCGGGAATCGGTCAGATCACCGGCAGCGTATCGGATGACGTCCCGCAGGGCGGCGATGCTGTCCGGGCCGCGATAGTCGTAGGTCCCATCGCTGCTCCGCCCAGCGACAGGGTCGGTGCCGCCCGGGAAGAGGAAGACGATGCGGATCATATCATCGGCCTTCGACAGCGGGGGGCGCAGGGAGCCCACGTCGGAGCCTCCGGGGACGAAGATGACCACGGGGGCCCCCTCGGCATAACGGGCCCGGTCATCCGACGCGGGGGCGAAGATGCGCACGGCTAAGGTGCCCTCGGGGACGCCGGTGCTATCCGAGGGCAGATCCACATCCACGACGATGGATCTGGCGAGGCTGGCGGTGGCGGCCGCGTGGCTTCTCACCGGCACCAACGAGAACACGAAGATCGGAACAAAACCGATCAAGCTGAGAAGGGAAACGACACGACGGTTCATGATCCCGCTCCTGTCTCCGCGTACAGTGCTTCCTCGAAAGAAATCAGGGATGACGAAACTCCTTTGCAAGTTGGACCGTTTGCTGCTATGATAGAGGGGCCACATTATCGGGCATGAAAAAAAGTGTAACGAAATCGTAAATTTTCCCGGCCCCCTCTACATCTACAATATAACCGCCAACAACGCAGCACTGGACCAGGGATGGTCCCTCTCCACACAAAGCCATAGCTCAAAGGCGAGGATCGGCAGCGCTGCGGATGGGTCGACCATCCATCGGCCCGAAGTCCTCGACCGGAACACCGATCATTTTCCCGTACCTACATCTACATAACAACGACGTACCTGCTCCACGATACTTCAATGGCGCCATGGGGTAACCCGGAGGGGTTTGGCTCTTCCCTCGCGCGTGAGGGAAGAGCGCGCCACGAGCCGGAGCGCATCCTGCATAACCTTACGCTTGCATATACTCTCAGATAAGAAGAGGACCTATGAACATGCGACGCGTTGACAACCACGTCAGAGCGAGTAAAATGGGGCTAGAGAATGTCATCGAAAATGGGGTGAAGGAGAAAGGAATAGCACGCAATTGTTGCGGGATGAGAAGGAAGGTACGACGACTTGCCACTTCCGTTTCGGGGCAATCTCATACCCCTGACGCCATCCATCGCCAGCGTACATCAGAGGCCGGGTTCGAGGAGCCCCGACTACAGAAGGCGCCAATGAGCAGGGACCATGAGGTTCCGCGCGGATTTACGCTGATTCTCTCCCCGTCCCAAGTCGCCAAGCGGTATCCCCCGCTTCCGGATCTGAAACCCCCGTAGGGTTCTAGCAGATACGACGTAGCCCTTCATCGCCCAATCGCCTTTGCGTGGCAAGCCACAACTGCGAAAAGGACCGGGGAGTATTTTCATGCGGTGTGGGAGATGCCCTTAGACAGCACGCAATAGCCGCATGAAAACGATGTACGCCCTGGCTGGCGGTCAAAACAATAGGAGACAGAGAACACACCCTCAAGATGCAACGTGAGGATGAGGGTGACAGCTACAAATGGACAAACGAGAGAGAGCAAAGGGGATCTCACATCAACAAGCGCAAGATTTGATCACGCTTTGTCAAGTCTCGCAAACCTATCTCGGTCAACACAGTGCGGAGGAGATTCTGGAAACGAGCTGCCGGATGGCAGTGGAGCGCTTCGGGCTGAAGATGGCGTGGGTAGGACTGATCGATGCGGACAGCGTTGATGTCCGCCCGGCCAAAGCCTATGGCGCCGAGGTGAACTACCTGGATGTTCTCCGGATCACCCAAGATCGCGGCCCCACAGGGCGAGGTCCCACCGGCACGGCTATTCGAACCAGACAAGCGGCCGTTGCGAACGACATAGCGACCGACCCGACCTTTGGGCCCTGGCGCGAGGAGGCTTTAAAGCGCGGCTTCCGCTCGTCTGCCGCATTTCCCCTGCGCACCGGTGATAGGGTGCTGGGCACCCTGAACGTGTACAGCGCCCAACCAGGGGACTTCCCCAACGAGCGCATACGGGTGCTCCAATCCTTCGCCGACCTGACGGCGATCGCCCTGGAGCGGGCCTGGCTGCATGAAAAGACGCGGCGTCACGCCCAGGAACAGGAACGGCACATAGCCGAACGCACGGATGCACTGATCCAAGCCAATGAACAGCTTCAGCAGGCACTGGCCGATCGAGCGCAAGCCGAAAAAGCACTCCGGCGCGCCCTGGAGGAGACGGCCCACAGCCGTCGCCTGCTGCTGGCCCTCAGCCAGGTCTCTCAGGCCGTCCTCCGGGCACACACGCAAGAGGAGATCTTCCAGGTTGTGACCGACGAGGCGGCCAAATTGAGCTACCACGTCATCATCCTGATCGTCGCTGAAGATCAAGAGCATCTGGTTATTCCTAAGGGAAGCCTCAAACCCTCCCTCGCGCAGGCGCTGGAGAAGCTAAGCGGCCTCACGGTCGAGGACTTCCGCCTTCCCCTGCTTCCCGGGAGCCCCTATCAGAAGATCCTCACGAAGCCAGATGCGGTCTTCAGAGATCGGGAGGCCAGCATCGAGCTCATCGCCGAGGCCCTTCCTCAGCACCTGCGCCCCCTCACCTCCCGGCTGGTGGGCCTGCTGGGGATCAAACAAAGCATCTGCGCGCCTTTGATGCTCGATGGCAAGCCGATCGGCCTGCTGGCAATGAGTGGCGCGGATCTGACGGAAGCCGACGTGCCGGTCGTAGCCACCTTCGCCAACCAGATCGCCATCGCCCTGGAGAACACCCGGCTCCACCAGGAAGCCCAGGCCTGGGCAGCCGAGCTGGAGCGCCGCGTGGCCGAGCGCACCCAGGAGCTTTCCAAGATCAACCGGGAGCTGGAAGCCGAGATCGCCGGACGTCAAAAGCTGGAAGAGATGTGGCGCCGTTACGAGGCCATCGTCAACACCTCCGGGGAGTTCATGACCCTGGTCAACCGGGATTACGTCTACGAGGCGGCCAACCACGCGTACTGTCGGGCGCACGGCAAGGAACAGAACGAGATCGTCGGCCACACGATCGCCGAGGTCTGGGGGGAGGAACGCTTTAATACGGCGATCAAGCTGCTCCTGGACGAGTGCTTCACCGGGAAAGAGGTGCGCCATCAGGGCTGGTTCGAATTCCCCACCCTGGGGCTGCGCTGCTTCGACGTGGCCTACTACCCCTTCCGCAGCAACGGAGGAGAGGTCACCCACGCCATCGTCATCTCCCGCGATATCACCGAGCGCAAGCAGGCGGAGCGAGCGCTGCAGCAATACGTCGAACGGTTGCAGGTCCTGCACGAGATCGACCAGGCGATCCTGACAGCGCGATCCCTGCAGGAGATCGCCCAAATCGTCACGCAACACGTGCCGAGATTGCTACCCTGTACGGTGATCGGCGTCGTGATCCCCAGCGACGAGGCCCACACCGTGAACACGCTGGCCGTAGGACACGGCGGGGAGCCTGTCGCCATGGACACCCATGACATCCCCCTGGGCGCGTTCTCCGAGCTTCAGGAGTGCCTGGAAACGCTCCGGCGAGGGGAGATCTACGTGCTGAAAGACCTCGCGGTGCCGCACCAGCTGATACCGGCGCTGCAATCCCGATGGGCCGAGGCGCTGCGAGCCCTCGTGATCGTTCCCCTCATCGCCCAGGAGGAATTGATCGGGGCCCTCTTCCTGGGAATGGAGACGCCGGTGGCCCTGGATTCGCAGCAGACGGACATCGCTCGAGAGGTGGCCGACAGCCTGGCCACTGCCATTCAGAACGCCCAGCAGATGGAGGTGATCCGGGGACAGCGCTCGTCTCTGGAGATGCTATCCAGGCAGTTGATCTACGCCCAGGAGGCGGAACGCAAGCGCATCTCCCAGGAGCTGCACGACGAGATCGGACAGATCATGACCATGATCCGCATCAACCTGGCTGCCCTGGAGCAGCTTCTGCCCTCGGAGACGCCCCCAACCGTCAGGCAAATGCTGACGGAGCTCGAGGAGCTGAGCCAACAGGCGCTGGAGCAGGCGCGCGAGCTCTCCCTGGACCTCCGCCCCGCCATTCTGGACGATCTGGGCCTGGTTCCCGCGCTGCGCTGGTACCTGAACCGATACGCCAGCCGGCTTGACGCGAAGATCGACCTCGAGGTGATCGATTTCGACGAGAGGCCCAGCGCGGAGGTGGAGACCGTTCTCTATCGCGTGGCGCAGGAGGCCCTGACCAACGTCGCCAGGCACGCCCAGGCAAGCCATGTGCACATACGCCTGGAGAGAAAGGCCACCACCGTTACATTGCTCATCGAGGACGACGGTCAGGGATTTGACACAGAGGAGATCATGCGGTACAAGGGCCTGCCACATGGGCTGGGCCTGTTGGGAATACAAGAGCGAGTCACCTTTCTAGGAGGACATGTGGATATACAATCGCGGCCGGGGCGGGGGACCCGACTGTTCATCGAAATCCCGTGGAGCGTCGAAGATGAACAAAGTACGGGTGCTGCTGGCTGAGGACCATACCATCGTACGCCAAGGCTTGGAATCGTTGTTGCGAAGCGAGCCGGATATCGAGGTCGTAGGGGAGGCCATCAACGGGCAGGAAGCTTTACAGAAGGTAGAGCAACTCTATCCAGATGTTGTGCTGATGGACATCTCCATGCCCCTTCTGAACGGCCTGGAGGCAACCCGCCGCATCCAACAGCAATTCCCCAAAGTCAAAGTCCTGATCCTGAGCGTGCACGCCAACGAGGAACACGTGCTCCAGGCCCTGCAGGCCGGGGCTTCTGGATACCTGCTGAAGGACACCGCCGTATCCGATCTCGTCTCCGCGATCCGGGCCGTCCATCACGGCGACTTCTTCCTCAGCCCCGCCATATCCCGGACGGTCATCGAGGCCTATCTGCGCGGGGCCACGACCGCGACGGAGACCAACAGCTACAGCAAGCTGACCGACCGGGAGCGGGAAGTCCTGCAACTGATCGCCGAAGGGTACTCCACACGGGAGATCGCCCAGTTGCTTCATATCAGCGAGAAGACGGTCCGGGCTCACAGGACCAACCTGATGAGCAAGTTGGACGTCCACAACACGGCCGAGCTGGTCCGATACGCGATCCGGAAGGGGGTGATCCGCTCCGACGCCTAATCCATGATCCCCCCGGAGCCTACAGAGACAGAACATTCCCCTTTCCGCCCCTTGCCTGCCTGGGCAGTCTCCCCGTCTAGTGTTGATGGGCCCACGGGAGATCATTTTGTGAGCAGCGCTGCATGAATGGCGCCCCCTGTGGGCCCTTTCCCAGACGGGGAATTGATCTGCCGCCACCTACCTGCGGGCAGGGACGACTCATGAATCGCCCCTGCCCCGGCAACACCTATGAGGGAGACTCCCTCTGCCTGGGCCGGGCCCAAGCCTCCACCGGAGCCTGGAAAGGCAGATGAAGGGCGGGAAGGGGATCGCTGTTTCTATAAGGGGAGTCCCCTCACATCTCCCCGGCCTCCAGAGCGAAAGCCCCCTCCTACATAACCCCAGATCAGCACAATGCTATCCTGGCAAAAGGCCCTAAGCGAAATAGGGCCTTTTGCCTTGTGAAATCGGCGTTTCGCCAATGGCGCAAGAGCGCCGCGGCGGATATGCTAGAGACAGATGATTCGTCGTGCCGAGCAATCCGTACATCGCCCCGAGGGGGCATCCATGTCGGGAACGAAAAGTGGTGGTGATCCGTGGTCGTCCGTCATTCATCGTATCTGACAAAATCCAGGGCCCAACCCCTTCGCCACAGCCCGGAAGTCTCGGCGAACGGGATCGCCGTCCCCCAGCGGCAGCCCGACAGCAGTCGAACAGGAGCGATAGAGCGAATGACACGAGCACTGATCGCGGATGACCACATCGGCTTCCGCCAGAGCATAAAGCGTTTCCTGGCCTCCACCCCCGGAATCGAGGTCATCGGCGAGGCGTCAGATGGCGAGGAGGCCATCTTGAAGGCCCGAGCCCTCCAGCCGGATATCGTGCTGATGGATATCCAGATGCCAGGAACCAGCGGATTAGAAGCCCTGCGCCGAATCAGGCAGGAATCGCCGGCCATCAAAGTCATCATGCTGACCATCTTCGACGAGCGGGTCTATCGAGAGGAGGCACAAAGCCGCGGCGCCCACGGATACGTGGTCAAGTCCACCATGGCCAAAGCCCTGATCCCGGAGATCCAACGCGTCATGAGACTCACCGATACGAGTGAGGAGTAAGAGAGCTTATCTGGTTTTTTACAACACAGGCTGATGAGTCTACCGGCCTTCCACAAGCGGCTCCACATCGAGCCACGGGGAAAGCGCAGACCGGAGACCTACAGGAACACTCCCCCCTCCCATGCGGGGAACCACATATCATGCTCCGTGAGAAGGTTTCGGAGAGAGCGGAATGAGCGGGCAGGCGGACGAAAAGAGTGACCAGCGGGCGATCACAATCCTACACATTGGGGATGATCCCGAAGACCGTCGGCGGATTCAGGGGGCGTTAACCCGGGCCTGGGAAATCAACGCTCCCTTCGTGCTGGAGCAAGCCGATCGGCTCACCACCGGGTTAGGGCACCTGAGAACCAGGCAGGTCGACGTCGTACTGTTGGATCTTCATCTACCGGACAGCCATGGGATTGAGGCCCTTCACACGATTCAGGACCACGCCCCAGAGGTGCCGGTCGTGGTCCTGGCAGAGCCCAGGGACAGGCCGCTGGCCATACAAGCGATCCGACAGGGAGCGCAAGATCATCTGGACAAGAGTCATCTGATCGCTCCCCTGCTGATGCGCGTGATCCGCTACGCGGTGGAACGGCGCCAACTGCAATCCTCACTGGCTACGACCCGGAAGCGGTTAGGCACCATCGAGACGATCATTCAGGACGTCGCCGAAGGCATCCTCATGGTGGGGGAAGGAAACACCATCCGGTTCGCCAATCCGGCGGCCGCCCGCCTGTGGGGCTGTCCCGTGGAGGAGCTCGTGGGACAGCGGCTCGACATCCCCATACAGAACGGCCATGGGACCGAGGTCGAGCTCACGCGAAGGGATGGAACGACCACCACCATAGAGGCAATCGCAACGGCCATCGAATGGGAAGGGGAGTCATCCTACCTGGTCCAGTTGCATGACATCTCTCATCGCAAGCAGGCCTCTGAGCGGATCCAGCGCCAGGTTGCCATCACCCGCACGCTGGTGCGCACTGCCGAGCGCCTGAACGCGCAGCTGGACCTGCAGGAGGTACTTCGCTCCGTCTGTGAGGAGGCCTCCCGCGTGACGAACGTGCCCATCGTCACCCTCTACCTCTACGACCCACAGCGCCAGGTATGGCATTGCGCGGGCGGCCACGGGCTTCCCGCGGGATGGGAAACGGTGTGCCAGCCTATACAGAACCAGCTCTACGAAGCGCTCGCCCATGAGGCCGGGTCGGTGATCATCATCCCCGATGTGCAGGCCATCCCAGACCTGCCGCACGCGGATCTGATCGCTCGATTGAATCTCCGCACCCTCGTGAGCATCATCATGAAACGCGATCGACAGCCGATCGGCGCCCTGAATCTCACCACCGTCGGCAGAGTGCGTCAGTTCACCGCGGATGAACTGGCGCTGCTGGAGGGCCTGGCCAGCCAGGCCGCCCAGGCGATCGCCAACAGCCAGCTATACGCCACCCTGAAGCAGATCCACGAACAGCTCAAGGAGGCGCTGCGAGCCCAGGAGGAGATGATCCAAAACGTCTCCCATGAGCTGCGCACCCCCCTCACGCTGATTCGAGGATACGCCGAGATGCTCAAAGAGGAGATGCTGGGGCCTCTATCACCAGAGCAGAAGAACGCCGTAGAGATCGCCTTCAGGAACAGCGAACGGCTCCACTTCATGATCGAACGGCTGCTGGCGCTGCAAACCATAAACTCCAGAACCTGCCAGAAGACACGCCTGTCCCCGACAACCTGGCTGGAAAAGGCGGTGGCGAACTGGAGGAAACGTGGACGGGCTATCAATATCCACCTGCGCTTGAAGATCGCGCCCAATCTACCTGCGATCCAGGGCGATATCCGTCTTCTCAACCAGGTGATCGAGAACCTGCTGGATAACGCGGCCAAGTTCAGTCCCAACGGCGGACAAGTACACGTATGCGCACGGAGAGATCGCAAGAACATCGTGATCACCGTATCCGACGAAGGAGTCGGGATCCCTGCAGACAAGCTGGAGCAGATCTTCCAGCCGTTCTTCCAGGTGGACGGGAGCTCCACGCGGACGTTCAGCGGCATGGGGATCGGGCTGGCACTGTGTAAGCGCATCGTGGAGAGACACGGGGGACGGATCTGGGCGACGAGCGGAGGGAAGAACCAGGGGAGCACCTTTCATATCACCCTGCCGGTGGCAGAACCCGCGTACGCCCCCACGCAGCTCGTACACTCGCGAGAGCTATCAACCGACGACGCGGTCCGGAACGGGGGCCTTTGGTACGATGGCACGTGAAGCCACGCAAGAAGTGCATAGACGCATGATGTTTCGAAACTCATCGCAGGAGGGAATCAACGATGGGAAAGACTCGTGTCGTGATCGCCGACGACGAGTCGTTGATCCGGATGGACCTTCGTGAGATGCTGACGGGCCTCGGCTACCTGGTCGTGGGCGAGGTCGGGGACGGCTACAGCGCGGTGAACCTGGCGAGAGAGGTAAAACCGGATATCATGCTCATGGACATCAAGATGCCAGGTATGGACGGGATCGAGGCGGCCAGAATCCTGACGGAGGAGCGCATCGCTCCGGTGGTGCTGCTCAGCGCATACAGCCAGCGGAACCTGGTTCGGAGGGCATGCAGAGCCGGCGTCGTGGGATACCTGATCAAGCCGGTTCAGGAGGCACACCTGGTGCCCGCCATCGAGGTGGCGCTGACACGCTATCGGGAGTTCATCAAGGTCCAGACGCGAGCGGACAGGCTGCGTCAGGCGTTGGAGACCCGCAAGTTGATCGACCGGGCAAAAGGCATCCTGATGGAGCAACAAGGGCTGACGGAGGCGGAGGCGTTTCGCAAGCTTCAGAAGACCGCGATGGACAACCGCAAATCCATGAAAGAGATCGCCTGGGCCATCGTCCTGGCCCACCAGATGGGGAAAGTGGAAAAAAGCTCCTCATAAGCCCTGATAAGTCGGCGACATCATCCGCACAACCTCGATGGGAAGGACGTCACGGGTGTTGTGGCGGTGCGGATCCGCTGCGCCGCCGCAACATCCCGTTTGATCCCCATTTCCAGCGCGGCCGCCCTCAGAGCGCACAGGGCGACCGGGCGTTCCCCCATGACCCGCGCAAACCCCAAGATCCCTTGCCATCCCCCTACGCGGCGGAAATTTGACGGCTCCCATGCCCAGCGGTATAATCAACCGTCAAGCGGTGGTGGCGATGTGCTACCCCGCGTTTGTTTGCCAGTATCCAGGTCGGACGTGGGTCCGGGCCTTTGATCAGGAGAGAGACGCATGCCTAAACGTACATGGCAGCCCAAGGTACGCCGCCGGCTGCGCGTCCACGGCTTTCGCAAGCGAATGTCGACCAAGGACGGCCGCAGGGTGCTGAAAGCCCGCCGGTTGAAGGGACGCAAGCGCCTCACCGTACGCCTATCGCCGCGCAAGCGCAACTACGCCTGAGCGCGGCGCTCGCTACGTGTAACGGCTGGTGAAGCGACGCTATCGGCTCAGCGATCGGGAGCGGTTCCGGCAGGTACGGCGAGAGGGGCGGTCGTGGTCACATCCGCTGGTCGTGCTCCGCGTCCTGCCCAATGATCTACCGTACAGCCGGTTCGGGTTCGCCGTCAGCCGACGGGTCGGCTCAGCCGTTCGGCGGAATCGCGTGAAACGGCGGCTACGCGAGGCAGTTCGCCTGATGCAATCACAGATTCGGCCGGGGTGGGATGTCGTCTTCATCGCCCGCCCTCCCATTGCCCAAGCGGACTATTCAGATGTGGCAGCAGCCTGCGCCCGCCTGCTACGGCGGGCGCAGCTTCTGACAACAGACCATCACTCATCGCCGCCCACCGAGGAAGCCACGAACGCGGCAGGCGGTCAGGAATGAAGAGAGCCATCCTGAGCTTGATTCGCTTCTATCAACGCGTGATCTCCCCGGCCCTCCCACCGAGTTGTCGGTTCACGCCCACCTGCTCGCAATACACGTATGAGGCGATCGAGCGCTATGGTGTGTTACGAGGCGGCTGGCTGGGGCTGAAGCGGCTGTCGCGCTGTCATCCGCTCCATCCCGGCGGGTACGATCCCGTCCCGATTTCCTTCCCAGTCCGGGGCCGGTCACATCACCAGGCGGCCGAACAGAGGGAGATTAGCCGTTAGATGAAGAACTCCAACCCAACATCCAGATCGCGATATACACGCCTGCTCCTCATCCTGCTGCTGGTTGGCATCGCGCTGCTGCTCGCAGGATGC
>JAJRVX010000423.1:0-4485 GCA_024277095.1 Chloroflexota bacterium
AATCTCAAGATCGGTGTGGACACGCTGGCGAATGCGGTGAAGACGACGTTGGGCCCCAAGGGCCGCAACGTGGCGTTGGACAAGAAGTGGGGTGCGCCCACCATCACCCATGACGGCGTCACCGTCGCCAAGGAGATCGAGCTGGAGGAGCCTTACCAGAACATGGGCGCCCAGCTCCTGAAGGAGGCGGCCACCAAGACCAACGATGTGGCCGGTGATGGCACCACCACCGCCACCGTGCTGGCCCAGACCATCGTGGACGAGGGGCTGAAGAACGTGGCGGCCGGCGCCAATCCCATGCTCATCAAGCGGGGCATTGAGAAGGCGGCCGCTGCCGTGGTGCAGGCCATCAAGGATCAGGCGGTGGAGCTGAAGACCAAGGAGGAGATCGCCAACGTGGCGGCCATCTCCGCAGCCGACCAGCAGATTGGGGACCTCATCGCCGAGGTGATGGACAAGGTCGGCAAGGACGGCGTCATCACCGTGGAGGAGTCCAAGGGGCTGGAGTTTGAGACCGAGTATGTGGAGGGGATGCAGTTCGATCGGGGCTACATCAGCCCGTACTTCATCACCAATGCGGAGGCCATGGAGGCCGTCCTGGAGGATCCGTACATTCTGATCCATGAGAAGAAGATCAGCGCCGCCAACGATCTGGTGCCCCTGCTGGAGAAGCTGATCCAGGTGGGCAAGCGGGAGTTGGTGGTGATTGCGGAGGATGTGGACGGCGAGGCGCTGGCCACGTTGGTGCTGAACAAGCTGCGGGGTGTGCTGAACGTGCTGGCGGTGAAGGCGCCGGGCTTTGGGGATCGGCGCAAGGCCATGCTGCAGGACATCGCCATTCTCACCGGCGGCACGGTGATCAGCGAGGAGTTGGGCCGCAAGCTGGAGAACGTGACCATAGAGGATCTGGGTCGGGCCGACAAGGTGGTGGCGACCAAGGATGACACCACCATTGTGGGCGGCAAGGGGGACCCGGAGCAGATCAAGGGGCGGATCGAGCAGATCCGTGCGGAGATTGAGACCACGACCTCGGACTACGATCGGGAGAAGCTGCAGGAGCGGCTGGCGAAGCTGGCGGGTGGTGTGGCCATCATCCGCGTGGGAGCGGGCACCGAGGTGGAGTTGAAGGAGAAGAAGCACCGGGTGGAGGATGCGCTGAGTGCGACCCGGGCGGCGGTCGAGGAGGGGATCGTGCCCGGCGGCGGCGTGACGTTGCTGAACGCCGCGGAGGCGCTGAACGACATCGAGACCGAGTATGAGGATGAGGCCACCGGTGTGAAGATCGTGCGCCGGGCGTTGGAGGAGCCGACGCGACAGCTGGCCTTCAACGCGGGCGAGGACGGCGCCGTGATCGTGCAGAACATCCGCCGGTACCAGGAGGAGCAGGGCAATAAGCACATCGGCTACAACGTGATGACCGGCGAGTACGTGGATATGTTCGAGATCGGCATCATCGATCCGGCGAAGGTGACCCGCTCGGCGGTGGAGAATGCGGCCAGCATCGCGGCCATGATCCTGACCACCGAGGCGCTGATCACCGATATCCCCGAGCCGGAGAAGGCCGCCCCCCAGGCGCCCGGCGGCGGGTACGGCGGCTTCTAAGCCCGTCCCCCTTTGAGGCAATCACAAGGCCCCCGAAGCTTCGGGGGCCTTTTCGCGTCGAGGATGCGCTGGGGCCATCACGCCGCCGGGGTCGAGCCCGGCCGCACCAGCGCCATCAGCCCCACAGCAGCCAGCGCCGCCAACAAGGCGCCGAAGTAGAACGGCGTCGCCGGCCCCCACGTCTGCCACAGGACCCCGGCCAACAGGCTGGCCGGGAAGGCCATCAGCCCCACCACCGCGTGATACAATCCGTATGCGGTCGCCCGCTGGCCTCCATGCACGAGATCGGCCACAAACGCCCGGGCCACCCCCTCCGTCGTCCCGTAATACAGGCCGTATAACACGTACAGGGCGACCACCTGCCAGGCCGCCCCCGCCACGGCGAACCCCAGATACACCAGGGCGTACAGCCCCCAGCCGATGAGGATGACCCGGCGGCGGCCCAGGTGATCGGACAGCACGCCCGCCGGCATCGCGATCAGCGAATACAACACGTTGAACCCGACCAGCATCAAAGCGATGTGGAAGGCGCTCAGCCCCAGGTTCTGCGCTCGCAACAACAGGAAGGCATCGGACGAGTTGCCCAGGGTGAAGAGCGCGATGACGCCCAGAAACATGTAAAACGGGAGCGAGAACCCGCGGGCCCGCAATAGGGGTCCCCCTTCGGAGCGAGGCCCGGAAGGCCGCACGTCCTGCACGAAGAGCGCCAGCAACAGCACCGCCAGGAACCCGGGGATGATGCCGATGAGCACGATGGTGCGATATGTGGCCTGGGTCAACTCCAGCGTGGCGCGCTGGGTCGCGGCGATCACCCACGCGGAGAGGGCCAGCCCCACCACGGCGCCGGCCGTGTCGGCCGCCCGATGCCAGCCGAACGCCCGGCCCCGCGTCTCCACAGGCGCCGAATCGGCCAGCAGCGCGTCCCGAGGAGAGGTGCGAATCCCCTTCCCCACCCGATCCGTCCACCGCACGGCCAACACCGTCCCCCAATTCCCCGCCACCGCCAGGAACGGCTTGGCCACGGCGGACAGCGCATAGCCGGCGAAGGTGAGCCACTTCCGCCGTCCCACACGATCCGACCACCACCCACTTCCCACCTTCATCAGGCTGGCGGTCGCCTCAGCCACCCCCTCGATCAGGCCGATGATGGACGTCCTTACGCCCAGCACGTTGGCCAGGAACAGGGGCAGCAACGTCAACGTCATCTCCGAGCTCACGTCGGTCAGGAAGCTGACCAATCCCAACACGAACACGTTTCTGGTGAGGCCGAAGAAACGTGCCTCCTGTGCCCGCGCGTCCGATTGAACGGTCATGTGCTCCTCCTCCTGTGAAATCCCCTTCCCGATATCCGCCCTCTCAGTCGTCAGACAGGACTTCCTCCGTGAGCTCCCGGATGCGCGCTCGTGCCACCGCGAGTGCCCGGCGCCCTCGATCCGTCAGCCGATAATAGCGGCGCACCCGGCCGCCCACAACGTTCCGCTCCGATACCAGATACCCCGCCTCCTCCAACGCGTGCAAAGTGGGATACAGTGTGCCCGGGCTCAGGTCATACCCATGGCGGCGCAGTTCCTCGATCATCTCCAGCCCGTAGATCGGACCTTTCCCCGCGTGGTAGAGGATGTGGATCTTGATGAATCCGCTGAAGAACTCCCGCACCAGTTGGTCCATACCCCATCCCCTGTTAACGGATCTCGATATCGACTCCCGATATTATAAACCCTGGAGAGAAACCCGTCAATGAGCATCACCATGCGGAAGTGTATCCAAAATGGTGGAAATCTCATGAGGCCCATCGCAAGCCCACAGGGGAGGTGCGGAGGGGCCTCCCTCCGCCGAAATATCCCCCTTTTCCGCTTTGCACCTGCCTTTCCCGGCCCGATTCGGGTGGGCAGGGCCGGGCGAGGCAGGTGAGGGGCGGAAACCGGGGAGCTTGGAGGGGCTGCGCCCCTCCAAGCTCCCCGCTGTATCTCCACCGAAAAAGACACACTACCCACCATGCGACGATCGTCCACCGCTCCATCGCGGAATCGCAGAGAGGACGCTGAAGATCGCGGGCGCACCTATTATGTCAATCCAAAAACGCACTTGACTTTTTCCCCTCCTCGTGATATGCTTGCAACCAAGCTCACGACAGCAAGACAAGCCGACTGAATAGCCGGTTTTGGTCGAGGTGAACCGAGGCGATTCCCCCTCGGTGATCGGGCACAGAAGCCGGTCCACTTCCGGATCGTATGAGCCCCATAGGTGCTTCCGGGGAGCTTGTCCTGTCTCACGGCATGCGTGGGAACCCTCAGGTGTCAAGGATCAGCGCAACCGCCAACGTTCTCATCACCTCGCTGTCCACTCCTTGCATACCGCCCAATGTGTAAACACGTATGATGTTTCACGTGATGGCAGCGTCTTGGGATCCTGACGCCTGTATCAACCCATAGATCCTATTCAACCGTAAACAACGCAGCCCTGGGGGGAAGCTCTCCCCGCCAGCAAGCGTTCCATTCCCCCACACAATCACAGAAGGCACACGCACATCGACGTAGCAGTCCTCCCCCATGCTCGTGTTGCATGCGTGCGCTGATCCCTATCCACCAAGCATTAAGGAGGAGAAATCATGGATCGTAGGCTTCTGGCGATAACCTTCACACTGTTCGTCGTGCTGGGGTTGCTCCTGTCCGCCTGCCAGATGGCGGCACAGCCGGCTCCGGCCCCCGCGGCCGAGACCTCCGCCGAGGAGGCGCCTAAGCCGGCGGAGGCAGCCCCGGCCGCTCAGCAAGGCAGCCGACTGGAGACCATCAAGGCGCGAGGGAAGGTGATCTGCGGCGTCAACGGCGGCCTGCCCGGGTTCAGCTACCTGGACGAGACCACCGGCAACTTCACCGGGTTCGA
>JAJRVX010000424.1:0-2573 GCA_024277095.1 Chloroflexota bacterium
ATATTTCAGCGGATGGTTCACCCGCACCGAGCCCTCGTTCACCACGCGCGTTCGCTCCAACAAGGCGATCCGGGCCTCGTAATCGGCGGGGCTGCCGTCCGGATAGCGCACGAATTCAAAGCCCTCCTGGCGCACGGCCAGGTCCCGATGGTGCCTCAACGTCACCACATCACCGGGACGCACAACCACCTCCTCCCGCCAGCCGAGCGCCCCGCTGATCACCACCCCCAGCAACAACACCCACACCGCCAGATGAGTAACCACGGTCGCCAAAGGCGTCCACTGATTGCGATCTCCCCGCAGATAGACGCCATCGCCCACCATCTCCACCGACACACGAAACCCGTGTTTCCATAAGAGCTCATGGATCGGATCAGGCAGCAACGCATCTGGAGCCACCCACCACTGGGCACGAAAGGGGGCCGACCGGAAAACGGCATCGGAGCCCCGGATGGACCAACGGGAGACCTGACGCCAGATCCCCGGCCAGCGCTGAAGTGTGCACACCAGCGTGGCCAGAAGCAACAGGCCGGAAGCAATCAGGAAGGGAGGGGACCGGAAAAAGCGGAAGACGCCGATCGCACTCAGCAGCCCCGCCCAGGCGCCGTATCGAGAGCGCGTCACGGTCTCCCACTGAGCCCGCAGATCTGGCTCCGCGGCCGTCTTGGGAGGGAGCTGCGGGAAGCAAGATCCCACAATCGCCAGCAGAACAACGACCAGGATCAGGACGACGGCCACGTCCATGCGGGCCAGAAAATACCATGCGCGACGAAAGACACGATGTGCCACCTGACCATCGCCTCCGAGAAGAATAGGCCCTTTCATTGTAGCATCATTTTGACGCCACGCCAATGCCTAAACGCATCCTTTCATACAAGTGCAAGGAATAGGAGATCTCGCCTAAATTGTAGGATCGCTTACACACGGAATGGGCAAACAAGGGTACAGTAGGCGCTCGTGGGCATCGGCCGAGAGGAGACCGGTCTCCCACATGGGCAAATCGCATAACCGACAGGCCCCACCGGCTCGCCGAGCATATGGCCAGGGTGGGGCCATGTCTTGCCCGAAATTCTCGTGGACAGGTAGAGGAGGACGACGATGATGAACCCTCTGTTGGCGGCGGAGCTGGGGCGAATGGACTACGAGGAGAGGGTGAAAAGAGGCGAGCTCCTCGCCCGCTTTGAGGCGGGACGAGTGAAGAAGCCGGGGCTTTGGGCTCGCATCGCGGTGATCCTTGGCAACCTGCTGATCTCCTCGGGTCAGCGGCTGCAGTCTCGCCATCAACCGGCCAGGCCATAAGGACGCCGAAGCCTCGCCGGTTCGACACTCATGGGCCGGGACACTCGCCGGCGGCTCCATGCAGCCACGGCGAGGTTCCGGCCCTATCCACAAAACAGGATCCCCACGGAAGCAGGGCCACCTACCTGGGGCGATACACGGTCGTATACGCGGCGCGATCCACCGCTCGATAATGCGAGGAGATGGCTCGTAACATCTGCGGAGTCCATCGGGCCCGACGGGAGCGCCACCCGGGCGCGTCGTAAATGAGAATCACGGCGAAGTCGCCACGGGAGATGGCATCAAGAAACGGCCGCTGATCCCATATCCCCGCCTGGGCGAGCTGCTTGAACTCGAACGGCTGGAAGTACAGCGGTCGGCCGTCCAGCGGGATCAGCCCCATGTACTCATCGGCCAATACCGTGCCATCAGCCTCGTGCACAACCTGCATCAACCGCTCGATCTCGGATCGCTGCGCCACCTTATCCAGAACCCACCTGGCATACTCCGTCTGTGAGAGCATCACCAGCGCGCTCACCTGCGCGATCAGCAACAGGAGCCACAGGGGACGCAGCCAGCGATGCCCACGCAATCCGGCCAGCAGCACGCCCATCGCCAAGGCGAACGCGGCCGACAGCTCGAACAGGTAGTTCACCGACGACCCAACTTTGCCGATGGTCATCGCCGTCAGAACACCGCCCACCGCGTAGGGGCCCACCAGCCACCCCGCCCGGGAACGAGACCAGGCCAGCCACCCCACCGTGATCCCCATTCCCAGCGACAACACCGGCATGAAGCGCACGATCTGGATCGCATGGCGGATCACCCGCCGGATGTAGAACGTATTGACGTTCGCCGTCACGATGTGGAAGAAGAAGCCCCCACCTGTGACCCACTCCAGCAAGGCGAACAACCCCAGGCCCAGGCCGCCGATCCCGATCGCCAGCGCCAACGCCCGTCGGAGCCCCTGCCGTCCCCACAGCCACAGGAAAGCCGCAGCGGGCGCCGCCAGGGCGTACGACTGACGCGTGTACACGGCCGCCGTCAGGAGCATGATCGCCCCGCCCAGCGCCCAGCGCCGGTGCGGCCAACGGACGATCACCCACAATCCGGCCCAGCTCAACCCCAGGGCCAACGAATCCACACGACAAAGCGCCCCCCAATGCAGGACATAGGGAATCGACAAAAGCAATAGGCCGCCCACAGCCCCAGCAACTCCATCCCCGGTAAGCGCGTGGATCGTCAGCCCGATGAACACGGCAACCGCCAGGACGCTTAGAAAGGAGATGGTCCGG
>JAJRVX010000425.1:0-25214 GCA_024277095.1 Chloroflexota bacterium
TCTGGTCTACTTATGTCTCCAGTAAGCGTATCCAGTTTGGTGAAATGAGGCAAGATGGACCTATCTACGAAGCAAGTTCGATTCATCTTCAGGTGCGGCTCGGCCTCTTCTTGCCTCATCTATAAGATACCAGGTGCGGTTTGTAACCGCACGTTCTCTGGTTGACTACGACCGGTGCGCTAAAGCGCACACTACGAACGTTCATTTACGAGGAAAGTGAAGGATGACTGAACCCTTGGGACGGGACCAGAAGCTGGAACTCTACTATTGGATGCGGCTGACCCGCGCGTTCGACGACGCCATGCTCGCGCTCTGGAAGCAGGGGCGGGGCGTGGGCGGGACCTTCAGCCAGCGGGGCCACGAGGCCATCTCTGTGGGCGCGGCCTACGCCTTGGAGCCGGATGACATGATCGCACCCATGCACCGGGACTTGGGCGCATACCTGATGCGCGGCCTGACCCCGCGGCGGGTCTTCGCCAGCCTGCTGGGCCGGGAAGCCAGCGTTAACCGGGGGCGGGACGCCAACCTCCACGGCATCGGTGACCTGGACCACAACATCATCGGCTTCATCAGCCACCTGGCTCATTCCATCACGGTCTCGGTGGGCGTGGCCATGAGCTTCACCTATCGCAACCAGCCCCGGGTGGCCCTGACCTTTACCGGCGACGGCGCGTCCAGCGCCGGCGTCTTCCACGAGGGGCTGAATCTGGCCGCAGTGCAGAAGGCCCCTTTTGTGCTCATCATCGAGAATAACCAGTACGCCTATTCAACGCCTCTTGCCCAGCAGATGGCCATTGGGGATCTGGCCGATCGGGCCGCGGCCTATGGCATGCCCGGCGTGATCGTGGACGGCAACGATGTGGAGGCGGTTTATGCAGTCACCAGGGAGGCCGTGGAGCGGGCGCGCGCCGGCGGCGGTCCCACCCTGATCGAGGCCAAGACCATGCGCATGTTAGGCCACGCCATCCACGACGGCGCCGAATACGTGCCCCAGGAATTGCTGGACGAGTGGGTGAAGCGAGATCCCATCGACCTGTATACGCAGAAGCTTCTGGACCAGGGCGTGGCCGATCAGGTGGAGTTGGATGAGATCGGCCAGCGCTGCGACGTGGAGGTGGTTGACGCTATCGACTTCGCGGAACAGGCCCCCTGGCCCGATCCGGCGACGGTCATGGAAGGCGTCTACGCATCGTGAAAATAGACCGCGGTCCATCAGACGGAGAACAGCTGTGAGTGGTGAAAATTTTGGTTTCAGCCAGGGCGTGGACGCGACGGAGGATCGCATCCTGACCTATATCGCGGCCATCAGCGAGGCCCTGCGCGAGGAGATGCGCCGGGACCCGGACGTGTTCATCATGGGCGAGGACGTGGGCGGCGATTTCGGCGGCGCGTTCAAGGTGACCCAGGGCTTTGCAGCGGAGTTCGGCGATGAGCGGGTGAAGAACATGCCCATCGCCGAGACGGGTTTCATCGACGCGGCCACGGGCATGGCCCTCATGGGGCTGCGGCCTGTGGTGGAGATGCAGTTCGCGGACTTCATCTCGGCCGGCTTCGACGCCATCGTCCAGTTCGCGGCCACCACCCACTACCGCTGGAACGGGTCCGTGCCCTGGGTCATCCGCGCGCCCAGCGACGGCGGCATCCGCTCCGGCCCCTTTCACAGCCAGAACCCGGAAGCGTGGTTCGTCCACACGCCGGGGCTGAAGGTGGTTGCGCCGGCCACGCCCGCGGACGCTAAGGGTCTGCTGATCGCGGCCATCCGCGATAACAATCCGGTCATCTATTTCGAGAGCAAGCCCCTCTACCGCTCGCTCAAAGGGCCTGTGCCCGCGGGCGAATACGTGGTTCCTATCGGCCAGGCCCGGGTGGCGCGCGAGGGCGAGGACCTGTCCATCATTACCTATGGTGCGCAGCTTCACCAGGCGTTGGCCGCGGCCGAGCGCCTGGCCGGCGAGGGCGTTTCCGCAGAGGTGCTGGACCTGCGCAGCCTCAAGCCCATGGACGAGGAGGCCATCCTGGCCACGGCCCACAAGACGGGCAAGGTGTTGATCGTCCATTCGGCCAATCGGTTGGTGGGCGTGGGCGCGGAGGTGGCCGCGATCATCGCTGAGCAGGCCTTCGAATGGCTGGACGCACCCCTGCGTCGCCTGGGCGGCCTGGACGTTCCGGTTCCCTTCAGTCCGCCCCTGGAGGACGCGTATCGACCCGATGCGGAGAAGATCTACGCGCTGGCCAAGGAGTTGGCGGAATATTAAAAATTGAAGATTAAAATTTGGAGATTGGGAGATTCGCCTTCCCTGATGAGACGTCGCTGACCAATCTTCAATCTTCAATCTTTAATCCTCAATTTTTCAGATTTGACGAGATCCTGACATGCTGCAACTGGCGACCCTGTGTTACATCAAGCATGACGGCAAGACCTTGATGGTGCATCGCAACAAGAAGCCCAATGATATGCACGCCGGTAAGTGGAATGGGTTGGGCGGCAAATTCGAGGCCGGAGAGACGCCTGAAGCCTGCGCCATCCGCGAGATCCAGGAAGAGAGCGGTCTGGTGGTGACGAATCCCCGCCTGCGGGGCCTGCTGACCTTCCCGGCCTTTAGCGATGACGTGGACTGGTATGCGTTCGTCTTCACTGTGGACATCAGCGATGAGCAGTTCCGCGGCGAACTGATCGACTCCCCCGAGGGCGATCTGCGCTGGATCGACGACGCCGATCTCTTTTCCCTCAACCTGTGGGAAGGCGACGAAATTTTTATGCGCTGGCTGGAGCAGGATGCATTCTTTTCCGCTCGTTTCGACTATGCGGATGGGCGCCTGACCGGCCATGAGGTCGTGTTTTATCCGAACGGGTTTGAGAAATAGAGATTGGGAATCGGGCGGTGGGAGGATCTATGGCAAAGCAGGAAGGGTGGCGCACATTTCTCGGTCGGGTCGAGGGAGCGGGCGGCGCAACCGAGACCGCGGACCAGTCCGTCGATGAGGCCGCTGCGCAGATGGCCGGCGTCAATTCCAGGAAATGGCGCGGTCGCCGCAAGCGTGAGGAGTTTGTGGTCATCGGGTTGGGGCGCTTTGGCACAGGCGTGGCGACCACCCTGGTCCATTATGGTCACAGCGTGCTGGCCATCGACGCCGACATCAACCGGGTGCAGCACCTGAGCACCACGTTGCCCCACGTGCTCCAGCTCGACTCCACCAATATCGATGCCCTGCGCCAGGCTGGCGTGGACGCGTTCGAGACTGGGCTGGTCTGCATCGGCACCGATTTCGAGAGCAATTTGCTGACTACCGTATTGCTCCAGCGTCTGGGCGTCAAGCGGGTGATCGCAAAGGCGCGCACCATCACCCAGCAAGAGATCCTCCTGCGCGTTGGCGCGGATGAAGTGATCCTGCCGGAGCACGAGGCCGGTGTGCGCCTGGCCCGGAAGCTGGCCTCCGGCCACTTCGTGGACTATCTGGAAGTGGGCAATGACGTGGGTGTGGTCGAGTTGATTGCGCCGCCCAGCGTCTGGAATCACACGTTGGCCGAATGTGAGCTGCGCCAACGCTATGGTCTCACCGCGATCGCCGTGCGCCGGGGCGATGAACTGATCGTCAGCCCCCAAGCCAGCTTCGGGATTCGCGAAAATGACATTTTGGTTGTGCTGGGGCGGATCGCGGATGCGGAACGGTTTTCGGAATGACAAGATGACAAGATGAGGGGGGACAAGGCGACGGTTACCCTGTCACTTTGTCGTCCTGCAAGTAAGGAGTGCACGAATGCGTATCCTGGATGTCCAGACCGCCCAAGAGACGATCCTGCGCCGGGCGGCGTGGGATGAGATCCAGGTCCCGCCGCGGGTGCTGGACGGCATCGAGCGTCTTTTTGGCGAGCGCCTGTCGCCGGATGAGGCGGTGCGGCGTATTCTGGCCGATGTGCGCGCAGAGGGCGGCGCGGCCCTCCGGCGCTGGACCGCGACCCTGGATGGCGTGGAGTCGCCGACGCTGGTGATTCCCCGCGCTCAGATTCAGGCCGCTTATGACCAGGTCGAGCCAGCCGTGATCGACGCTCTGAAACTGGCGGCGGCGCGCGTGGATGCCTTCCATCGTCGCCAGCCGTCCCTGAGTTGGATCCATAACGACGGCGACGGCACGGTGGGCCAATTGGTGCGCCCCATCGGGCGGGTGGGCGTCTATGCGCCCGGCGGCGTGGCGCCCCTGCCCAGCACCGTACTGATGACGGCCATTCCGGCCAAGGTGGCGGGCGTGCCCTATGTGGCCGTGATCTCGCCGCCCCAGCGGGAGACCGGGCTGCCTCACCCCGCGATCCTGGTGGCGGCCCACATCGCCGGCGTGGACGCGGTCTGCGTGGGCGGCGGCGCTCAGGCCATCGGCGCGCTGACCTTCGGCGCCGGCGAAGTGGAGGCGGTGGACAAGATCTGCGGTCCCGGCAACCTCTTCACCACCCTGGCCAAGCGTCAGGTCTTCGGCCTGGTGGGGATCGATGGACTGCCCGGCCCCACTGAAACCGTGGTCATCGCCGATGGCTCCGCTGACCCCCAACTGGCGGCCGCTGATCTGCTGGCCCAGGCCGAACATGACGTCCTGGCCTCGGCTATTCTGCTCACCCACGAGCGCGCCGTAGCCGAGCAGGTGCAGGCCGCGGTCATGGCCCAGGTGGAGACCCTGGAGCGGGCGGAGACCATCCTTGGCTCGCTGTCTGGGGGGAGCGGCATCGTGGTCACCGGTTCCCTGGCCCAGTCCTTTGAACTGGCCAACGCCTATGCGCCTGAACACCTTTGCCTGCTCATCGACGATCCATGGGACCATTTGAACCAGGTGCAGAACGCGGGCGGCGTCTTTTTAGGCGAGCGCAGTTTCGAAGTTCTGGGCGACTATGTGGCCGGCCCCAGCCACGTCATGCCCACCGGCGGCACGGCCCGCTTCGCCAGCCCCATCAACGTGGGCGATTTCGTCAAGATCGTCAGCGTAGTGGGGCTGAACGAGGCCGCGTTGCAGGCCATCGGCCCGGCCGCGGAGACCCTGGCCCGTGCAGAGGGCTTGACGGCCCACGCTGAAGCCGTCTCGCGGCGGCTTGGCTGAAAAATCGTTTATCATTTTGTTTCACCGTTGCATGGCTGTTCAGGGAACGTCATTGGCGCGAGGTCTACCTGAACAGCCACACTACCACAAGGAGAAAAGTATATGAAGAGGGTTTACTGGTCGTCCACATTGGCGATCCTGGCGCTGCTGATTTTGCTGATCCCTGCGCTGGCGCAGGATGAGGGCGGCTCGACTTTGACCATCATGCACACCAACGATGTGCATGCCAGGGTGTTGCAGTTTAACAAATATGGCGGCACGTGTAGTGAGGACGACGCGGCTGAGGACAAATGTTTCGGCGGCGCGGCCCGGCGCATGACCATGATCAATGAGATCCGGGACGAGGGCGGCAACTCCGTCCTGCTCGATGGCGGCGACGAGTTCCAGGGCACGCTTTTTTACAACAAATACAAGGATGAGGCCGCGTGGCGGTTCATGAATCCCATGGGCTACGACGCCATGGCCGTGGGCAATCACGAGTTCGATGATGGCCCGCCTGTGTTGGCCAGCATGATCGAACACGCCGACTTCCCGCTGGTGAGCGCCAATATCGACGCCAGCAACGACGCCGACCTGGCCGGTAAGATTGTCCCCTACACCATCCTGGATGTCAACGGCGAGCAGATTGGCGTGGTTGGCTACACCACCGAGGACACCGAGATCCTCTCCAGCCCCGGTCCGGACATCGTTTTTACTGACATCGAGTCTGCGGTCTCCGAGGCGGTCGCCGCGCTGGAAGAGCAGGGGATCGATAAGATCATCGCCGTGAGTCACGCCGGCTATGGTAAGGATCAGGAAGTCGCGGCCGCGGTGGATGGCATCGACGTCATCGTCGGCGGACATACTCACACCTTCCTTTCCAACACGGATGAGGACGCCGAGGGACCCTACCCGACGGTGGTGAACTCCCCCAGCGGCGATCCGGTGCTCATCGTCTCCGACGGCTCCTTTGGCAAGTATCTGGGCCGCCTGGATGTGACGTTCGATGACAACGGCGTGGCCACCTCCTGGGAAGGCGAGCCCATCCTGCTGGACGCCAGCGTTCCCGAAGATCCCGACCTGCTGGCTGTGGCCATGGAAATGAACGAGCCGCTGGAAGAGTTGCGCACCACCATCATCGGCTCTGCCGCCGCGGACCTGGACGGCGACCGCAACTCCTGTCGTTTTGGCGAATGCACCATGGGCGACCTGGTTGCGGACGCCATGATCTGGGGGACTGAAGCCCAGGGCACCCAGATCGCTATCCAGAACGGCGGCGGCATCCGCGCCAGCATTCCCGCCGGAGATGTGAGCATGGGCCAGGTGCTGGAGGTGCTTCCCTTTGGCAACACCGTCGCCACCTTTGGCCTCAAGGGGGCTGATGTGGTGGCTGCGCTGGAGAACGGCGTCAGCCGGGCCGAGAACCCGGAGAACGAGGGCACGGGGCGCTTTCCGCAGGTCGCCGGTCTGCGTTACACGTGGGATGGCTCCAAGCCTGAAGGCGAGCGTATCCTCAGCGTCGAGGTCATGGGCGAGGACGGATCCTACGCCCCCATCGACCCGGAGACCGTCTACCAGATCGCATCGAACAACTTCATGCGTGGCGGCGGCGACGGCTATAGCATGTTCGCCGACAATGCCATCGACGCCTATGACTTTGGCCCGCCTGTGGACGAAGTTGTGGCCAAGTATATCGCCGAGAACTCGCCTGTAGCCTCTGAGCTTGAAGGGCGCATCACCCGTGCGGACGGCGGCGAGATGATGGCTACCGAGGAGATGACGGCCACTGAGGAGATGGCGGCTACTGAAATGATGACAGCCACTGAGGAGATGGCGGCCAGCGAAGAGATGACGGCTACTGAAATGATGACAGCCACTGAGGAGATGGCGGCCAGCGAAGAGATGACGGCCACTGAAATGATGACCGTTACTGAGGAGATGGCGGCCCCGGAGGCGTTGCCGGTCACCGGTAACGGATCGACTAACTGGTCGATCTTTGTCCTCGTCGCCCTGATGATCGTCGCATTCTTCGGCGTTGACGTCGCCCGGCGTCAACGTAAAGCGTAGTAAGAGAGTCGCAAGGGAAAAATGGCGGGTGGCAGGTAGCGGGTCAAGACCTCGCTACTTGCCATCTGCAACTTGCCCATGAATATTCAGTCATTGCTGCGGCCGGAAGTGGCCGATTTGGACCCTTATACGCCCATCCAGCCCTTCGAAGTGCTGAGCGAACGGCTGGGCGTGCCCGCGTCCGAGATCGTCAAGCTGGACGCCAATGAGAACCCCTACGGTCCTGTGCCGGCTGTGGCTGAGGCCCTGGCCGAATATCCTTACTACCACATCTACCCCGATCCCCAGCAGGGCGAACTGCGGGCTGCGCTGAGCGACTACGTGCGTGTGCCCGCGGCCAACATTCTGCCCTCTCACGGCGCGGATGAGATGTTGGATTATCTCTGTCGCCTCTTCCTGGAGCCAGGAGACGCCATCGTCAACTGTCCGCCCACCTTTGGCATGTACAGCTTCGACGCCAGCCTGGCCGGCGCGGCCGTCTTCGACGTCTGGCGTCACCCCGATTACAGCGTCGACGTTCCCGCCATCGAGCGCCTTTTTCGGGAGGAGACGTCCGCCGAACCGCCGCCAGATGCAGCTCCTGGCTCGCGTCCTCGGATCAAGCTGCTTTTTCTCACTTCGCCCAACAACCCCTCGGGCAACTGGCTGGCCGATGACGATCTGCATCGTCTGTTGGCGTTGCCTGCGCTGGTGGTGCTGGACGAGGCCTACGTCGAGTTTGCCGATTATCCCAGCCGCGCGCCCTGGGTCCTGGAGCGGGAGAATCTGGTGGTCCTGCGCACCTTCAGCAAGGCCGCCGGCATCGCCGGGCTGCGGCTGGGCTACGGCGTCTGCCCCTCGTGGCTCATGGAGCAGCTCTGGAAGTTCAAGCAGCCCTACAATGTCAGCGTGGCGGCCACGGTGGCGGGGCTGGCCAGCCTGCGTCATGCCGATCATATTCGGTCCACGGTGGACAAGCTCAAGGAAGAGCGGGCGCTTCTGTTCGCCGGCCTGACCCAGATCCCGTATCTGGAACCGCAGCCGTCCCAGGCAAATTTCATCCTCTGCCGGGTGGTGGGCCGGGACGCAGCGGCGCTGAAACTGGCGCTCGAACGCCGGGGGGTGTTGGTGCGTTATTACCGCAAGCCGGGGCTGGACAACTGTATCCGCATCTCCGTGGGTCGGCCGGCCGAGACGGAGCGGGTGCTGGCCTTGCTAATGGAACTGGCGAACGAACCCGACTGATGGCGGCTCTTCATGGACACATACGCAGAGTTCGATTTAGGCTATTGGTTCGAATCTTTCGATGACCAGGACGCACTCGGCCACCGCGCGCTGAACGTGAATGTATACCGCACGCCCACCGGACGCCACTTCGACCCCGACCGGCTCGCCTTTCCCACGGTGAACGCCGGGGGTGCACTGACCAATGTGACCATCACCCACCCCTGGCGCGGGCGGGATCGCCTTCGAGTGGTCGTCGGTGACATCATCATCCGTGACCGCAGGCAAAAACGGGTGGAGGCTTTCACCTTTGGCGGCGAGGCGACGTTTCGCCTCTTGCCAGATCGCACCTACTGCAGCTTCACATCGCCGGTTCCTTTCTTGCAGCGCGCGCCCGGTGTGAGTATGCACGACCCCGATTCGGTCCTCGTTGAGGAGATCGAGGCCCTGCTGGCCCGCCGTCACGCCGCTTGGCGCGGGGATGACGCCGGCTTCGCCCAACGTCTGGCGGCCATGGATCCGACCGTGCTCTATGTGGCCAGTTTGAAAGCCCTGGAGGCCTATTTCGCCGCCATGCCCGCCGGCCAGCGCGGACGCCATTATCGCCGCGTCACCCGTCGTCTTCACAAGGGATTGGCCTTCCTTCAGGCGCAGGGCGTGGAGGTGGAGCGAATACCGGTTTTAGAGACGTTGCTTTGACAGCGCACTTTGTTATAATGGTGTCTGCTATCGCCCAAGGATAACCCATGGAGAGGCTTACCATGCGCACGGCTCATATCGAACGCACTACCCGGGAAACCAGCGTTCAGCTCGATCTGACCCTGGATGGACGGGGGCGGGCGGACGTGGAGACCGGCGTCGGCTTCCTGGATCACATGCTCACGCTCTTCGCCGGCCACGGACTTTTCGACCTCCAGGTGCGGGCCGAGGGCGATCTGCACATCGACGAACACCACACGGCCGAGGACATCATGATCTGCCTGGGCAAGGCGCTGGATCAGGCCCTGGGGGACCGGCGGGGCGTCGTGCGCACGGCCCATAGCTACGTCCCCATGGACGAGGCCCTGGCGCTGGTGGTCATCGATCTGGGAGGGCGGCCCTATTGCGTCTTCGAAGCCGACTTCGCCACCCCCCGGATCGGCCAACTGGGGACGGACCTGATCTTCCATCTCTTCGAGACCCTGGCCATCCACGCGCGCATGAACCTGCACGCCCGGGTTCTCTACGGGCGCAATGACCATCACAAAGCGGAGGCGCTCTTCAAGGCTCTGGCCCGGGCCCTGGATGCCGCCACCCGTATGGATGAACGCCGCCAGGGCGTGCCCAGCACCAAGGGGACGCTGACGGCTTAGTTTGACAGGATGACAGGATGACAAGGTGACAAGATGACATCTCCCCCAAGGTTGGGGGCTGGGGGGCCAGGATGACGACGCGATCCGGCGCACCCTGTCACCCCTTCACCTTGTCATCCTGTCACGTTTCACGTTTCACGCATCACTACAGGAGACCACTATGCCCTACGGATATCATGGAAAAATTTTACACGCAGACCTGACCAGCGGACGCCTCTGGGTGGAGGAGCCGGACGCGGACTTCTACCGCCTCTACATGGGCGGGACCAACTTTGGCATGCACTACATCCTCAAGCAGATGTCGCCGGGAGCGGATCCACTGGGACCGGACAATGTGCTGACCATGATGATCAGCGTCCTGACCGGCGCGCCTTTTTCCGGTCAGAGCCGTATCTCGGTCAACGCCAAGTCGCCGCTGACGGGCGCGATCGGCGACTCCCAGGCCGGCGGCTTTTTCCCGGCCGAGCTGAAGTTTTCCGGTTTCGATGGCATTGTGATCACCGGCCAGTCGGAGAAGCCGGTCTACCTTTGGATTCACGATGGCGAGGCTGAACTGCGCGACGCCAGCGGCTTCTGGGGGCTTGGCTCCTGGGAGACTGAGACCCGCATCCGCGAGGAACTGGGCGACAACAAGGTGGAGGTGGCCTGCGTTGGGCCGGCCGGCGAGAAGCTGGTGAAGGTCGCGGCCATCATGAACATGCGCAACCGCGCGGCCGGACGTACGGGCATGGGCGCGGTCATGGGGTCCAAACGCCTCAAGGCCATCGCAGTGCGCGGCCGCCAGCGGCCCAAGATCGCCGACCCGGCCGGCGTCAAGGCTGTGGCCCGGTTGGGCGCGGCCGAATACAAGAACAACAACGGCATGCATGAACTGGGCGAGCTGGGCACGGCCGGCATCGTGGTCGAGCAGGACTTGGTTGGCGGACTGCCAACCCGCAACTACCAGAGCGGCCATTTCGAACTCGCCGAGGCCATCGACGGCCAGCGCATGGCCGACACCATCCTGGTGGGGCGGGACACCTGCTACAGTTGCGTGGTCCGTTGCAAGCGTGAGGTGGAGGTCCACAACGACAAGTATGACGTCCCGCCGGAACTGGGCGGCCCGGAATACGAGAGCCTCGCCACCCTGGGATCCTACTGCGAGGTGGGCGACCTGGAAGCCGTCGCCGCGGCCAACGCCATCTGCAATGATATGGGTGTGGACACCATCGGCGCGGGTGCGACCATCGCCTGGGCCATGGAGTGCTACGAGGAAGGCATCCTGACATCCGAGGACACGGACGGGCTGGAGTTGCGTTTTGGGGACGCGGACGCGATGCTGGCCGCACTGAAGGCGTTGACCCGCCGGGAGGGGCGGCTGGGCGATCTGCTGGCCGAAGGCTCGGCCAGGGCCGCGGCCCGCATTGGACCGGACGCCCAGGCCCGGGTGGTGGCTGTCAAGGGAGCCGAATTCCCGGCCCACATGCCCCAGATCAAGCATAGCATGGGGCTGATCTACGCCGTCAACCCCTTCGGGGCCGACCACCAGTCCAGCGAGCATGATCCCTCCTATGAAGAGGGATCCGGGCCGATGAACTTGAATCGGCTGGCTGAGCTGGGGCTGACCACGCCTGTGCCATCCACCAGCCTGGGCCGGGAGAAGGTTGAGTTCACCCTGCTGAGCCAATATTGGGTCAGTCTGATGGACGCGCTTTGTCTCTGCCAGTTCGACTGGGGCGCAACCTGGCAGCTCTACGGGCCTTCCGTGGCGGTGGACATCGTCAACGCGGTTATGGGCTGGGGCGTGGATATCCAAGAGTTGAGCAACGTGGGCGCACGGCGGGTCAACATGCTCAAGGCGTTCAACATGCGCGAAGGCTTCACCCGGGAGCAGGACAAGCTGCCGCCCCGCATCTTCCAGCCCCTCAAAGGCGGCGAGAGCGACGGTATGTCCTTCGACGCAGAGGAGTTGGAGCGGGCCAAGGACATGTACTACGCCATGGCCGGCTGGGACGTCCAGACCGGCAACCCCACGCCGGAGCGGCTGGAAGAGCTAGGCGTCGGCTGGATCGCTGAATAGAACGCGAATTGAGCGGATTGGGCGGATCTTTACGGATTTTTCTTAAAAATCCGGCAGTTTCCGCTCAATCCGTCAAATTCGCGTTCTATCATCTGTGAGGAATCCATGCTCTATCTGGTGGCCACGCCCATTGGTAATTTGGGTGACATAACGTTGAGGGCGTTGGAAACGCTGAAGAGTGTGGATTTCATCGCCAGCGAGGACACGCGCAAGACGGGGCGTCTGTTGAAGCATTTCGAGATCCAGGCGCCCCAATTCGCGTTCCACGAGCACAACAAAGAGCAGGCCGGCGAGCGTATCATGGCCCTCCTGCGGGAGGGGCGCTCGGTGGCCCTGGTGTCGGACGCGGGCACGCCCGGCATTTCAGACCCCGGTTTCACCCTGGTGCGCCGGGTCTACCAGGCTCGGGACGCGGGCGAGGACCTGGACGTGACCATGATTCCCGGCCCCTCGGGCGTGGTCATGGCCGTGGTCCTCTCCGGCCTGCCCCTGCACAGCTTCACCTTTCGCGGCTTCCCGCCCCACAAGCGGGGTCCCCGCAAACGCTTCCTGGCCGTGGACCAGGACTCGCCCCACACCCTGGTCTTCTACGAAAGCCCCTACCGGGTCGCCTCCCTCCTGGCCGACGCGCTGGAGGTCTACGGCGACCGGCCGGCCGCGGTCCTGCGCGAGCTGACCAAACTTCACGAAGAGGTGGTTCGCGGCTCCCTCTCCGAACTGCACGCCGCCCATGTCGGCAAGAAGCTCAAAGGCGAATTTATCGTCGTCATCGGCGGCAAACAATAGAACGCGGGTATCTATTCAGGCCGGCTTCGGTGGAACGCGGATTTTCGCTGATATAAGCGGACGTTCACGGATTTTTTCCGGAAAAAATCCGTGAACGTCCGCTTATATCAGCGAAAATCCGCGTTCCACCGAAGCCGGCCTGAATAGATACCCGCGTTCTATTGTTTGCCGCCGATGACGACGATAAATTCGCCTTTGAGCTTCTTGCCGACATGGGCGGCGTGCAGTTCGGAGAGGGAGCCGCGAACCACCTCTTCGTGAAGTTTGGTCAGCTCGCGCAGGACCGCGGCCGGCCGGTCGCCGTAGACCTCCAGCGCGTCGGCCAGGAGGGAGGCGACCCGGTAGGGGCTTTCGTAGAAGACCAGGGTGTGGGGCGAGTCCTGGTCCACGGCCAGGAAGCGTTTGCGGGGACCCCGCTTGTGGGGCGGGAAGCCGCGAAAGGTGAAGCTGTGCAGGGGCAGGCCGGAGAGGACCACGGCCATGACCACGCCCGAGGGGCCGGGAATCATGGTCACGTCCAGGTCCTCGCCCGCGTCCCGAGCCTGGTAGACCCGGCGCACCAGGGTGAAACCGGGGTCTGAAATGCCGGGCGTGCCCGCGTCCGACACCAGGGCCACCGAGCGCCCCTCCCGCAGGAGGGCCATGATACGCTCGCCGGCCTGCTCTTTGTTGTGCTCGTGGAACGCGAATTGGGGCGCCTGGATCTCGAAATGCTTCAACAGACGCCCCGTCTTGCGCGTGTCCTCGCTGGCGATGAAATCCACACTCTTCAGCGTTTCCAACGCCCTCAACGTTATGTCACCCAAATTACCAATGGGCGTGGCCACCAGATAGAGCATGGATTCCTCACAGATGATAGAACGCGAATTTGACGGATTGAGCGGAAACTGCCGGATTTTTAAGAAAAATCCGTAAAGATCCGCCCAATCCGCTCAATTCGCGTTCTATTCAGCGATCCAGCCGACGCCTAGCTCTTCCAGCCGCTCCGGCGTGGGGTTGCCGGTCTGGACGTCCCAGCCGGCCATGGCGTAGTACATGTCCTTGGCCCGCTCCAACTCCTCTGCGTCGAAGGACATACCGTCGCTCTCGCCGCCTTTGAGGGGCTGGAAGATGCGGGGCGGCAGCTTGTCCTGCTCCCGGGTGAAGCCTTCGCGCATGTTGAACGCCTTGAGCATGTTGACCCGCCGTGCGCCCACGTTGCTCAACTCTTGGATATCCACGCCCCAGCCCATAACCGCGTTGACGATGTCCACCGCCACGGAAGGCCCGTAGAGCTGCCAGGTTGCGCCCCAGTCGAACTGGCAGAGACAAAGCGCGTCCATCAGACTGACCCAATATTGGCTCAGCAGGGTGAACTCAACCTTCTCCCGGCCCAGGCTGGTGGATGGCACAGGCGTGGTCAGCCCCAGCTCAGCCAGCCGATTCAAGTTCATCGGCCCGGATCCCTCTTCATAGGAGGGATCATGCTCGCTGGACTGGTGGTCGGCCCCGAAGGGGTTGACGGCGTAGATCAGCCCCATGCTATGCTTGATCTGGGGCATGTGGGCCGGGAATTCGGCTCCCTTGACAGCCACCACCCGGGCCTGGGCGTCCGGTCCAATGCGGGCCGCGGCCCTGGCCGAGCCTTCGGCCAGCAGATCGCCCAGCCGCCCCTCCCGGCGGGTCAACGCCTTCAGTGCGGCCAGCATCGCGTCCGCGTCCCCAAAACGCAACTCCAGCCCGTCCGTGTCCTCGGATGTCAGGATGCCTTCCTCGTAGCACTCCATGGCCCAGGCGATGGTCGCACCCGCGCCGATGGTGTCCACACCCATATCATTGCAGATGGCGTTGGCCGCGGCGACGGCTTCCAGGTCGCCCACCTCGCAGTAGGATCCCAGGGTGGCGAGGCTCTCGTATTCCGGGCCGCCCAGTTCCGGCGGGACGTCATACTTGTCGTTGTGGACCTCCACCTCACGCTTGCAACGGACCACGCAACTGTAGCAGGTGTCCCGCCCCACCAGGATGGTGTCGGCCATGCGCTGGCCGTCGATGGCCTCGGCGAGTTCGAAATGGCCGCTCTGGTAGTTGCGGGTTGGCAGTCCGCCAACCAAGTCCTGCTCGACCACGATGCCGGCCGTGCCCAGCTCGCCCAGTTCATGCATGCCGTTGTTGTTCTTGTATTCGGCCGCGCCCAACCGGGCCACAGCCTTGACGCCGGCCGGGTCGGCGATCTTGGGCCGCTGGCGGCCGCGCACTGCGATGGCCTTGAGGCGTTTGGACCCCATGACCGCGCCCATGCCCGTACGTCCGGCCGCGCGGTTGCGCATGTTCATGATGGCCGCGACCTTCACCAGCTTCTCGCCGGCCGGCCCAACGCAGGCCACCTCCACCTTGTTGTCGCCCAGTTCCTCGCGGATGCGGGTCTCAGTCTCCCAGGAGCCAAGCCCCCAGAAGCCGCTGGCGTCGCGCAGTTCAGCCTCGCCATCGTGAATCCAAAGGTAGACCGGCTTCTCCGACTGGCCGGTGATCACAATGCCATCGAAACCGGAAAACTTCAGCTCGGCCGGGAAAAAGCCGCCGGCCTGGGAGTCGCCGATCGCGCCCGTCAGCGGCGACTTGGCGTTGACCGAGATACGGCTCTGACCGGAAAAAGGCGCGCCGGTCAGGACGCTGATCATCATGGTCAGCACATTGTCCGGTCCCAGTGGATCCGCTCCCGGCGACATCTGCTTGAGGATGTAGTGCATGCCAAAGTTGGTCCCGCCCATGTAGAGGCGGTAGAAGTCCGCGTCCGGCTCCTCCACCCAGAGGCGTCCGCTGGTCAGGTCTGCGTGTAAAATTTTTCCATGATATCCGTAGGGCATAGTGGTCTCCTGTAGTGATGCGTGAAACGTGAAACGTGACAGGATGACAAGGTGAAGGGGTGACAGGGTGCGCCGGATCGCGTCGTCATCCTGGCCCCCCAGCCCCCAACCTTGGGGGAGATGTCATCTTGTCACCTTGTCATCCTGTCATCCTGTCAAACTAAGCCGTCAGCGTCCCCTTGGTGCTGGGCACGCCCTGGCGGCGTTCATCCATACGGGTGGCGGCATCCAGGGCCCGGGCCAGAGCCTTGAAGAGCGCCTCCGCTTTGTGATGGTCATTGCGCCCGTAGAGAACCCGGGCGTGCAGGTTCATGCGCGCGTGGATGGCCAGGGTCTCGAAGAGATGGAAGATCAGGTCCGTCCCCAGTTGGCCGATCCGGGGGGTGGCGAAGTCGGCTTCGAAGACGCAATAGGGCCGCCCTCCCAGATCGATGACCACCAGCGCCAGGGCCTCGTCCATGGGGACGTAGCTATGGGCCGTGCGCACGACGCCCCGCCGGTCCCCCAGGGCCTGATCCAGCGCCTTGCCCAGGCAGATCATGATGTCCTCGGCCGTGTGGTGTTCGTCGATGTGCAGATCGCCCTCGGCCCGCACCTGGAGGTCGAAAAGTCCGTGGCCGGCGAAGAGCGTGAGCATGTGATCCAGGAAGCCGACGCCGGTCTCCACGTCCGCCCGCCCCCGTCCATCCAGGGTCAGATCGAGCTGAACGCTGGTTTCCCGGGTAGTGCGTTCGATATGAGCCGTGCGCATGGTAAGCCTCTCCATGGGTTATCCTTGGGCGATAGCAGACACCATTATAACAAAGTGCGCTGTCAAAGCAACGTCTCTAAAACCGGTATTCGCTCCACCTCCACGCCCTGCGCCTGAAGGAAGGCCAATCCCTTGTGAAGACGACGGGTGACGCGGCGATAATGGCGTCCGCGCTGGCCGGCGGGCATGGCGGCGAAATAGGCCTCCAGGGCTTTCAAACTGGCCACATAGAGCACGGTCGGATCCATGGCCGCCAGACGTTGGGCGAAGCCGGCGTCATCCCCGCGCCAAGCGGCGTGACGGCGGGCCAGCAGGGCCTCGATCTCCTCAACGAGGACCGAATCGGGGTCGTGCATACTCACACCGGGCGCGCGCTGCAAGAAAGGAACCGGCGATGTGAAGCTGCAGTAGGTGCGATCTGGCAAGAGGCGAAACGTCGCCTCGCCGCCAAAGGTGAAAGCCTCCACCCGTTTTTGCCTGCGGTCACGGATGATGATGTCACCGACGACCACTCGAAGGCGATCCCGCCCGCGCCAGGGGTGGGTGATGGTCACATTGGTCAGTGCACCCCCGGCGTTCACCGTGGGAAAGGCGAGCCGGTCGGGGTCGAAGTGGCGTCCGGTGGGCGTGCGGTATACATTCACGTTCAGCGCGCGGTGGCCGAGTGCGTCCTGGTCATCGAAAGATTCGAACCAATAGCCTAAATCGAACTCTGCGTATGTGTCCATGAAGAGCCGCCATCAGTCGGGTTCGTTCGCCAGTTCCATTAGCAAGGCCAGCACCCGCTCCGTCTCGGCCGGCCGACCCACGGAGATGCGGATACAGTTGTCCAGCCCCGGCTTGCGGTAATAACGCACCAACACCCCCCGGCGTTCGAGCGCCAGTTTCAGCGCCGCTGCGTCCCGGCCCACCACCCGGCAGAGGATGAAATTTGCCTGGGACGGCTGCGGTTCCAGATACGGGATCTGGGTCAGGCCGGCGAACAGAAGCGCCCGCTCTTCCTTGAGCTTGTCCACCGTGGACCGAATATGATCGGCATGACGCAGGCTGGCCAGCCCCGCCACCGTGGCCGCCACGCTGACATTGTAGGGCTGCTTGAACTTCCAGAGCTGCTCCATGAGCCACGAGGGGCAGACGCCGTAGCCCAGCCGCAGCCCGGCGATGCCGGCGGCCTTGCTGAAGGTGCGCAGGACCACCAGATTCTCCCGCTCCAGGACCCAGGGCGCGCGGCTGGGATAATCGGCAAACTCGACGTAGGCCTCGTCCAGCACCACCAGCGCAGGCAACGCCAACAGACGATGCAGATCGTCATCGGCCAGCCAGTTGCCCGAGGGGTTGTTGGGCGAAGTGAGAAAAAGCAGCTTGATCCGAGGACGCGAGCCAGGAGCTGCATCTGGCGGCGGTTCGGCGGACGTCTCCTCCCGAAAAAGGCGCTCGATGGCGGGAACGTCGACGCTGTAATCGGGGTGACGCCAGACGTCGAAGACGGCCGCGCCGGCCAGGCTGGCGTCGAAGCTGTACATGCCAAAGGTGGGCGGACAGTTGACGATGGCGTCTCCTGGCTCCAGGAAGAGGCGACAGAGATAATCCAACATCTCATCCGCGCCGTGAGAGGGCAGAATGTTGGCCGCGGGCACACGCACGTAGTCGCTCAGCGCAGCCCGCAGTTCGCCCTGCTGGGGATCGGGGTAGATGTGGTAGTAAGGATATTCGGCCAGGGCCTCAGCCACAGCCGGCACAGGACCGTAGGGGTTCTCATTGGCGTCCAGCTTGACGATCTCGGACGCGGGCACGCCCAGCCGTTCGCTCAGCACTTCGAAGGGCTGGATGGGCGTATAAGGGTCCAAATCGGCCACTTCCGGCCGCAGCAATGACTGAATATTCATGGGCAAGTTGCAGATGGCAAGTAGCGAGGTCTTGACCCGCTACCTGCCACCCGCCATTTTTCCCTTGCGACTCTCTTACTACGCTTTACGTTGACGCCGGGCGACGTCAACGCCGAAGAATGCGACGATCATCAGGGCGACGAGGACAAAGATCGACCAGTTAGTCGATCCGTTACCGGTGACCGGCAACGCCTCCGGGGCCGCCATCTCCTCAGTAACGGTCATCATTTCAGTGGCCGTCATCTCTTCGCTGGCCGCCATCTCCTCAGTGGCTGTCATCATTTCAGTAGCCGTCATCTCTTCGCTGGCCGCCATCTCCTCAGTGGCTGTCATCATTTCAGTAGCCGCCATCTCCTCAGTGGCCGTCATCTCCTCGGTAGCCATCATCTCGCCGCCGTCCGCACGGGTGATGCGCCCTTCAAGCTCAGAGGCTACAGGCGAGTTCTCGGCGATATACTTGGCCACAACTTCGTCCACAGGCGGGCCAAAGTCATAGGCGTCGATGGCATTGTCGGCGAACATGCTATAGCCGTCGCCGCCGCCACGCATGAAGTTGTTCGATGCGATCTGGTAGACGGTCTCCGGGTCGATGGGGGCGTAGGATCCGTCCTCGCCCATGACCTCGACGCTGAGGATACGCTCGCCTTCAGGCTTGGAGCCATCCCACGTGTAACGCAGACCGGCGACCTGCGGAAAGCGCCCCGTGCCCTCGTTCTCCGGGTTCTCGGCCCGGCTGACGCCGTTCTCCAGCGCAGCCACCACATCAGCCCCCTTGAGGCCAAAGGTGGCGACGGTGTTGCCAAAGGGAAGCACCTCCAGCACCTGGCCCATGCTCACATCTCCGGCGGGAATGCTGGCGCGGATGCCGCCGCCGTTCTGGATAGCGATCTGGGTGCCCTGGGCTTCAGTCCCCCAGATCATGGCGTCCGCAACCAGGTCGCCCATGGTGCATTCGCCAAAACGACAGGAGTTGCGGTCGCCGTCCAGGTCCGCGGCGGCAGAGCCGATGATGGTGGTGCGCAACTCTTCCAGCGGCTCGTTCATTTCCATGGCCACAGCCAGCAGGTCGGGATCTTCGGGAACGCTGGCGTCCAGCAGGATGGGCTCGCCTTCCCAGGAGGTGGCCACGCCGTTGTCATCGAACGTCACATCCAGGCGGCCCAGATACTTGCCAAAGGAGCCGTCGGAGACGATGAGCACCGGATCGCCGCTGGGGGAGTTCACCACCGTCGGGTAGGGTCCCTCGGCGTCCTCATCCGTGTTGGAAAGGAAGGTGTGAGTATGTCCGCCGACGATGACGTCGATGCCATCCACCGCGGCCGCGACTTCCTGATCCTTACCATAGCCGGCGTGACTCACGGCGATGATCTTATCGATCCCCTGCTCTTCCAGCGCGGCGACCGCCTCGGAGACCGCAGACTCGATGTCAGTAAAAACGATGTCCGGACCGGGGCTGGAGAGGATCTCGGTGTCCTCGGTGGTGTAGCCAACCACGCCAATCTGCTCGCCGTTGACATCCAGGATGGTGTAGGGGACAATCTTACCGGCCAGGTCGGCGTCGTTGCTGGCGTCGATATTGGCGCTCACCAGCGGGAAGTCGGCGTGTTCGATCATGCTGGCCAACACAGGCGGGCCATCATCGAACTCGTGATTGCCCACGGCCATGGCGTCGTAGCCCATGGGATTCATGAACCGCCACGCGGCCTCATCCTTGTATTTGTTGTAAAAAAGCGTGCCCTGGAACTCGTCGCCGCCATCGAGCAGGACGGAGTTGCCGCCCTCGTCCCGGATCTCATTGATCATGGTCATGCGCCGGGCCGCGCCGCCGAAACATTTGTCCTCAGCCGCGTCGTCCTCACTACACGTGCCGCCATATTTGTTAAACTGCAACACCCTGGCATGCACATCGTTGGTGTGCATGATGGTCAAAGTCGAGCCGCCCTCATCCTGCGCCAGCGCAGGGATCAGCAAAATCAGCAGCGCCAGGATCGCCAATGTGGACGACCAGTAAACCCTCTTCATATACTTTTCTCCTTGTGGTAGTGTGGCTGTTCAGGTAGACCTCGCGCCAATGACGTTCCCTGAACAGCCATGCAACGGTGAAACAAAATGATAAACGATTTTTCAGCCAAGCCGCCGCGAGACGGCTTCAGCGTGGGCCGTCAAGCCCTCTGCACGGGCCAGGGTCTCCGCGGCCGGGCCGATGGCCTGCAACGCGGCCTCGTTCAGCCCCACTACGCTGACGATCTTGACGAAATCGCCCACGTTGATGGGGCTGGCGAAGCGGGCCGTGCCGCCGGTGGGCATGACGTGGCTGGGGCCGGCCACATAGTCGCCCAGAACTTCGAAACTGCGCTCGCCTAAAAAGACGCCGCCCGCGTTCTGCACCTGGTTCAAATGGTCCCATGGATCGTCGATGAGCAGGCAAAGGTGTTCAGGCGCATAGGCGTTGGCCAGTTCAAAGGACTGGGCCAGGGAACCGGTGACCACGATGCCGCTCCCCCCAGACAGCGAGCCAAGGATGGTCTCCGCCCGCTCCAGGGTCTCCACCTGGGCCATGACCGCGGCCTGCACCTGCTCGGCTACGGCGCGCTCGTGGGTGAGCAGAATAGCCGAGGCCAGGACGTCATGTTCGGCCTGGGCCAGCAGATCAGCGGCCGCCAGTTGGGGGTCAGCGGAGCCATCGGCGATGACCACGGTTTCAGTGGGGCCGGGCAGTCCATCGATCCCCACCAGGCCGAAGACCTGACGCTTGGCCAGGGTGGTGAAGAGGTTGCCGGGACCGCAGATCTTGTCCACCGCCTCCACTTCGCCGGCGCCGAAGGTCAGCGCGCCGATGGCCTGAGCGCCGCCGCCCACGCAGACCGCGTCCACGCCGGCGATGTGGGCCGCCACCAGGATCGCGGGGTGAGGCAGCCCGGTCTCCCGCTGGGGCGGCGAGATCACGGCCACATAGGGCACGCCCGCCACCTTGGCCGGAATGGCCGTCATCAGTACGGTGCTGGGCAGGGGCGCCACGCCGCCGGGCGCATAGACGCCCACCCGCCCGATGGGGCGCACCAATTGGCCCACCGTGCCGTCGCCGTCGTTATGGATCCAACTCAGGGACGGCTGGCGACGATGGAAGGCATCCACGCGCGCCGCCGCCAGTTTCAGAGCGTCGATCACGGCTGGCTCGACCTGGTCATAAGCGGCCTGAATCTGAGCGCGGGGAATCACCAGCGTCGGCGACTCCACGCCATCCAGGGTCGCGGTCCAGCGCCGGAGGGCCGCGCCGCCCTCTGCGCGCACATCGGCCAGAATACGCCGCACCGCCTCATCCGGCGACAGGCGCTCGCCAAAAAGACGCTCGATGCCGTCCAGCACCCGCGGCGGGACCTGGATCTCATCCCACGCCGCCCGGCGCAGGATCGTCTCTTGGGCGGTCTGGACATCCAGGATACGCATTCGTGCACTCCTTACTTGCAGGACGACAAAGTGACAGGGTAACCGTCGCCTTGTCCCCCCTCATCTTGTCATCTTGTCATTCCGAAAACCGTTCCGCATCCGCGATCCGCCCCAGCACAACCAAAATGTCATTTTCGCGAATCCCGAAGCTGGCTTGGGGGCTGACGATCAGTTCATCGCCCCGGCGCACGGCGATCGCGGTGAGACCATAGCGTTGGCGCAGCTCACATTCGGCCAACGTGTGATTCCAGACGCTGGGCGGCGCAATCAACTCGACCACACCCACGTCATTGCCCACTTCCAGATAGTCCACGAAGTGGCCGGAGGCCAGCTTCCGGGCCAGGCGCACACCGGCCTCGTGCTCCGGCAGGATCACTTCATCCGCGCCAACGCGCAGGAGGATCTCTTGCTGGGTGATGGTGCGCGCCTTTGCGATCACCCGCTTGACGCCCAGACGCTGGAGCAATACGGTAGTCAGCAAATTGCTCTCGAAATCGGTGCCGATGCAGACCAGCCCAGTCTCGAACGCGTCCACGCCAGCCTGGCGCAGGGCATCGATATTGGTGGAGTCGAGCTGGAGCACGTGGGGCAACGTGGTGCTCAGGTGCTGCACCCGGTTGATGTCGGCGTCGATGGCCAGCACGCTGTGACCATAATGGACCAGGGTGGTCGCCACGCCTGTGCCAAAGCGCCCCAACCCGATGACCACAAACTCCTCACGCTTGCGGCGACCGCGCCATTTCCTGGAATTGACGCCGGCCATCTGCGCAGCGGCCTCATCGACGGACTGGTCCGCGGTCTCGGTTGCGCCGCCCGCTCCCTCGACCCGACCGAGAAATGTGCGCCACCCTTCCTGCTTTGCCATAGATCCTCCCACCGCCCGATTCCCAATCTCTATTTCTCAAACCCGTTCGGATAAAACACGACCTCATGGCCGGTCAGGCGCCCATCCGCATAGTCGAAACGAGCGGAAAAGAATGCATCCTGCTCCAGCCAGCGCATAAAAATTTCGTCGCCTTCCCACAGGTTGAGGGAAAAGAGATCGGCGTCGTCGATCCAGCGCAGATCGCCCTCGGGGGAGTCGATCAGTTCGCCGCGGAACTGCTCATCGCTGATGTCCACAGTGAAGACGAACGCATACCAGTCCACGTCATCGCTAAAGGCCGGGAAGGTCAGCAGGCCCCGCAGGCGGGGATTCGTCACCACCAGACCGCTCTCTTCCTGGATCTCGCGGATGGCGCAGGCTTCAGGCGTCTCTCCGGCCTCGAATTTGCCGCCCAACCCATTCCACTTACCGGCGTGCATATCATTGGGCTTCTTGTTGCGATGCACCATCAAGGTCTTGCCGTCATGCTTGATGTAACACAGGGTCGCCAGTTGCAGCATGTCAGGATCTCGTCAAATCTGAAAAATTGAGGATTAAAGATTGAAGATTGAAGATTGGTCAGCGACGTCTCATCAGGGAAGGCGAATCTCCCAATCTCCAAATTTTAATCTTCAATTTTTAATATTCCGCCAACTCCTTGGCCAGCGCGTAGATCTTCTCCGCATCGGGTCGATACGCGTCCTCCAGGGGCGGACTGAAGGGAACCGGAACGTCCAGGCCGCCCAGGCGACGCAGGGGTGCGTCCAGCCATTCGAAGGCCTGCTCAGCGATGATCGCGGCCACCTCCGCGCCCACGCCCACCAACCGATTGGCCGAATGGACGATCAACACCTTGCCCGTCTTGTGGGCCGTGGCCAGGATGGCCTCCTCGTCCATGGGCTTGAGGCTGCGCAGGTCCAGCACCTCTGCGGAAACGCCCTCGCCGGCCAGGCGCTCGGCCGCGGCCAACGCCTGGTGAAGCTGCGCACCATAGGTAATGATGGACAGGTCCTCGCCCTCGCGCGCCACCCGGGCCTGGCCGATAGGAACCACGTATTCGCCCGCGGGCACAGGCCCTTTGAGCGAGCGGTAGAGGGGCTTGCTCTCGAAATAGATGACCGGATTGTTATCGCGGATGGCCGCGATCAGCAGACCCTTAGCGTCCGCGGGCGTGGCCGGCGCAACCACCTTCAGCCCCGGCGTGTGGACGAACCACGCTTCCGGGTTCTGGCTGTGAAAGGGGCCGGAGCGGATGCCGCCGTCGCTGGGCGCGCGGATGACCCAGGGCACGGACCCGTTCCAGCGGTAGTGGGTGGTGGCCGCGAACTGGACGATGGCGTCGAAGCCGGCCGAGATGAAGTCCGCGAACTGCATCTCCACCACAGGCCGCAGCCCCATGAGGGCCATGCCCGTGGCCGCGTCGATGAAACCCGTCTCGGCGATGGGCATGTTCTTCACCCGCTCATCGCCGAACTCCGCTGCAAAGCCCTGGGTCACCTTGAACGCGCCGCCGAAATCGCCGCCCACGTCCTCGCCCATGATGAACACGTCCGGGTCCCGGCGCATCTCCTCGCGCAGGGCCTCGCTGATGGCCGCGATATAGGTCAGGATGCGATCCTCCGTCGCGTCCACGCCCTGGCTGAAACCAAAATTTTCACCACTCACAGCTGTTCTCCGTCTGATGGACCGCGGTCTATTTTCACGATGCGTAGACGCCTTCCATGACCGTCGCCGGATCGGGCCAGGGGGCCTGTTCCGCGAAGTCGATAGCGTCAACCACCTCCACGTCGCAGCGCTGGCCGATCTCATCCAACTCCACCTGATCGGCCACGCCCTGGTCCAGAAGCTTCTGCGTATACAGGTCGATGGGATCTCGCTTCACCCACTCGTCCAGCAATTCCTGGGGCACGTATTCGGCGCCGTCGTGGATGGCGTGGCCTAACATGCGCATGGTCTTGGCCTCGATCAGGGTGGGACCGCCGCCGGCGCGCGCCCGCTCCACGGCCTCCCTGGTGACTGCATAAACCGCCTCCACATCGTTGCCGTCCACGATCACGCCGGGCATGCCATAGGCCGCGGCCCGATCGGCCAGATCCCCAATGGCCATCTGCTGGGCAAGAGGCGTTGAATAGGCGTACTGGTTATTCTCGATGATGAGCACAAAAGGGGCCTTCTGCACTGCGGCCAGATTCAGCCCCTCGTGGAAGACGCCGGCGCTGGACGCGCCGTCGCCGGTAAAGGTCAGGGCCACCCGGGGCTGGTTGCGATAGGTGAAGCTCATGGCCACGCCCACCGAGACCGTGATGGAATGAGCCAGGTGGCTGATGAAGCCGATGATGTTGTGGTCCAGGTCACCGATGCCGTGGAGGTTGGCGTCCCGCCCCCGGTTAACGCTGGCTTCCCGGCCCAGCAGGCTGGCGAAGACCCGCCGCGGGGTCAGGCCGCGCATCAGGTATGCGCCCAAGTCCCGGTGCATGGGTGCGATCATGTCATCCGGCTCCAAGGCGTAGGCCGCGCCCACAGAGATGGCCTCGTGGCCCCGCTGGCTGAAGGTCCCGCCCACGCCCCGCCCCTGCTTCCAGAGCGCGAGCATGGCGTCGTCGAACGCGCGGGTCAGCCGCATCCAATAGTAGAGTTCCAGCTTCTGGTCCCGTCCCAAGGGTTCAGTCATCCTTCACTTTCCTCGTAAATGAACGTTCGTAGTGTGCGCTTTAGCGCACCGGTCGTAGTCAACCAGAGAACGTGCGGTTACAAACCGCACCTGGTATCTTATAGATGAGGCAAGAAGAGGCCGAGCCGCACCTGAAGATGAATCGAACTTGCTTCGTAGATAGGTCCATCTTGCCTCATTTCACCAAACTGGATACGCTTACTGGAGACATAAGTAGACCAGA
>JAJRVX010000426.1:0-3004 GCA_024277095.1 Chloroflexota bacterium
GAGGACATCCCCACCGCCATCCGGGTGGCCAGCGCGGCGGCGGCCATCAAGGCCATGCATCCCGGCGGCCGTAGCGGCATCCCCAGCCGGGCTGAGGTGGATCGATTCCTGGAGGAGCGAGGGGCCGGTAAGGCGTAGGACGTGCCTATCCTACCTGGCTGTCCGGAAAAAGGTGCTTGGCTCTCCCCGGTTGCCTTGTGTCCCGGACGGCGGGGTGCTATAATGGGCCCATGAAGATGTCCCTGTCTCGATGGTGGAGGCGGCGCAGCCGCCCCGATCCGTTGTCCCCGGACCTGCGTCGTCAGTTGGAGTCCGTCCCCCAGGCCCGCGTGCGGGTCATCGCGCATGTGGTCGATGACCCGGAGGCACATCGTGCGGATGTAGAGGGGCTGGGTTTGCGCGTCCATCGCGTCTTCAAGCTTACGCCCGGCCTGGCCATAGAGGGTGCAGCGGATGCTGTGCTGAAGCTGGCCGCACAGCCGTGGGTGGTCACCATTGAGGCGGATCGCGCGGTGCATACGATGCCCAGGGAGGGTATCGAATGAGCGAGGAACGGCCTAACGGGGGCGAGAAGTTCCGAGGAAGGTTGCAGGCGCGTCTGGCCGCGTTAGGGCCGGAGGAGCCGGTTCGCGTGATCGTGCGTTATCGGGATACGCGCCGGGTCCGTGCCCGGCTGGCGGCCGGCGAGCGCGGCATCGTAGCGATGCGTCACTATAAGATCATCCCGGCCAGCGCTCTCACGGTCACCCGTCAGGTGTTGGAGGAGCTGGCGCAGGATCCCGACGTGGAGGATGTGTGGGAAGACCTCCCGGTGCACACCATGCTGGATGTGTCGGTGCCTCATCTTCGCGTTCCCGAGGTATGGGGCCTGGGATATCGAGGAACGGGGATCAAGGTGGCCGTGGTAGATACCGGGATCGATGAGGCTCATCCCGATTTTGAGGGACGCATCGTTGCCACTCAGGGATTCGCTGGGGAATCCGTTCAGGATGGGCACGGGCACGGTACCCACGTCGCCAGCATCATTGCCGGCAGCGGCAAGGCCAGCGACGGAAAATACGTCGGGGTGGCTCCGGAAGCTCAGCTCATGGTGGCCAAGGTCTTGCGGGATGACGGCGGCGGCTACATGAGCGATGTCATGGCCGGCGTGGAGTGGGCGGTTGACCAGGGAGCGCAGGTGATCAATCTCTCGCTGGGGAGCGACGGTGCCTGCGATGGCACGGACGCGCTGTCCGTCACCTGCGATGCTGCGGTCGCACATGGCGTGGTCGTCTGTGTGGCCGCGGGGAACGCCGGCCCCAGGGCGCGCACGGTGGGATCGCCCGGGTGCGCCCGAGATGTGATCACCGTGGGGGCCTCCACGGACGATGATCAGATCGCCCGGTTCTCCTCTCGTGGCCCGACGCTGGATGGCCGCGTCAAGCCGGATATCGTCTTCCCCGGGCACAACATCGTGGCGGCGCGAGCGCAGGGGACGCAGATGGGCACCCCCGTGGGCGAGTTTTACACCTCGGCCTCCGGTACCAGCATGGCTACCCCCCATTGTTCGGGCGCGGTGGCGTTGATCCTGGAGGCGAATCCAGATCTGACGCCCGCTCAGGTGAAGCAGCGCCTGATCGCCGCGGCGATCGACTTGGGAGAGGATGAGAACAGCCAGGGGGCCGGGCGGGTGGACGTCTACACGGCCGTGCGGGTGGATGTTAGCGAGCCCGAGCCGACGCCGGAGCCTACCCCGGGGCCCGAGCCGACCCCCGAGCCGGAGCCTACGCCCCAGCCGGAGCCTACACCTCAGCCTCCGGCAGGGTGTCTGCAGGCGGTCCTGCGCGTCTTCCGTCTGTTCTGAGGGGAGATCTCTCGCCCCCGGCACGCGTCGCGCCGGAGGGTGTTGGAAGCGGGATAGAGGCGGCACAGCTTCGCGCTGCGCCGCCTCATTGCCCTTTCTCGAAGTCGATCGTAAGAGCTAGCTACCGGACAGTTTGGCCGCGCACCTCCTGCGATAGCTCTACCGATGCCGCAGTAGGGGCGCAGCGCCGCTGCGCCCCTACATCCGGGATGTTTGATAGGGGAGCATGTCGCTTCTCGCTAGTTCCCTCGCAAAAGTGTCCGGTAGTCAGTCGTAAGGGCGTGTCTGAGGAATGCCATTGCTTCTGCTGTGGGGAGGCCTGGAGGGGCGAAGCCCCTCCGGAAAAAGCCCTTCTCCCGCCTTCGACCTGCCCGGCCTCGGCCTGGGTCCTTCGGAAAGGGCCGAGAAGGGCAGGTACAGGCCGGAAAAGTGGGGTTTTCCGTGGAGGGGAGGTCCCCTCCACACCTCCCCCTGTGGAGCTGGTTGTTGAGGGAGACCCCTCAGACATCTTGCCGGTAAATTTTCAGGCACGCTCTGAGGAATGCTATTGCTTCTGCTGTGGGGAGGCCTGAAGGGGCGAAGCCCCTCCGGAAAAAGCCCTTCTTCCGCCTTCGACCTGCCCGGCCTCGGCCTGGGTCCTTCGGAAAGGGTCGAGAAGGGCAGGTACAGGCCGGAAAAGTGGGATTCCATGGAGGGGAGATCCCCTTCACCTAAGACAGAGTGGTCGGGATCTGCACGTTCTCGGTCAGGGCGATGATGTACCTGGCGCAGCGGATTGAGAAGATGGATCTTCGGAAGCTTGTCGTCCCCCGATATTTCTCCCGGGGAGAGCCGTATGGTGCCCAAGGTGGTCAGGGGCCGCCTGTCGCGATCATCTCCCTCGCGTATCGCCGTCATCGGCGGTGGCCCGGCCGGATGTTTCTTTGCGCTGCATGCTCTGAAACTGGCCCGCCAGCGCGGGTTGGACCTGGAGTTGACCCTCTTTGAGCCCAAGGACTTTGGGATCAGGGGGCCTCGGGGTTGCAACAAGTGCGCGGGCATCCTCTCGTCGCGCCTGGTCCGTGGCCTGCACGAGTTTGGCTTGCGCCTGCCTTCCGGCGTGGTGTTGGGGGAGATTCACGGTTACGTGTTGCACCTGGCGCAGAGGACTTTTGAGATCGC
>JAJRVX010000025.1:0-3501 GCA_024277095.1 Chloroflexota bacterium
ATCGCGGCGAGACCACACCAGGATCGGGGTCAACGATAGAGCAAGCGAGGAGACACGCTATGGCCGTGGCCACCCGCTCACAGCGACGCCGTGTGACATTGGGACAATTTCGCGAGCTGAACGTCCTCGTCGCGCTGCTGCTCCTGTGCCTCTATTTCTACTGGCGCCAGCCGGAGACGTTCATCAAGCCCGCCAACCTGGCGGTGATCATGCGCTTCATGGCCACCTTCGGGGTTCTGGCCATCGGAGAGGTTCTGGTCATCATCACCGGTGGCATCGACCTTAGCGTGGGCTCGCTGACAGCGCTCACCGGCGTCATCGCCGCCACGCTCATGCTCAAAGGCGTCGCCGGGATACCGCCCATCGGCATGGTCCCCGCCATCCTCATCACGCTTGCGGTCGGCACGCTCATCGGCCTGTGGCATGGGCTGTTCGTCACCAAGCTCGGGATCCCCGCCTTCATCATCACCCTCGGCACCTGGCTGATGGCCCGAGGCATGGCCGGATACATCACCCGTGGCTATCCCATCGTGTACCCGTCCGAATCCCCCTTCCTGGCCCTGGGGCAGGGGACGGTGGCCACCATCCCCATCTCCTTCATCATCCTGGTTATCCTGGCCCTGGCCGTCTCCTTTATCCTGAACTTCACCGTGCTCGGCCGCCACATTTACGCGGTCGGCGGGAACCTGGAGGCGGCCCGGGTATCCGGCGTCCACGTGGATCGGGTGCGCCTGTTCTGCTACGCCACCAGCGGATTTATGGCCGCCATCACCGGCATCCTGCTGGCGTCTCGGCTGGGGCAGGGCACACCCACGGTGGGCACCGCATATGAGCTGTGGGCCATCGCCGCCACCGTCATCGGCGGCACCAGCCTGTTCGGCGGCGAGGGTACCGTATTGGGCGCCGTATTGGGCGCCGCCATCATGGGCGTGATGCAAAACGGCATGGTGCTGATCAACATCTCGTCCTATCTTCAGGACACGATCCTGGGCATCGTGCTGGTGATCGCGGTCACCTACGACACGATGCGACGCCGAACCCGAAGATGAGGCGGGAGGCAACCGTGAGCGACAACGTCCCACTCGTCGAGATGCGAGGCATCCGCAAGAGCTTCGGAGCCGTGCAGGCGCTCCGGGGCGTGGACCTGACGCTGGGCTACAACGAGGTATTGGGCCTGGTGGGAGACAACGCGGCCGGAAAGTCCACCCTGATGAAGATCCTGTCCGGCGCCTACACCCCCGACGAGGGGGAGATCTACATCGAAGGCCAGCGCGTGAACATCATGCAGCCGGAGGACTCCCGCCGACTGGGCATCGAGATGGTCTACCAGGACTTCGCCCTGGCCAACAACCTGGACGTGGCCGCCAACATCTTCCTGGGCCGGGAGATCGTCCGCTTCCAGCTGGGCCCGCTGAAGATCATGAATCAGCGCCGCATGGCCCAGGAGGCCGAGCGCCTGATGGAGCGGCTCCGCATCGACATCGCCTCCGTACGCCAGAAGGTGGAGACCCTGTCCGGGGGCCAACGCCAGGCGGTGGCCATCGGGCGAGCGACGGCCTTCAACGCCAAGGTGATCATCATGGATGAGCCCACGGCCGCCCTCAGCGTGGCGGCGATCCATCAGGTACTGGATCTGATCGAACAGCTGAAACGAGAGGGCGCCTCCGTTATTATCATCAGCCATCGTTTGGAGGACATCTATCGCGTCGGCGATCGCGTGATGGTCCTGCGTCACGGACGCAAGGTGGCCGATATCCCCGTGGAAGGGGATATCCACGACTTCCGAGAGCGCGTCGTCGCCTACATGGTGGGCGCACGTGATGACTTCGCCGAGACCGCCGATTCGGCGCAGGCTGCGTAGGTAGCCAAATGACGGAAAGGAGGTGATCGAGGCACGACATAGTCCTGTCAGACCAACCTCTGTAACCGTGGCCGCTATGGGGCGGCCATCTCCCCCATTTTCCAATAGTTCCATGAATGATTGTGCAAGGAGGCATGACCATGAAGCGAGCACTTACGGTCTTCCTATCGTTGCTCGTGTTGGCCAGCCTGGTGCTGGCTGCCTGCGCGCAGGCCACCCCGGCCCCGGCGGAGAAACCCGCGGAGGAGAAGCCAGCCGCCGAGGCCAAACCCCTCAAGATCGTCGTGATCGGCAAATCCGTCCACCCCTATTGGTCCAATGTAGAGAAAGGCGTACGCGCCGCGGCCAAAGACCTGGGCCTGTCTGAGGATCAGGTGATCTTCTGGGTGCCCCAGAAGGAGGACGTGGCGGCCCAGATCCAGACCATGGAGACCTACATCGCCCAGGGTGTGACCGGCATCGCCATTGCCCCGTCCGATCCCAACGCGTTGGAAGCGGTCATGAAGAAGGCCGCCGACGCCGGGATCTTCGTCACCACGCTGGACACCCCGCCGGTGGAGAACAGCGTGTCGCTGGTGTACATCGGCACGGACAACTACTCCGCCGGTATGGTGGCGGGCGAGGCCATGAAGCAGCTGCTGCCCAACGGCGGCAAGGTGGGCATCGGCCGCGGCTCCGACACCGCGCTGAACGCCCTACAGCGCACCGACGGCTTTCTGAAGGCCATCGAAGGCACGAACATCGTAGCCCTGGAGCCGGTGAACGACAAGGAGGACGCGGCCACGGCACTGCAGCTGGCCAACTCCGTGCTCTCGGCGAACCCGGACCTGGCCGGCGCCTTCGGCGTGTACGCGTACAACGGCCCCGCCTGGGCGATGGCCGTGAAGGAGGCGGGCAAGGCCGGCGAGATCAAGATCGTCAGCTTCGACGCCACGACCGACATCATCAACTTCATCAAGGAGGGCGTCATCCACGCCACGGTGGCCCAGCGCGAGTTCGACATGGGCTACAAGTCGGTCCAGATCATCAAGCTGATGGCCGAGAAGGGCGTGGAGGCCGCGCTGCAGGAGATGGGCGCCCAGGATGGGGTCATCGACACCGGCGTGGACGTGATCACCGCGGCCAACCTGAAGGAGTACGAGGCCCAGCTGGACGCCAAGGGCATCCCGCACGAGTGGAACACCGAGGGCTGGGAGCCGCCGGAGGGCGCCTTCGAGTTCAAGATGGAGGGAGCCGCCGAGGAGCCGACCGCCCAGCTGCCTTTCGACCGGGACAAGATCCTGGCCGACGGCAAGATCACCATCGCCTGGATCCCCAAGGCGCTGAACAACCCGGTGTTCGAGCTGGGTAAGGTGGGCGCGGAGACCCGGGCGAAGGAGCTGACGGAGCAGGGCCCCTACGAGGTGGAAATCCTGTACACCGCCTCGGTGGCCTCGGACGCGGCCGAACAGACCCGGGTAATGGAGGACGTCATCGCCAAGGGCGTGGACGCCATCGGCGTGTCCTGCAACGACCCCACGGCCTGCGAGGACCCCATCAACAAGGCGGTGGAGGCCGGCATCCCGGTGATGACCTGGGACTCCGACTCGCCCAACAGCAAGCGCTTCACCTACCTGGGCGTGGATAACTACGAAGGCGGC
>JAJRVX010000427.1:0-4029 GCA_024277095.1 Chloroflexota bacterium
AGGCTCCCTGGTTCGTGCGGAACTGGGAGTCTCGCCGCTTTTGGATGCGCCTGTTGGAGCAGGGGCGACGCGTGGTCGCCGTAGGGGGCAGCGATCGGCACCAGCCGCCCTTCCGAGGCGCCCTGGGGTTCTATGAAGTGGGTACGCCGACGACCTGGGTGTATGCCGAGACGCTTGCCCAGGAGGCGATCCTGGCGGGCGTTCGTGCCGGTCATGTCTTCATCAGCGAGAGCCCCGCCGGGCCGAGGATCGAGCTGACAGCCGAAGCGGGTGGGCACACGGCCATGATGGGGGATGAGCTGCCGTGCCGGGGAGTGTCGGAGGTGCTCGTGCACGCCCGTGTGCTTGGGGCCTCTGGCAAGGTACTCTGGTTGCTGACCCGGTCCGGGTTGGCAGAGGCCATCCCGATCACGAATGACGGTTTCGAGTACGCAACGCGGGTGCCCGTCGATGCGGGCTTCGTGCGGGCTGAGATCGTTTACCCTGAGTCGGAGCGGGGCGATCTCCCAGGCGGCGAGCCGAGGATCGCCGCGCTGGGGAACCCGATTTACCTACGCGCTTAATTATCCTGAGCCGTTCGCCCTCTCTCGCAATATCTCCTCCAATGGATCCGGGATGCAATGCCCCTTCATCCGCTGTTCCTGGATCCACTCCTCCATGAAGTGACTGCATTCCTGGACGATCTCAGGACGCTCGTCGCATATGTTTCGCGTCTGATATGGGTCCTCCACCATGTCGTAGAGTTCCACCGGCGCGAACGGGTATCCGAAATCGTCGTATGTCCGGATCATCAGATGCGTCTTGGTTCGGACGGCCCGCTGAACGGTGTAGAGCCCGTGATCCCAGACCAGGTATTCCCGATCGAGGCCGGGCTTGCCCTGGATATTGTCTTTGAACGAGAGGCCATCCCAGTCGGCGGGGACGGGGATGGCCAGGAGATCGCATAGCGTGGGCCCGAAGTCCACATTGTATAAGAAGGCGTCCGATCTCTGATGGGCTGCGGAGACGCCGGGCCATCGGATGATCAGCGGGATCCGGTGGATGCATTCATCCGCACACACGTGGTCTGAATAGATGCCGTGTTCGCCGAAGGCGTCTCCGTGGTCTCCAGAGATGATGATGACCGCGTCGTCCAGCACGCCTTGCCGGTCCAATGCGTCCAGGACGATGCCCATGTGATGGTCCGTGTAGGCGATGGCGGCATCGTAGCCGTTGATCATGTGCTCGAAATCCTCGCGGGAGGATATCGAACCGGGCATGAGAGGAAATGGGCTCACGCCATCCGGGAATTGTCCCTGTGCCGTGAACGGCCCGTGGATGTTCTGATGGGCTTGAATCGTCTCCTCGTCCGGCCACGGCTGCTCTACGGGGAATTCCCGGAATCGATCCGCCCAGGAGGCGTCCATCTTATAGCATCGGTGTACGTCCCAGTAGTTGATGTGGAGGAAGTAGTTCTCTCGGGTGGCGTTGTGCTTTAGCCAATGGAGCACGGCCTCGTTGACCTCCTCCGCCGTCTCCTGGCCGCCCTTCAGATTGGGCGTGTGATATTCGCTCCACCCGTACATGAACCAGAGAGCGTTGTGTCGGTCGGCGAAGTTCGAGAAGCTGATGGTGTCGTATCCGTGCGCCCTCAGGTGGCGCATCAGCATCTCGTTTTCCGGCTGAGGGCCGCCATAGGGTCTTGTCCTGATGTAGAATCGGGCTCCAGCGCCGTGATTGGAGATCACGCCGTTGCGGATCCCAAAGCGGCCGGAGGCCCAGGCCGTCCGGGAGGGGAGGCAGGGCGAGCTCGAGCAGTAGTAGTGTTCAAAGCGTATCCCCTGTTGGGCTATGGCGTCGATGGTGGGAGACGTGGGCCTCCCGTACCCATAACAGCCCAGATGATCCGGCCGCAGACAGTCGATATCGAAATAGATGATCCTCATACCCGCTTCTCTTTCTAGACCGGGCTCAATCTTTCAGCACAGGACCCGCTCTCTGCTCATCCGATCGATCGAAGCTCCTCCCAGCCGGGTATCTCCGCCATCTCTACCGTTCGGTTCGCATCGGACGCCTGCGTGGCCGCCAGCCCGATGGCCACCGCCACCGAGGCCTCGGCCGGTGGGATCGCACGCGAGGGCTGCCCACGCACGAAGGCGGCGAAATCGTCCAGCAGGAAGACATCTCCTCCCCCGTGGGAATCGATCTCCGTCCGCCCGGGGGGCAGCAGGGAGATGCGCTCCGCCTGGTCCGGACGATCCACCTGGTGGCGGCGCCAGTACAGGATGTCCGTGCTGCTCAGTTGTCCTTCCATCGTCGCCTCGGTCCCCCCGATGCGGACCCGCCGATCGGTGAACGGGGCCACCACATTCAGCGTATAGACGGCCAGCGCGTCGTTCTCGAACTCAACCTGGGCGATCCCGTGATCGAAGGTGTCCTTTTCGGAGTTGTACAAGCAGAGGTCGGGAGGGGGCGCACCTGCCGCCTCACGGATCGCCTCCAACCGTCGTCGGAGCGGCGAGACGTGCCGCGTGTCCCTCAGGTGGGAATCGGGGCACTCCGGCTCGATCGGGCAGTCGCTGCATCGCTCCCCCGCTTCCGGCTTTGGGACGTAATAGGTCAGGCGGGCGCTGGCGCTGACCCGGACCGGCCAGGCATCGGCCAGCCAGTACAGCTGATCGAAATCGTGGCAGGCCTTGGTGATCCACAGGCCGCCGCTGTTGCGGCGCAGCCGATTCCACCGGCGGAAGTATGTGCGGCCGCCGTAATAGAACTCGTCGGTCTGGATGGTGAGCACCCGCCCCACGGCGCCCTCGGCGATCATCTGCCGCATGCGGCTGTACAGCGGGGCAAAGCGGAGATTGAAGCCGACCATCGTGCGGCCGCCGGCCTCCCGATCGGCCCTGACGATCTTCAGGCAGTCCTCCAGGGTGATGGCCAGCGGCTTCTCCACGTACACATGCTTTCCTCGCTCCAGCGCAGCCACCACCGGCTCCACGTGGTGGCCATCCGGCGTGGCGATCAACACGGCGTCACAGGGCACCTGCCCCAGCGCCTCGGCGGTGTCCGGGTACACGGGGACACCCGCCAGGCCGTAGTGTTCGGCGACGACCTGCGCCGCCTCCTCCACCCGATCGACCAGGGCTGTCACGCGATAGTCGGAATGCCGGGCCAGCTGGCCGACGAACCAGGCCCCGCGATTGCCGCCGCAGCCGACGACGATGATGCGAATGGGATCCATCACGACGCTCCTGTAGTGAAGATACGCTCTGAGATCGGCTGCCCCCTCTAGCCCTTCAAGCCCGTGAGGCTGATGCCGCCGAGGATGTAGCGTTGCCCCAGGAAGAAGACGAAAACCAGCGGCAGTGTGCCCAGCAGACAGGCTGCAAACGTCCGATCCCAATAGAAGTAGTTCTCGTCCCGGAACAACGACAACCCCACGGTGATGGGGTATTTTGTAGAGTCACTCAAGATCACCAGCGGCCACGTGAAATCGGACCATTGGGAGATGAAGGTGAACAACCCGATCGTCACCAACGCGGGTTGGGCGAGGGGCAGAATGATCTGGGCGTAGATCCGGAAGCGGCTGCATCCATCGATGCGAGCCGCATCCTCCAGCTCCATAGGGATGTTGAGGAAGAACTGGCGCAACATGAAAATCCCGTAAGCGCTGGCGAAGGCCGGCACCACGACCCCCATCCTCGTGTTTGCCAACCCGAGCTTCCAAACGATCAGGTAGGTGGGGATGAGCAGGACGGAATACGGCAACATCATCGTGGCCAGTACGGCCATAAACAGCACATTGCGTCCTGGAAACTCAACGCGTGCGAAGGCATACGCGGCCAGAGAGTTTATGAACGTCTGGATGAGTAGGACCACGGTGGCGTATATCAGGCTATTCTTGAGATAGGTGGCGACGCTTCCTGCCCCCCACACGTAGCCGATCGATTCGAAGCTGATCGTCTTTGGGATCAGAGAGTACGGATCGGCCGTGAACCCCCTCGGCCCCTTCAGCGAGTTGACCAGCATCCAATAATACGGGAAGACCAT
>JAJRVX010000428.1:0-4330 GCA_024277095.1 Chloroflexota bacterium
CTCTGGTTCCCGACGGCGACTTTTTGCATGTCGCCTCCCGAGTCGGATATGGTGAAAATCCCGCGATCCCTTCTGGATCGCCTGGTAGATACCGTCTGTTACGCTACCTGAATGTACAAAGTCGAGCTGAGAGCGTGTCTGAAAATTTACCGGCAAGATGTCTGAGGGGTCTCCCTCAATGACCAGCTTCACAGGGGGAGGTGTGGAGGGGGCCTCCCCTCCACGGAAAACCCGCTTTTCCGGCCTGCACCTGCCTTTCTCGGCCCCTCCCGAAGGATCCAGGCCGAGGCCAGGCAGGTCGAAGGCAGAAGAAGGGCTTTTTCCGGAGGGGCTCCGCCCCTCCGGGCTTCCCCACAGCAGAAGCAACGGCATTTCTCAGACACACTCTGAGACCGCAGAGGATGGGCTGGGCGGTCGATCGATCCGACCGCCCAGCCATCCATCGCGTCGAAGGTTACTTCACCGTCTCGGCCGTCACGAGCTGCAAGGGCACCGGGATGAAGTCGGGCACCTGCTCGCCGTTCAGGTACTTGACGGCGGTCTCCACGGCCAATCGGCCCATCTCCGCCGGCTGCTGAGCGATGGTCGCGGCCAGCGTGCCGTCCTTCACCGCCTGTACCGCGTCGTCGATGGCGTCGAAGCCGACGAAGATGATCTCATCGGCGCGACCTGCGGCCTGGGCCGCCTGGATAGCGCCGAGGATCATCTCATCGTTGTGGGCGAAGACGCCGTCGATCTCCGGCTGGGCCTGGAGGATGTTCTCGAAGACGGAGAGCCCCTCGGCCCGGTTGAAGTTCGCCGTCTGGCGCGCCACGATCTCGATATCGGGGCACTTCTCCTTCATGTAGTCGTTGAAGCCCTTGCCTCGATCGCGTGCGGCCGAGGTGCCGGGGATGCCCTCCAGCTCGACGACCTTGCCCTTGCCGTTCAGGGCGTTGCAGAGGAACTCGGCCGCCATGCGGCCGCCCGCCACGTTGTCTGAGGCGATGTGGGACACGACCTCACCGCCGCTGGCCGAGCGGTCCACCGTCAGAACGGGGATGCCTGCCTCGTTCGCCTTCTGCACGCTGGGGACCACGGCGTCCGCATCGGTGGGATTGATCAGCAAGGCGTCGACGCCGCGCTGGATCAGGTCCTCCAGATTGGTGGCCTCCTTGGCCGGATCATCCTGGGCGTCCACCACGATGAGCTCCACGCCCAACTCACCGGCCGCCTTCTGAGCTCCCTCCTGCAGCGTGACGAAGAACGGGTTGTTCAGCGTGGAGAGGGAGAGCCCCAGCGTGACCTTTTCGGGTTTCGGCTGCTCGGCCGGCTTTTCCTGCGGTGCCGGTGCCGCTGTGGGTGGCGCACAGGCGACCAGGAGCCCTACGATGAGCGTTAGAGCGACCAGCGTAAATGACCATCGGCGATTCATGGTGCTACCTCCTTTTTTCGATACTGGGTTTTTCATGTCAGGGCCATTCGGCCCGATGGCGTATCGACGGTGTCTGGTTGAATGATTCTTCCCGTGATCCTCCTTTCTATGTGATCGCTCGTGGTATCAGCGGAACGCGCGATGCCACAGCAGCGCCAGGGCGATCACCACGCCCTGGACGACCTGTTGGTAGAACGAGGAGACGTTGAGCAGGTTCAGGCCGTTGTTCAGGACCTGGATGATCAACACGCCGAGCAGCGTGCCTCCCAATCCTCCCTGTCCTCCGGCCAGGCTGGTGCCGCCCACGACCACCGCCGCGATGGCGTCGAATTCATAGCCGAGCCCTGCCGTCGGCTGTGCCGAGTTCAGTCGAGCGATCAGGATCATTCCGGCCAGGGCGGAGAGCCCGCCGCTGATGATGTACACCAGGGATGTGTAGCGATTCACCGGGATGCCGGCGAAGCGGGCGGCGGTGGGGTTATTCCCCAGCGCGTAGATATAGGCACCAAGGACGGTGCGGTTCAGGACGAAATAGCCTATGGCGAACGTCAGGATCATGAGCACGATGGGCATCGGGATGGGACCCAGGGAGCCGGTGCCCATGAAGCGGAAGCCCTCCGGCAGCCCGGTGATAGGTTGGCCCTGGGTGTAGGTCAGGGCCAGGCCGCTAGCGATGGTCATGGTGCCCAGGGTGACGATGAAGGGGGGCACCCCGAAGCGGGTGGTGAAGAGCCCGTTGACCAGCCCGAACCCGGATCCGATCGTCAGGCCCAGAAGGATAGCCAGGCCCGGATGGCCACCCCGCACCAGGAAGTCGGCGACGATGACGTTGGCCAGGGCCAGCACGGCGCCGACGGATAGGTCGATGCCGGCTGTGAGGATGACATACGTCATCCCGACGGAGATGATGCCGTTGATGGCTGCCTGTCGGAGGATGTTCACCGTGTTGGAGACGGTGAGGAAGCGATCCGACAGCAGCGTCAGGACGAAGACCAGCAGGCCGAAGGATAGCATCAGCCCAAAGCGGCTCAAGAAGTCGTGCAGGCGCTGCTGCCACCCCCGTGAGGCCTGGCCCCCGACCGTCGGTGAGTCGGCGGGTTGGGCCACCTCGGCCGCGAGTTGGGAGGATTTTCCACCGTTGGTTGATGGCATCGTCTCACCTAAAATATCACACCAGCCTCTAGGATGATGTTCGCGTACGGCGTGAACTCTCCGGTTCGGATCACCGCGCGGGCAAGGCGCGTCTGGTCCTTAAAGACGACATGCGGCACCCGGCGGAGCGGGGTCGAGCCCATCAGCGTCACCACCTGTTCGTAGAGGATCGGGCTGATCTCCTCCATCTCCTCGGCGATGGTCGCCCCCTCGATCTGGACCTCCTTCAGGATCGCATCGAGCACCGTGAGAAACGGCGGGACCCCCTCGATGAGGGCCAGGTCGATCCGGGCTGGTCCCTGTGGGATGGGCAGGCCCGCGTCGGCGATGACGATGGTGTCCGTATGACCCAGTTCGGCGATGATGCGGTTCAGTTCTGGGTGAAGCAGACCTCGCTTTTTCATCGATAGCCTCTCCATTGAGCTGGCGGCCTGGGCTGATAGCTGTGTGGCCCTGGCCGGTATGCCTGGTGTCGGGGATATCTCCTCATGTGGACTGACGGACGACCAGCCAGGTCTCCAGGAGGTGCCGCTGAGGAGGGCGGCTTCGGTTCGAGATGCGTTCGATGAGCATCTCTGCGGCCAGCCGACCGATCTCCTGGCGCGGCTGGGCGACGGTCGTCAGGGGCGGATTGGTGTAGGAGGCCAGCGCGATGTCGTCGAAGCCGACGACGGCGATGTCGTCCGGGATCCTCAATCCCGCCTCGCTGATGGCGCAGATGGCGCCGATCGCCATCATGTCGTTGCAGGCGAAGACGCCCGTGGGCGGATCGGGCAACGCCAGGAGCTCACGCATAGCTCTGTACCCGCTGGCGGCCTGGAAGTTCCCTCGGCGGATCAGCTGCTCGTCGAAGGGCAGGCCGGCCTCCGTCAGAGCGTCCTGGTAGCCCCAGACCCGCTCCCAACTGGGCGTCACGTCGGAGGGGCCGGCGATGCAGGCGATGCGCGTGCGACCCCGCTGGATGAGATGTTCCGTGGCCTGTCGTCCCCCGGTTCGGTTATCCGTGAGCACACGATCACATTGGACGTCCTGTAGCTCTCGATCGATCACCACCACCGGGACGCGTCGGGTGAGGACGGCCTCCAGATGCTCCGCCCGGTCACCGGCCGCGACGAAGACGATCCCATCTACCCGCTTTTCCGTGAGCAGGTCGATGTATCGTCGTTCCTTCTGAGGATCCTGATCTGAGTTGCAAAGGATCACGTTATAGCCCAGGTCGAAGCAAACGTCTTCGATCCCCCGGGCCACCTCGGCAAAGAAGGGGTTGGAATTGTCCGGGATGATCATGCCAAGGGTATGGGTGCGCTTGCGGCGCAGGCTGCGCGCAACCGCGTTGGGCTGGTAGTTCAGGGCTTCGACGGCCTCCCATACCCGGGCTACCAGTTCCGGGCTGACATAGCGCGTCTCGTTCAGAACGTGGGATACGGTGGTGGCGGAGACGCCGGCGCGTTTCGCAACGTCTTTGATGGTTGCCATGGGTGGGGAACTCCGGGTATCTCTCGGAAAGCAATCGATTGCGCAAACGTTTTTATCATTATAAGCGAAAGGGGGAAAAGGGGCAAATGGGATTCGGGCGCTGCTCATATGAGAGAAGATCACCCGCGTCAGTGATGGAAATCGGGAGGGGGCTCAACGGTGGGTGGTGGGGTACGTCTGGCCACGTTGTGTGCTGGGAGAAACCGAGAAGATGCGTATACAGACGCGACACCTTGCCTCGTCCCTGCAGGCGCCATGCATGCCAATATGGACGTTGGACTTTGAAAA
>JAJRVX010000429.1:0-2909 GCA_024277095.1 Chloroflexota bacterium
CCGGTTCCGCTCACGGGTTCACCGTGGGACGGCTGAACGTCTATCAGGCGTTGCTGGTCAAGCCGGACGAGGACGGGCGTTCCGGCCTCCCACTCACGCGTGAGGATTGGTATCGCGCTCATGAGGAACCCGCGCCTCAGGTGGCGTGACCGGCCTCCTGAGCATGGGAGCCCGATGGAACTTATGGGCGACCATCGCGCTCGCGTCTCTTGACAGCCCCCCGAGGTTGCCGTATCCTGGGGGGCTGTTGGCTTATCTGAGGGGATTGAGCCCGCTGCGCATGAGACACAAAGTGGCCTGCATTCCGGTCGCGCTTACTTGTCTTGCAGGTGGACTTGCGTTATTATTGTCGCGTCTGGCGGGGATCGGCGGGGATCGGCCCGCCTGTTGGGTGGGCGCTTCTCGACGGATTCGCCGGCGCATCCCAAACGCCGGATCGTTCTGGAATTCGTGTTCCTCCTCGGGGAGGGCATATCGGAGTGTTCGGGCCCTTCGCCCGGCCTCTCGGACGTCTCCTCAGGGAGGGGCTTGAATGGTGCCCCAGGGGGGATTGCCCCGAAGTGAAAACGTCTCGGACTTCGTGATGTCGTACATTCGCGTGTCTGTTGACATCCTGGCTTCGCCTTTGCTCCCAGCCCCACGGCGACATCGCATAGTTTGACACTACCAGGCCGAACGTCCACAGGACACAAGCGAACATCTGAAAGGGCATAGCATTCTTGTCCTTCTGGAATGCTGGCATCCATGCGAGCATGTCTTGCAACGGGGGGGATCGCACAAGTGAATTGTTCTGACCGGCGTCTGGCGGCCGTGCTCCGGGTGATCTCGGAGACGAACCGGTTACGTGACCTCGACGATGTCCTGAAGAATGTGGCCAGCATCCTTGTGGAGTATCTCGGTTTTGAGTCCTGCTGGATCGGGTTGCTCGGTAGGAACTCCCAGGTCTTAGAGGGTCGGGCTGGGGCTGGAGCGATCGCCCTGAGTCGGGTGCGGGATCTGCGTCTGTCCGTGTCCTCCCCCTCTCAGATCCCGGCGGTGGCGGCGGTCGCGGAAAGACAATCCCTGATCCTGCTCTCCAATGGTGCATCTGCCCCCTCGGAGGTGGAGGCCGCCATACATCCCGCCCCTTTGGGAAGCCGGGCGTACGTGCCCATCCTCGATTCGGAGAAGGTGCACGGCGTGATCTGCGTGACCCGCGATGCCGCCTCCCCCATCACCGCTGAGGACATGCAGGTTTTGGAGGCCATCGCCCAACAGGTGGCCATCGTGGTGCGGAACGATCACCTTCTCGCTCGCTTGCAGAAGGAGGCGCGCCGTTGGGAGGGGGTGGCCACCGCGTGCGAGGCGGTGCATCGCAGCGTGGCCCTCACCGATGTATTGGAGGCGATCGCCCGTGGCGTCGTCGATGCGTTAGGGTTCCGGATGGCCGTGATCAACGTGCGCCAGAACGATATGTTTGACGTCATGGCCATCGTGGCCCCTCCCGAGGCGGTAGAAAAGCTGTCCGGGCAGCAGATCCCCTGGTCGGAGTTCGCCGACCTGATGCAGGAGAAGTTCCGGGTCAGCCGCTCCTATCTGATTCGACACGATCAGGTGGACTGGGGGAAGCTGTCTATGGGATCCCGTATCTATCGCCCGAACCTGCCGGAACGCGGGGAGGGGTACTGGCATCCGGATGATATGCTCCTGATCCCCATGTATTATGACGGCGAACTCATCGGGATCCTCTCCGTAGATGACCCCGAGGATGGGTTGATCCCCAGCATGAGCGCCATCCAGACGCTGGAGGTCTTCGCCAACCAGGCGGCCGTGGCCATCGCCAAGGCCAGGCTGTTCGATGAGTTGCAGGCCCGCAATCAGGAGCTGGACGCCTTCTCCTACTCGGTCACCCACGATCTGAAGACCCCGCTTACCACCGTGCGAGGGTATGCCGAGGCGTTGAGCATGATGTACGGGGAGCAGCTGGGCCCGGAGGGGCGGGAGCTGACCCAGCGCATCCAGGAGGGGGCGGATCAGATGGCCACCATCATCGATGATCTGCTCATGCTGGCCCGGGCGAGTCGCCTGTCCGGGCCGGCCGAACGGGTCGATCTGAATTGCATCCTCCGGGCGGTCCTCCGGCGTTTTAATGAGGTGCTGATCGAGCGCAATGTGCAGGTGGAGGTGGGCTCCGATCTGCCGTTCGTGTGCGGCCATACGACCTGGGTGGAGCAGGTGTTCGCGAATTTGATCGACAACGCCATCAAGTACGCCGGGCGTGAGAACGATGCTCCGCACATCGTCATCGACGGCCGGCAGGAAGGGGAGATGGTCCATGTGTGGGTGCAGGATAACGGGCTGGGGTTCGCACCCGAACAGTGCGCTCAGCTCTTCGATATGTTCTCCCGCTTCCACGAGACGGAGGCCCCGGGCACGGGGTTGGGGTTGACGATCGCCCAGCGGGCGATTCAGCGCATGGGAGGGCGGATCTGGGCGCACAGCGCGGGGCCCGGGCAGGGGAGCACGTTCCATGTGTTGTTGCCGGCGAAGTGCGATGTGTGTGACTCGCAGACGGGAGATGCGCCATCGGAGGAGCGACGGGGTTGTGATGGCGCTCGATTGCGTCGGGCGGGGGATGAAGGGGAGGGATAGGGAAGCCCGTGTGCTCGCCGGCTCACATTGGGTATTTCGAGGCCTGCATTCGCATGTGCGGGCCTTTTGCTTTCCTGGGATGTATCGGAAAGCGCACCGGCGGCGTGTCTTCCTGCATCTCACAGCCACACGCTGTCGTCGAATTTTTTGACCGCGGATATCCATTGCGCTACACTACGGGGTGGATGCCCCCAACGTGTATTCGCATGAGAATGCGTCTGAAAAACACACTACGAAGCCACGAAGACACCAAAAAGGGCATGAAAAGGAGGATATCG
>JAJRVX010000430.1:0-2617 GCA_024277095.1 Chloroflexota bacterium
GGCTGGGGCTGCTGCCGACCCGGGTGGTCTTTCATCGGGAGAAGGCGACCTGGCAGGTGCGCGCCCGGCTGTGCGGAACCCTGCCCTGGCTGGAGCTTGGGGATGAGCTGACCGGCTATGAGATCCACATGGGGCAGGCGGAGACGCCAACGCCCCTCCTGGAGATTCACCGTCCCGATGGAGAGCGGGTGCCTGACGGCGCCGCCACGGCCGACGGCCGGGTGTGGGGTACGCACCTGCACGGCCTGTTTCTGAACGACGCCTTCCGGCGGAGCTGGCTGCGCAGCCTGGGATGGCAGCCGCCGGATGGGATCTGCTCCGCTGCCGCCATCCGGATGGCCGCCTATGATCGCTTAGCCGATGCATTGGAGGCCGCGCTGGATATATCGCGCCTGGATGCCATCCTCGGATGGTGAGGCCATGCGGGACGTCGTCTCCTCGGAACCCATCACCGCTACCGTGACCCTTCCCGGCACCTGCGGCGAGTGGGTGCAGGGGGCCCTGGAGGACGTTCCCTGTCTGGTCTCCTGTCCCATCGACTGGTACGCCCGTGTGACGGTGACGCTGGACGCCCCGCCGGGGGTGTGGCGTGTGCCCTCCCACGCTCCCAAGGCCGCCACCGCGCTGCAACTGGCCCTGGCGGCGCGAGGCGATCCGCCGGTTGGCGGCGCCTTGCGGCTGGACAACCCCCTGCCGCGCGGGCGTGGATATGCCTCCAGCACCGTGGACGTGGCCGGGACCATCTACGCCGTTGGGGAGGCGCTAGGCGTGCCCTTCACCCCGCCCGAGGTGGCGGCGCTGGCCGTGCAGGTGGAGCCCAGCGACAGCATCCTCTTCCCCGGATGGACCCTCTTCGCCCACCGGGATGCCGCCTTCCACCGGCCGTTGGGGACGCCGCCGCCGCTGGCGGTGGTGGTGCTGGATCCCGGTGGCTCCGTGGACACCCTGGCCTTCAACGCGACGGACCACCGGGCGATGTTGCGACGGCTGGCGCCCCTTCACCGGGAGGCCTTCGCCTTGTTGGAGGCCGGCCTGGCTGCCGGTGACGCGACCCTGGTGGCCCGGGCCGCTACCCTCAGCGCCTCGGCCCATCAGCAGATCCTCCTCAACCCTTTGGTGGACACGGCCTTGCGTTTGGCGCGCCGATCCGGCGCGCTGGGCGTCTGTCGGGCGCACAGCGGCACGATCGTGGGGCTCCTGTGCAGCCCGGGGGACGCGGCAGAGATGGCCTCGTGGGTCGCCGAGCGCCTGCCCGGCGTCCTGGTTCGTCCTCATCGCTGCCTTTGAGGAAGGACGAGCCGTCGCTAGTGTGCGACGGCTCGGGGCTGGACCTCGGGATTCACCGGGTTGCGTGGCCTCTGGCCGGACAGGACCCGGACGACCTCCTCCGCCGCCTTCTGCTGCAACTCCACGATGGATCTCTCCGAGTACCACGCGATGTGCGGCGTGATGATCGCCTTCGGCTCCGAGAGGAGCGGCTCGTCCGGCGGCGCGGGCTCCTGTTCGAGCACGTCCAGCCCAGCCCCGGCGATCCACCCTTCCCGCAGGGCCTTCAGCACCGCCGCGTTGGAGACGATGGGGCCGCGCGCCGTGTTCACCAGGATAGCAGTGGGCTTCATGCGTTGCAGCTCGGCCTCGCCGAACATGCCGCGCGTCTCCTCGGTCAGCGGCGTGTGGATGGACAGCACGTCGGAGCGGGCCAGGAGCTCGTCGAAGGACACCGGCTCGGCTCCGGCCGCGGTGAACTGCTCGGGCGGGATGTAGGGGTCGCAGGCGATGACGCGAAAGCCGATCCCGGCCGCCTTGCGCGCCGCCGCCGATCCGATGCGCCCCAGCCCCAGGACGCCGAAGGTCAGCCCGGCCAGGCGGGGGACGTCCCCCGTCACGCTTTCCCCCCAGCTCGGGCGATGGGCGACCTCGATCTCCCATGGCAGGCGGCGCAGGCAGGCCAGCGTCAGCAGGATGGCGTGGGCGGAGACCTCGTCGATGCAGTAGTCGGGCACGTTGCAGACGTAGATCCCATGCTCGGTGGCGGCCTTCACGTTCACGTTATCGTACCCGACGCCGTAGCGCACGATCACGCGACATCGCCGCAACCCGGCGATGATCTCCGGGGTGATGGGGGCCATGCCGACCAGCAGCGCGTCGGCGTCGGCTGCGATGGAGAGGATGTCCTCCGGTCGGGGAGAGGAGGAAACCACCAGGTGGGCGTCTGCCTCCTCCAGAATGCGGATCTGCACGTCCAGGCTTGGGTACTGGTGATCGGTCACAACAACGGTAAATGCGGGTGTCATGGGGCCTCCTCCAAGGTTGATCGGCGATCAGTGTAGCCGGCTCATCGAGGGACGTCAAGTGGGAACGGGAGTCGGTTCCCGTATCGCGCAGGGGGGCCGGGCCCTGTTCGCCCCCGGCTTGCAATCGCGATGGCGTTGCGCTATGATGGCCGTGTATTCGGTTGCAGCCGGGTTTCCATGGTGGAAGCCGTCTCAGGGCGCGCCTGAGGATGTGTCTGAAAAACACATCGCGAAGCTACAAAGAGTGTGTCTGAGAAATGTCGCTGCTTCTGCTGTGGGGAGGCCCGGAGGGGCTCCGCCCCTCCGGAAAAAGGCATTCTCCC
>JAJRVX010000431.1:0-10572 GCA_024277095.1 Chloroflexota bacterium
CGGTGAGGGTCCTTCCCCATAGAACGAGGATATGGGATGGGGGCTTCTCGATCGGGAGCGAAATGGAAATCCCCCCATCAGCCGTGAGGGATCGGGCTGCGGGGGGATTCATTTTCCGGGCTGACAGGTTTATGCCTCGGGCTGGTGGAGCCCCAGCCGTCGTCTGATCCAGCGCTTCCACAGCAGTGGCCGCAGCGTCTTCCAGCTCTGCCACACGTCGTGCTGTTCCTCAGGCGGCAGCGGATGAGGGCTGAACTGATCCCGCACGTACGCGTCGGTGATGCGGGAGGCGTGCGGGCGACTTCCGGGCAGCGAGGCCTCGATCACGGAGGCCTGCTCGTAGGGGGTGTACGCGGGCGATAAGGCGATGCCCAGCCGTGCGGCCCACCGCAGCAGGCTCGCGTACAGGCGACCGGCCATACGTGGCCCCCGGGCCTGCGATCGAGCGCGCAGCCCGACGCCCGCGATCGCGGCCACCAGGAGCACGACCGCGGCGAAGGTCGCGCCGAGCCAGGACGGGGCCATCCTCGAGGATAGGGGGGCGTTGATGGGTCCCTGATTTTCATCTCGTGGGAGCCCCAGATCGTCGGGCGGCGGCTCCTGGTCCACTGGGTTATCCGGCGGCGTCGTGTAGTTCGTGTAGGGCGCCTCCGGGGGGCGCTCCGGTCGCTCGATCGGGGGCTGCGATGCCGTCGGCTCGAACTCGATCCAGCCGTACCCCGGGAAGTAGACCTCCACCCAGGTGTGCGCGTCCAGCTCTCGCACGCGATAGACCTGTGCCTCCTCGTCCCATTCCCCCTGGGCATAGCCGGAGGCTACCCGGGCCGGGATCCCTACCGCTCGGGCCATGACCGCCATAGCAGAGGCGTAGTAGTCACAGTACCCCGCCCGGATGTCGAACAGGAAGTAGTCCACGCCATCCATGCCCGGGGGCGGGGGCGGGATATCGTCGTTGTACTCGATCTGCCGCAGATAGGACTCCAGGGCGGTCGCCTTGTCGTACGCGTTGTCGTATCCGGCGGTGATCTCCTCCGCCAGCGCCCGCACGCGCTCGGGCAGCGTGTCCGGGAGCTGGAGATAGCGCTCTGCAATGTAGGTCGGGTACGCGTCGCCCGCGTTGCGCAGGCTCTCGATGTCCACCACGCTGATGTAGGAGCGCGTGGTGTAGCTGTCCCCCTCGTATAGCGGCTCCCGGCTGAGCATGATGGAGATGTCCACCGGCCGCACGTTCTCCGCGCCCTGGATCTCCTCCGGGGGGAGGCCGGGATTGTACATCTCGGATGGGAGCAGGCTCACCTCGGCCCGGGCGGGGATGGAGGCCCCCGCGGGCAGGGGGGCGGCGAACAGCATGTTCCCCTCCGGCACGAGGATGGTGATCGTCTGCGTGACGGTCCGGCGCATCCCGTATGAGGGGAGATCCGGCAGGCGGGATGGCGGCAGGACGATGAGCTCCTCGTCGGTGTTCACCCACCCCCGGCCGGTGTAGGTGTCATAGCCGATCCCGCGCCAGTACCAGCGGTCGGCTCCCTGGGCCTGCACCTCCATGACGACTCGATCTCCCACGTTGCGATATCCGGAGAGCGTCAACGTCTTGCTGAAGCCCCCGACCGCCGTTGTGGGCTGGTAGTTCAGGGAGGTGAACAGCCGACGCCACTCCTCCTGTACGGAGCTCCAGGGGCCTTCCAGCGGGCGTAGCAGTTGCTCGATCCATCGGTTGGCGTGGACGTTGGGCAGCCCCCAGGCCAGGGCGATGACGAGGACGGCGAAGATGAACCCGTTGCGCATGAAGTCGAAGTGAACGTCCGGGGCGTAGCGGATGTCCGCCGCACGCCACCATGCCTCGTACCGACCCAGGTTGACGCGGATCAGCAGGAGCAGGGCCATGAGGAAGTAGAAGAGCAGGTACCCGGTGAGCCCGCCGGCGTAGTAGGCGTTGATGATCAGGGCGATGCCCACGGGGACGATGACCCGCCACACCCGCTGTTCACGGAAGACCGCCCACCCGGCCAAGAAGGAGAGCCACCATGCCAGGAAGGCCAGCTCCAGGATGAAGATCAGGTTATCATTGGAGGAGCCACCGCTGATGGCCTGCTGGAACCAGGTGTACCATCGGATGAACAGCTCATAAACCCGCTCTCGCGACGTGAAGTCACCCTCGATCAGTGTGCTGACCCAATGGAATATCCAGGCGCTTCCGGTGATCAGGCTGTGGAGCACGGGGAACAGGCCATCGAATCGGCTGCGGGCCATGAGGATGCCCACGGTGACGCCGCCCAGGATGATGATTTGCAGGATGTCCAGCCCTTCCGCCCAGCGAGCTGCGCTCAGGGACCATCCCAGGCTCAATAGCAGCAGGCTCAAGATGATTGCGGTCGCCCATCCCCCCACGTCTTCGGCCTGGATTTGCGCGATCCCCGCCGATGAGATCCTGTATCTCCTCCACCTTTCCGTCAGCTCGCTTGTCATTTTTCACGTCCTTGGCCTGACCTCGCACGTCCATGGGCATGGGGTCAGGAGCGGGTGTCATCGTCCCAAGGGGATTGTACGGTCGGGGGGCCTGTGGGTCAAGTAAGCCCGCCTCCCCTCCAGGGCCTGCCAAGTCCAACATCTGGGAGATGAGGACCGCTTGGGAATTGCTTGCTCGTGAGGGCGCGGTCCTGTGTCGGGTAGCACATCGCCGTGCCCCATCCGGGAGCTAGGGGCGCAGCCTGTGCGGCAGCCAGGGCAGAAGCCTCTCCGCCGACGCCGACAGGTGACGCCGCTCGTCGGGCAACAGCAGCCACTGTCGGGGCTCGGCGTGGTCCCCCGGGACCAGATAGACCTGATAGCGGGCCTGGGCGTGGAGGTTCAGGGCGCGCCAGGAAGACGCGCTGTACCGTCCCATCTCCCGGACGAGATTGGCGACGGGCTCCGGCTGTTCCGCCGCGATGCGCTCCGCCGCCTGCTCGACCTGGCTGGCGTAGGAACGCCATACATCGCCGGGGGGACGCAGGTCGATGACCTCCTCATAGGAGACGCGCTGACGCCACCAGTTCTCGGTTTGCCGCCAGCGGAACGCCTCGGGGCGCAGGAGCTGGGCCAGGAAGGCCCACTCCGGGTAGGAGGGCAGGGTGTTCGCCAACGCCCGGTTCAGCGTCACGAAGTAGGTATCGTTTCCTCGCGGGATGACGAGTCGTAGCTCGATCCGCTCCTCGGTCGTGGAGGCGGTGGCCTGCGCCTCCGTGATAGCCTGCAAGGACTCCATGGCGCGGCGTACCTGGGGGGCGGCCTCCTGTTGACGGCCGGGCGCGGGGAAGAACCAGGCGGTGATCACCCGTTGCATTGGGTCCGTCTCCACTGTGATGACCATCGATTGTAGCCAGGGCGGTGCCATGCGATCGATCTCGGGGATGCTCCAGGTGTCACGTACGATCCTGGCGGCCTCCACCCATTCGCCGTCCTGGAGGTGTTTGCGCGCCACGTCGATGAGCAGCCTCTCCCTCGCCTCGTCCACCGGCCCGGTGCGGTCGCCCAGGGAGGCCAGTTTATCGAGATAGGCGAGGGCCTCCTCCCAGCGGCCGGCCGCGCGGGCGTCATCCAGCAAGCGTTGATAGGCTCGCCGGAGCAGCGGGGTAACCTGCTCGGCCGGGGCGCCAGCCTGGGCAGCGGCCTGGGCCTCCGCGGCCACCAATGCCGCGTAGGCGAGGGAGAGCTGTCCGCTCTCCTCCTGATGGAGCGCGTACAGCCGGGCCAATGCCAGGTGCGCCTGAGGGTAATCCGGATCGGACCGGAGCACGCGGTCGATCTGGGCCAGGGCCATCGGGTAGAAGCGCTCGAAGGCGGGGCCGTCGGGGGCGTCCGTGGAGGCCAGGGCCACCAGCGTCTCCATCCGGGCGGTCATGTTCTGGAGATCCGTCGCGTCCTGGCCTGTCTGGCTGATCTGAGCCCAGGCGTGAGGATGGACGAATTGCATCTGCAATCGGATGTCCGGCGCCGCCTCTTCGAAGTGCCACTCGATCGCCTGGCCATCGAACGATGTGGGGGCGGGGAAGGTAGACACCCATGCCTCACGTGGGGTATCCGGGGGCGGTTGCAGTCGGATCCGGGTGCTGCCGTCCGGGGTGGGCCAGGCGGCGTGCAGGGGATAGGAGAAGGAGACCAGGGGGCCCGTGCCCAGGGAGTAGGCGTATTGCAGGCTCAACTCCACCCGGCGATTGGGGGGCAGGAGCACCCTGGAGAAGAAACGCGCCGGGGGCTCCGTCGGCTTCAACGATAGGGGGCTGTCGTTTGCGAACAGCCGGATCGCCTCGGCCGGGATAGCATCTGAACCCTGGATCAGGAGGCCGATGGAGAGCTGGCTCCTCTCCGGGTTTTGGAGGGTGAGGCGGACATCCACATAGGCGATGATCTCCGCTTCCGCCCGCTCCATCCGGACATCGATGATCTGGGTGCGCAATTGCGCGGGGGATCTCTCCGCCGGGATGATGGTCAGTTCGCCTGCCGGGCGCGAGGGTTGCGCCCGCGCCGGAATGGGCAGATACAGCCCCAAGAGGGCGCAAAGCAGCCAGAAAAGGATCGTGGATCGGTAGGGAACTCTTTTAAGCATTTGCACAAAAGCGTTGCTTCTGGTATCCTATCTCGTGGTGTGTCATTGACTTGTCAGCGACTTCATAACGGATTACAAGCGATTTTGCAAGTGGATGGGTGTGCTGGGAATGCGTGTAAGGGATGTGTGAGAGCGAGGCCCATGGGAGGTTGCACTTCATATGATGAAGTTGCTCATGAGCTGGGATATTAAGCCTGGCCGCGAACAGTCTTATTTCGAATTCGTGGTCCGAGAATTCGCCCCGGGCCTGATGCGCTTAGGACTGCAGCCGACAGAGCAATGGTACACCCTCTTTGGCGATGGCCCCCAGATGCTGACAGGCGCCGTCACGGAGGATCTGGAGACGATGCGCCAGATCCTGGCCAGCGAGGAGTGGAAGGAGCTCCACGCCAAGCTGATGACGTACGTGACGAACTACAAGCAGAAGGTGGTGCCGGCCGGCCGCGGCTTTCAGTTGTAGGGACCGGGCGTCGCGAGCCGTCCGCCGGAGCTCGACGAAACAAGAACCCCATGGTCAAGCCATGGGGTTTTGCATCCCTGGACCTTCATGAGCGCTCTCGCTCAGTCGGACTGCTTATCTGAAGACGACTCCTTCGATCCCTCGCTCTTCCTCTCCTCTTTCCCTCCCCCGTTGCTGCTCAGCGTAGGCGACTTGCTTCGGTTATCCGTCACGTAGAAGCCTGATCCCTTGAAGATGATGCCCACCGGATGGATCACCCGATGTACCTTGCCCCCGCAGTCCGGGCAGACGCTCAATGGGGGATCGGAGAAATGCTGCACTCGCTCAAACCGTACTCCGCAGGCCTCACACTCATATTCATATAACGGCATCTGCCTCACCTCCGCGCGAGATCCTCGTCGGCACATCTGTCATTATACGCAAGGGCGGGGAAATGACAAAGCGAGGAGCGATGCGGTGGTGTATCCGAAAGGGCGGAAATGCCGCGAGACAACCCACGGCGCCCATCGCTTGCCCTCAGGGGGGCGGAGGGATCCCCCTCCGCCCAAGCATTCCTTTTCAAGTCTTGGACCTGCCCTTCCCGACCTGATTCGGGTGGGCAAGGTCGGGGAGCGCAGCTCCTCAAAGTCTCTGCCGTATTTCCACCGAAGAAGGTACACGACCGGCGGTGCAGATGAGCATCATGGGCGGCCTCGCGAGGCTGCTGGCGTGTTGGGTACACCACCCAACTGGGCTGTTGTGATGGGCGGTGAGGACGGAGGGCGGGGCGCCGGACGATAGTCCGGTGGCGCTATTGCGGAACGACGGTTCCGCGATAGCATGGAAGGGCCGGGGGACATAGGCGGCGGATGAGCCTCGGCCGGTGAGGGGGGGATTGTGTGGTTGAGGCGAAGGAGGCCCGGCTGGATACAGCCTGTGTGGCGTATCTTTCCGCGGTCGGCCATCGTTTTTCATATATACGATAGCGCCGCGCGAAATCGCGTCTGCTGACTGGGGAAACGCCGGGTTGCACATCGCTCCCATCCAGTAAGTGATGTAACAATATTGTAAGCTTCTCGTAAGCATTGTCTATTGGAACCCATAGGGGCGAGGGGTATAATGACGGCGGATGTGAATCCGTATAAGCAGGGACTTTCGGGCGGTGTAATATGTTGGAAGTGGATCTCAGATGACAGTCAGTCCGCATGTACACGTCTGCTCTAGGGTGGGGATAGAGCATGATGCGGAAAGCCGTGGGGCCACAGCAGCGGCTTGGGGAGACACCCTAGGGATGCGACGGCGATTGCTTTTCCTCTCCAGGAACGAGACCACAGGCTCGGAAGGGGTGGTTCCTGCCTTTCGCGAGCGTGGATGGGATGTCTCCATTCTGGCACCCTGTGAGGAATCATTAACCTCATTGGAACGACAGGCCTATGATCTGGTCATCATGGAGATCACCCATCCTGGTCCCGGAGGATATGCCCTGTGTGAGGAACTGCGTCGCCGCTCTCGGATCCCTCTGCTGCTGCTTGTGTCCAATGCGGCCAGAAAGGATATCGTCCAGGGACTGGATAAGGGAGCGGATGCTTATGTCGTAGAGCCGTTTAACATGCGAGAGCTTTTGGTGCGCGCTGAGGCTTTGGTGCGTCGGGCAGCGGGATGGTCCGGAAATCAGCCTGATGTAGCCGGTGCGGCTCGACCTTCCGAGTAGGGGGTGCGTGCCCGCTTGGGGCCGATGGACGGACGGACATCGCTGATCGCGTCCATGCTTCCCAGCCGACGGAGCACTCGTACGATTCTAACCTGCTTCTTGGCTTTTCTCCGCACAGTTTGATCCGCTCACGCGCTGCTATCCATCCCCACCACGGCAGCGAGCGTTTCCCTGCTAATTGCATTTCATGTCTGACGCTTCCTGGGGGCATGCATCATGCCCGGGTGTAGCGTCGGGTCGTCCAAGGAAGCGCTGATTTTGGCGTTTTTTCCAAAATTGAGCGCGTCCTTTTGGGGACTTCGACGTCTACATTATCAAACAGACCAAGTGGGCAGTGTGCCCTATCCCGGTGAGGAAACCGGGTTTGTCACAGAACCCTTTGCCGGGGGCGGGCCCACAGCAGGAAGCTCAGACCATCACTGCATATCGTGGAGGGGATAGAATATGGCCATCTATGTACGCCTTCTGCGAGACAACGAACAGAAGCGTTTGCGAGAGTTGGCGCAGCGTCGTGATGACATTCATATGAGCAAGCGTGCTCGCATTATCCTACTCTCCGCACAAGGCTACACGGTGCCGCAGATCAGCGCCCGGGTTGGACTCCATCCGATCAACGTGCGCAAGTGGATCCACCGATTCAACGCACACGGAGTGTCCGGCCTTCAATCCGGTAAATCCCCCGGACGGCCGCCTCGCTTCACGGAGGAGCAACGCCTGGCGATCATCAAGCTGGCCCAGGCCAATCCCCAGGATCTTGGTCTGCCTTTCAAGCGTTGGTCGTTGCAGCGCTTGCGAAAATATGTGATGGCAACGGGCGTCGTGGACAGCATCAGCGCCGAGACGATTCGGCAGATCCTCCGATCCGGCGTCAGCGAATACGAGACCCGGATGACGGAAGCGGTTGGCGGGGACGAACTGCTGCCGCTTGAGACAGAGCAGCGCCCGGAGCATATGGAGGTAGAGGTTCTCGATCGGGAGCGGGAAAGCCAGGCTGCGTAAAACCTGGGCGGACAAGGGAAATTCCCGCGTAGATTTTGGGGCGATAGCGAGATAGCCGGACGGTGATTTGAATCGGTGGCACGTGAAAGAAGGCGTGTTACCAGAGGATATGGGCTATCTCCCTCCACAACCCACAGGGGAGGCGTACAGCCTCCCTTTTTGTATTTCCGATCCCCGGTCGTATAATCCGATGGTCACATATGGCCTTGGTGCGTGTCTGAGAGATCCCGTTGTGCTGGCTGCGGGGAGGCCCGGAGGGTCTACATCCCTTCGGAAATCGCCTCTCTTCCGCCTCTGACCTGTCGGGCCTCGGCTCAGATCCCCTCGGAAGGGGCCGGGCAAGGCGGGTACAGGCTGGAAGGCCAGGGATTCTTATGGAGAGGGGACGAGGGATGACGATCGTCATTGTGGGATTGGGGCCGGGGGATCCGGGCCATCTTACCCGGGAGGCCTGGAACGTTCTAGAGCAGGCGCCTGAGGTCTACGTGCGCACCCGGGAGCATCCCGCCGTGGAGGCGCTGCCGGCCGACCGGGTGCGCTCCTTCGATGCGGTATACGCCCGCGAGGAGGAGTTCGCGGCCGTCTACGAGGCGATCGCCCGACGCGTGGTGGAGCTGGGACAACGCCCGGAGGGGGTCGTTTATGCCGTGCCTGGCCATCCCCGCGTGGGCGAACGGACGACGCCGCTCGTCGAGAGGATGGCGAGCGAGGCCGGCGTGGAGGTGCGCCTGGTAGCCGGCGTGAGTTTCCTGGAGGTGGTGTTCGATCTCCTGCGCCTGGATCCCCTGGAGGAGTCCGGGTTGCAGATCGTGGACGCCATGATCGTCGCCCAGAGGCATTATCCCCCCCTGGATCCCGCGATGCCCGCGCTGATCGCCCAGTGCTATAATCGCTTTGTGGCCAGTGATGTGAAGCTGACGCTGCTCAACGCCTATCCCGACGATCACCCCGTGGTCGTGCTCTCCGGCGCGGGGACCGAGACGGCCTTCGTTCGGGAGGTCCCGCTGATGGAGCTGGATCGGGACTCGCGCTTTGATTACCTGACGACGTTGTATGTGCCGCCCGTCGCCCCGGGTGGGTCTGTGACCGAGCTGCTGGAGGTGATCGCTCGCCTGCGGGCCCCTGATGGCTGTCCCTGGGACCGTCAGCAGACGCACGCGAGTTTGCGCACCAACCTGCTGGAGGAGACTTACGAGGTCCTGGACGCGTTGGATCGCGAGGACATCGAGGAACTGCGGGAGGAGCTGGGGGATCTGTTGATGCAAATCGTCTTCCACACCCAGATCGCGACGGAGGAAGGCGAGTTCCGTATGACCGATGTGGCCCGGGGGATCGTGACGAAGCTGTGGCGACGCCATCCGCACGTCTTCGGTGATGTGGCCATCAGTGGGGTGGGAGATGTGATCCGTAACTGGGAGGCCATCAAGGAGGCGGAGCGTCGGGGGAAGCCGGGCGACAACGGCCCGCTGGCCGGCCTGCCTCGGGGCCTGCCCGCCCTGACCCAGGCCCGGGCCTATCTGGATCGCTCGGAGCGGGTGGGGATCGAGCAGCCGGCCGATCTGCACGTTATCCGGGAGGCGCTCTTGGGATTGGAGGGGGCGTCCGACCCGGAGGAGCAGTTGGGGAAGATCCTGATGATGTTGGTGGACTGGGCGCGGCGGCATGACCTGGACGCGGAGAGCGCTTTGCGGTCTGCCAACGCACGGCTGGCGGCGGCCGTTGAGAGGGCTTACGCCTCGTCGCGGAGTGAGGGATCATGAGCGCATTGGTGTTGGGTCTGTTGGGGACGCTACGGCGAGGGATCGTCCATGTCGCCACGCGCACCGGGGGGCGACGGGTCCCCATGCCCCCGGTTGAGGTGTACCGCGCCGCGAATGAGATGGAAGCGCAGGTGGTCAAGGGACGCCTGGAGAGCGAGGGCATTCCGGTGATGCTGCGCTACGAGGCGGCCGGCCCCGTGTTCGGTCTGGCCGTGGGCGCTCTGGCCGAGGTGCGTGTGCTGGTGCCGGCCCTGCTGGCCGAGCAGGCGCGTCGCATCCTGGACGAGGCGGAGGATGAGCAGCCGTGAGGCCTGGCCCCTGGCTCCTCGTCTGCGTCCTGTTGCTCGCCAGCCTGTGGCCCGCGCGCCCGGCGCTCGCTCAGGATAAGGCGTCCGGGGTCCTGGCGTTTTCCGCCCGGCGGGGTAGCAACTGGGATATCTATATCGTTGACCTGAACAGCGGCGAGCTCCGTCGCGTCACCTCGGATCCAGGCCGGGAGCAGGACCCTGTCTGGTCGCCGGATGGCCGATCGCTGGCCTACAGCGCCCGGCGCGATCGGCAGTGGGACATCTATGTGCTGGATCTGGCTACGGGCCGGGAGCGGCAGGTCACGGCGGACCCGGCCTATGATGGCGCCCCCGCCTGGTCGCCGGACGGCCGGTGGATCGCCTATGAGTCCATGGCGGCGGGTGACCTGGACGTGTGGCTGATTGCCTCCACGGATGGGGAGAGGGTCAATCTGACGGAGGACAGCCCCGCGGGCGACTTCGGCCCCGCTTGGGCGCCGGACGGGCCTTATCGCGGCTGGCTGGCCTTTACATCCTGGCGCTTCGCCGATAAAGACGTGTTTCTCCTCCATCCAGAGACCGGGGAGATCCGGCAGATCACCCACGACGAGGCGGATGAGGAGCTGGCGGGCTGGTCGGCCGACGGTCGCACGATCTACTTCTTCCGGGATGAGGACGATCGCCGGGAGGTCTGGTCGCTAGATCTCGGAGACCCTGGGGCGAGGCCCCGCCGATGCACCTGGCTCACGCGAGTGCAGGCGGCGGTTGAGGCGGGGGATGGTCTGGCCGTC
>JAJRVX010000432.1:0-3452 GCA_024277095.1 Chloroflexota bacterium
ACGATCATCGCCCCTCTGGTGCGCGAGGTCCTGGGCGCGCCGACGGGGCTGACGGCCTTCACCGGGGCGATCATCCTGGCCTACATGGCGCTCCCCACCATCATCAGCGTCGCCGAGGACGCCCTGGACGCGGTGCCCAAGAGCTATCGAGATGCCAGCCTGGCGATGGGGGCCACGCGGTGGCAGACCATCTGGAGGGTGGTCGTGCCCGCCGCGAAGTCCGGCATCGTCACGGCGATCATGCTGGGGATGGGGCGGGCCATCGGGGAGACGATGGCCGTGATGATGGTCACCGGCAACGCGGCCCGTATGCCGCTGACCCTCGATTCACTCTTCCGCCCCGCCCGCACCATGACGGCCACCATCGCCGCCGAGATGGGCGAGGTGGCACAGGGCAGCGTTCACTACCACGCCCTCTTCGGCATCGGCATTATCCTTTTCGTGCTGACCTTCCTCATCAACGTGGCGGCCGCCTCCACCATGTTCAAGCAACGGGAGCGGGGAGGGTTGCGCTGATGAACCGCTATCTGGTGCAGCGCATCGGGTTCATCGTCCTGGGCGTGGCGACGTTCCTGGTCGTGGTGCCCATCCTGCTGGTCGTGGGCACCATCGTGGCGCGCGGGATCGGTGCGATCAGCTGGGAGTTCCTGACCGCCGTGCCACGCAACGGCATGAGGGAGGGGGGCATCTTCCCGGCCATCGTGGGCACGCTGCTGCTCACGCTGGGGACCGCCCTGGCGGCGATCCCGGTGGGCGTGGGAGGGGCCATCTACCTGGCGGAGTACGCGAGGGATACCCGGCTCACCCGGGCCATTCGCCTGGCCATCATCAACCTGGCGGGCATCCCCTCGGTGGTGTACGGGCTCTTCGGGTTGGGGTTGTTCGTGCTCTTCCTGCAGTTCGGGACCTCCATCCTGGCCGGCTCACTGACGCTGGCCATCATGACGTTGCCCATCATCATCAGCACCACGGAGGAGGCGCTGCGGACCGTCCCGAACGAGTTCCGCACCGTCAGCGCCAGCCTGGGGGGCACCCGCTGGCAGGGCATCCGCTACATCGTCCTCCCCCAGGCGCTGCCCGGCATCATCACCGGCGTGATCCTGGGGCTGCTGCGGGCGGCCGGAGAGACGGCCCCGATCCTGTTCACGGTGGCCGCGTTCTACCTGCCGCGGCTCCCCCATTCGCCTTTCGACCAGACGATGGCCCTGCCCTACCATCTGTACGTGATCAGCACCCAGGTCCCGGGGATGCCCATGGAGATCCAGTACGGCACGGCGTTGGTGCTGCTGGCGCTGGTCCTCTCCATGAACATCGTGGCCACGATGATCCGCAGCTACTTCCGACGACGACGGGCGTGGTGACGAGGGGGGATGCGTATTGCGTATTGCGTGTTGCGTATTGCGTGTTGCGTGCTGCGTAATGAGTGTTGCGTAAGACATAAGGTGTAAGGCGTCATCAAGGAACGCGTGGAGCGGGATGCCAGAGGAACGAAACGAACCCAAGATCCGAATTGAAAACGTCAGCTACTCCTACGACGGGAAGCCGGCCCTGCGTAACGTGACGCTGGACGTGCCGGCGCACGCCATCACGGTCTTCTTCGGCCCGGCCGGGGGCGGCAAGACGACGCTGTTGCGCCTGATCAACCGGCTGAACGACCTGGTCGAGGGGACCGAGATGTCCGGACGCATCCTCCTGGACGGCCAGGACATCTACGCGCCCGACGTCAACGTCTCCGTCCTGCGGCGCCGCGTGGGGATGGTCTTCGCCCTGCCGCTGCCGTTGCCCGGCACCATCCGCTGGAACGTCGAGTACGGGCCCCGGCTGGCGGGCGTCCGTGACCCCGCCCGGCTTGAGGAGATCGTGGAACGCAGTCTGAAGCAGGCCGCCCTGTGGGACGAGGTGAAGGACCGACTGGATAGTCCGGCCAGGGCGCTCTCGGGCGGACAGCAGCAGCGGCTGTGCATCGCCCGCAGCCTGGCGCTGGAACCGGAGGTGCTGCTGCTGGACGAGCCTACGTCCGGCCTGGACCCCATCTCCACGGCCCGGGTCGAGGAGTCGCTTCACCAGTTGAAGCAGGATTACACGATCATCATCGTGCCCCACAGCATCCAGCAGGCCGCCCGCGTGGCCGACTATGCCGCGTTCTTCCTGATGGGCGAGCTGATCGAATACCGACGCGGCACCGAGATCTTCACGACGCCTCGCGATCAGAGGACGGAGGATTACATCACCGGACGGTTCGGGTAAAAGACGATCGGACGGACGAGGGGAGCATCGGGTACAGGAGCTATGGCGAAGATCCGGGTTGAACACCTCCACTTCTATTATGGCAACAAGCCTGCGCTGCAGGACATCACCATGGATATCGAGGACCGAAAGATCACGGCGCTGATCGGCCCTTCCGGGTGCGGCAAATCCACCTTCCTGCGCTGCCTGAACCGAATGAACGACACCATCCCGGGCACACGCGTGGAGGGCCGGGTGCTACTCGACGGGCAGGATATCTACGCGCCCGGCACAGACGTGGTGGAGCTGCGCAAGCGGGTCGGGATGGTGTTCCAGCGCCCCAACCCTTTCCCCCAATCGATTTACGATAACGTGGCGTTCGGCCCGCGCATCCTGGGGCTCCACAAGAAGGCCGACCTGGATGAGATCGTGATGGAGAGTTTGCGCGGGGCGGCTCTGTGGGACGAGGTGAAGGACCAGCTCAACCAGAACGCGTTGAGCCTCTCCCTGGGACAGCAACAGCGGCTGTGCATCGCCCGGGTCATCGCCGTGAAGCCCGAGGTCATCCTGATGGACGAACCGTGCTCCGCTCTGGACCCCATCGCCACGCTGAAGGTCGAAGAGCTGATGCACAACCTCAAGCGGAACTACAGCATCGTCATCGTCACGCACAACATGCAGCAAGCCGCGCGGGTCTCCGACTGGACGGGCTTTTTCTGGCTGGGCAAGCTGGTCGAGTTCGGCCCCACGGAGACGCTCTTCACCCACCCGCGTCAGAAGCTGACAGAGGACTACATCACCGGCCGGGCGGGGTAAACAACAGGGACAAGGTGCACCGCCCGGGTAGAATGGCCCGTCTTCCATCCCCGAACATGTCCCTTGCCCCCGCCAACCTTCCACAGGTTCCCGCCATACCCGGGTGAAAAGGCCCCTCCCCAATCTCAGCGCCCTGCCACCCACACCAAGATATCAGTGCGACGTCGCAAAAGAAGCTACAATGTGTAAAGTTACCCCATAGGGCACGCGAGATGTCGTGTCTGCGTACGCCTTAAGGAGGCTCGGAGGGGCTCCGCCCCTTCGGAAAACAGGGCTTTTCAAAGTTCTAACAAAGGTGTGGAGAGCAAACGCAGACCAAGGTCCGGCATGGCAGCTACAATTCGGCGCGCATCTGGGATATAAGGGGCTTGCACAAGGCGACGTAGAAGATTCAAAGCCACGTTACGAAC
>JAJRVX010000433.1:0-20971 GCA_024277095.1 Chloroflexota bacterium
CTGCCATCGCTGACGGCGAAGGACCGGCAGGACCTGGATGCGCTGGCGCCGCTGAGGCCGGACTGCGTCTATCTCTCCTACGTGGAGACCGCCGCCGACATCGCCCTGCTCCGCCACGAGCTGGCCCGGCGAGGGCTCCACGTCCCGATCATCGCCAAGATCGAGCGGGCTGTGGCGCTGGCACACATCGAGGAGATCGCAGCAGCCGCTGATGCCCTGTGCCTGGCCCGGGGCGATCTGGGCGTCGAGGTGCCCCTACCGCAGATCCCCCGGGTGCAACGTCGGGTCGCACAAGCCGCACGAGAGGCCCAAACTTCCGTCCTGCTGGCCGGAGAGGTGCTGTATTCCATGATCGATCGCCATATCCCCTACCGGGCGGAGGTCACCGACGTGGCCGTGGCGCTGGAGCAAGGCTACGCGGGGTTTATCCTCTCCGACGAGACGGCGGTGGGATGTGATCCTCCGGAGGCCGTCCGGTGGATCCGGCGCATCGCCTCGGCGGCGATATCCGACACATAAGCGCGACCCAGCCGGTCGTCCCATGAGGATACGCGGGGATTTCCTTCCGCCGCTCGCCTTAACAGCATGGGTGAGGCCCTTGCCTGTCGTTTTTTCCCTCCGCGGGCAGTCACGCCTGAAAGGGGAGGTGCGGAGGGGCTTCCCCGGAAAAACTCTTCATTCTCGCCTTTTACCTGCCCGGTTGGGGCTTTGGCCGGTGGCCTCCGGCCCCACGGGGCAGGTGAGGGGCTGAAAATAGAGTTCTTCGGAGGGGCTACCGCCCCTCCGAGCCACCCCAGGATGCGGAGCTACGCTTCCGTATCGCTTAACTTGATATCAATGGGGCGATTCATGAATCGCCCCACCCGTGAGGGAGGCTACCCAAGACGCAGGGGGCGTGGCTTCTCAAAATCCCCCCAGGCATCCACTGGCGAAAGAGATAAACGCGACGGGAAGTTGAGCATCCCAAGGAGGCAGCCGAGATGAAGCCATTCCGTGAACGTGTCGCCATCGCCATCGATGGAGGGGGCATCCGAGGCGTCGTCGTCGCCCGGGCGTTGGCCATCCTGGAGGATCACCTGGGGCGACCCGCCCATGAGATCTTCCGGCTGACGGCGGGCACGTCAACCGGCTCCGTCATCGCGGCGGGCATCGCCGCCGGCCTGACCGGCGCTCAGATGCATCGGTTATACACGGAGTTGGGGCACACCATCTTCCGCCGGACGTGGCGCAGCTGGCTGTGGCCGCTCACCCGCTATCGCTATCCGCTCGGCCCGCTGGAGAAGGCCATCCGGGAGCAGATCGGCGACCTGAAGATGGGAGACTTCTGGTCAGCGGATCCTCCCACCGACGTGGTCATCACCGCTTTCGATCTGGTCACCAACCACACGCGCTTCATCAAGCCGTGGAAGCCGGAATATGCGGACTGGCCGGTGGTCAAGGCGGTGCTGGCGTCCTCCTCCGTCCCCACGTACTTCCCGCCGATCGACGGCCGCTACGTGGACGGCGGCGTGGGGGCATACACCAATCCCTGCTACCTCGCCGCCTACGAGCTGGTCTACGTCCTGGGATGGGACCCGGCCGAGACCACGCTGATCAGCCTGGGCACCGGGCGCAATCCCCACACCTTCGCCCCGGGCGACGCAAATCGCCTCTGGGCATGGCAGTGGGTGGAGCCCATCCTGGGCGCCTTCCTCCAGTCGGCCGACGACCAGCAGGTGCATCTGGTGAGCACGTTCTTCGAGGGCCTCGACTTTCGCCGATTCCAGGTGGACCTCCGCGAGCCCATCGAGATGGACGATCCCAGCAAGATCCCGCAGCTCACGGCGTACGGCGATGAACTGGGCCGCAAGATCCTGAACGACGAGACGGACCCGGCGCTGGACTTCCGGATCGTGAGAGCGCCATCCCGGCTGTAATCCCCCTTCTAACCGATCGTTGATCTCTCGCCTTCTACGGTAGGAGCCGGGTGACCCGGCAGGCCGGCGCTCGACACTTTGCGAAAAATGCCTTGACGTGGCAAAGTATTTCCCTTACAATGTGTGATGGCAAACCTAAACGAGCGCAAGCATCTGCAACTCAGGATATCCTCGCACGTTTCGTCAGACAGCGATAGCCGCCGACAGATTCCGCATTTCATACATCAACACAGGAACTATTCCGCAAAAATCAACCGCAGGTGCATAAAAACGGGATCCGCACACCCTTCCCCCTATAGCATCCTCATCCAACATAAGATACGGATTCCGCATACTCAACAGTTAGAACGCAAGGGCAGATATGCGCAGTACTCACGACTCATTCATCTCAAACTTTTTTAGGCTTGAATCTGCAAGCGGCATCATTCTCATGTTCGCTGCAGTGCTTGCTCTTGTGTTCGCAAACACACCGTTGCAAACATACTACGCTTTGTTTCTTGAAACCCCTGTAGAAATTCGCATAGGCGCTTTAGAAATTGCGAAACCATTATTGCTCTGGGTCAACGACGGATTGATGACCCTATTCTTTTTCCTGATCGGCCTGGAATTGAAGAGAGAACTAATCGAAGGAGAACTTTCGGACAGGCGAAATGTTGTTCTACCCGGCGTAGGAGCGATCGGTGGTATGGTAGCTCCGGCAATGATTTATATTTATTTTAATGCCGGTGATCCCTCCGCCATGACAGGTTGGGCTATCCCAGCGGCAACTGACATTGCCTTCGCTTTGGGTGTGTTATCTTTGTTGGGTTCCCGGGCGCCAATTACCATCAAGATATTTCTCACGTCTTTGGCAATATTTGACGACATCGGAGCGATTATAATTATCGCTATTTTCTACACAGAAAATATTTCCCTGGCCGCACTCGTTGTAGTTTTATGCTGCGTGCTGGCTCTCGCCATATTAAACAAACGGAATACCGAATCAAAAAGCATGTATCTATTGATCGGTATTGTAATGTGGGTAGCCATACTGAAGTCTGGGGTACATGCAACATTGGCGGGCGTTGTATTAGCCATGTTTATTCCAATAAAGTTGAAAACCAACAGTAATTACTCTCCATTGAAGAGCCTGGAGCATGATTTACACAGCGCTGTAGCATTTTTTGTTCTCCCCATCTTCGCGTTCGCTAACGCAGGCATTAGCTTTTCTGATGTGGGCGCTGAGCAGATGCTGCATAGCATCCCGTTGGGTATTGCCCTTGGTCTGTTTCTGGGTAAGCAAGCCGGTATCTTTGGTATCTGTTGGATTGCTATTAAGCTTAACTTAACCAAGTTGCCCACCGGCATGTCTTGGGGGGCTTTGTATGGCACTGCAACTCTTTGCGGCATAGGTTTTACAATGAGCCTTTTTATAGCATCCCTCGCTTTTAAAGAGTCAGGGACCAATCTGCTATTAGATGCACGGCTAGGCATTATTTTCGGCTCCCTCGCCTCAGGCATTCTTGGTTATCTGATATTGCGTGCCAGTTTGCGTTCTAACAAATCGTTGCAGCCGACCGGCTCCGCCAGCAGCTGAACTCAAACGTCAAGGCGGACACTCGCTCCGCTGCGCTTCCCGTCCGCCCTGGTGGGAAAGAACGGTGACATGGATCACCTCCTTGCCGTCGGAAGTCGAACGGGCACAGCGGGAACACTGGGGGCATAGGGAGCCAATCTGTGCAGGGAAGAGAAGATGGTCACAAATATCCTTCCTGATAGGAAAGCACAACTGATCGAAGAGGTGGCTGCCTTCGTGCGGTACACCCAACAGCAGGAGCGCCGGGCTGCCCGTGCCAACAGGATAATCGTCGTTCTGGGATTGGTCTGCTCGTTTGGCGTTACCTTTCTGGGCCTGGGCGGCGCGGGGGAGCTGGCGGCCCTTTTGGGAGCGTTCATCGCCATGCTGATTGGCCTAGACCGGGCGTTCGCCTATGGTGAGCGGGCGGACTTTTATCGTATTCTAGTCGCCGATGGCCAAAACCTACTGACGGACCTACGACTGAGCGTCGATACGGAGGCGACCTTCGAGGAGGCGAAACGCAAGTTTCTGGTTCTTCGCAAGTACGGAGCGGAGAAGTTGCCGCGTGGCAAGGGGATGGAGGCCGTACGGAGTATGAGCCAGGAACTGGGCACAGGGGCTGGAGAGGGCTAACCTCTGCCGGTTCCGATTTTTCTCTCCCCTTGAGCGGAAACGGTCAGGCGTTTTGAGCAAATTCAGCAGAAGCTAGAGAAGCTGCTCGATAGAGCGCCCCCCTGGGGTCGGACCTCGCCCCGCCTCGCCCCCAGCGGAGCATCCGAGCCTGCTACATACAAATCGAAAAGCAAGGAGAGCAGAAATGAGAAAAGATGACAAGTGCCCGATAACGGGCGATGCGCTCAAGCATACCACCCTGGGAGGGAATATACTCCGCGACTGGTGGCCCGACCAGTTGAATCTGAAACTCCTCCACCAAAACCCCGACGAGCTCAAGCCCACCGATCCCGATTACAACTACGCCCAGGCATTTGCCGAGCTCGACTATGAAGCGCTCAAAGCTGACCTGCGCAAACTGATGCGCGAGTCCCAGGACTGGTGGCCCGCCGATTACGGGCACTATGGCCCCCTCTTCATCCGGATGGCCTGGCACTCCGCCGGCACCTATCGCGTCTTCGATGGTCGCGGCGGCGGCTCGACCGGCAACCAGCGCTTCGCGCCGGTGAACAGCTGGCCTGACAATATCAACCTCGACAAAGCGCGGCGTCTGCTCTGGCCCATCAAGAAAAAGTATGGCAACAAAATCTCCTGGGCGGACCTCATGATTCTGGCTGGAAACGTCGCGCTCGAGTCCATGGGGTTCAAGACCTTCGGCTTTGGCGGAGGGCGGGTGGACATCTGGGAGCCGGAAGAGGATATCAACTGGGGTCCCGAGCGCGAGTGGCTTGGCGACGAACGTCACCCCGGCGGCGAACTGGAGAAACCTCTTGCGGCCGACCACATGGGCCTGATCTACGTCAACCCCGAGGGTCCTGGCGGCGAACCCAACGTTCTGGAGTCCGCGAAGCATATCCGCGAGAGCTTCAAGCGCATGGGCATGAATGACGAAGAGACCGTCGCTCTCATCGCCGGCGGGCACACTTTCGGCAAAACCCATGGCGCCGCGGACCCGCAAAAATACCTCGGCCCCGAACCCGAAGCAGCGCCGCTCGAGGAGCAAGGGCTGGGATGGAAGAACTCCTACCGCAGCGGAAAAGGGCCCGACACCATCACCAGCGGCCTTGAGGGCGCCTGGACACCCACCCCCACCAAGTGGGACAACACCTTCCTCGAAATCCTCTTCAAATACGAATGGAACCTAGAAAAGAGCCCGGCTGGCGCCTGGCAATGGGTTGCCGTGAATCCCGACCCCGAAGACATGGTCCCCGACGCCCACGATCCCGAAAAGCGCTACAAGCCGATTATGCTCACCACCGACCTGGCGCTGAGAATGGATCCCGATTACGCCAAGATCTCACGACGGTTCCTCGAACACCCCGAGGAGCTCGAGGACGCGTTTGCCCGCGCCTGGTTCAAACTCACCCATCGCGACATGGGGCCGAAATCCCGCTACCTGGGCCCCGAGGTTCCCGAGGAGGACCTGATCTGGCAGGATCCCCTCCCCCCGGTGGACCACGCTCTGATCGATGAGCAGGATGCCGCCAATCTGAAAAAACAGATCCTGGATTCCGGGCTCTCCGTCACCGAACTGGTCTACACCGCCTGGTCTGCGGCCAGCACGTTCCGCGCCACCGATAAGCGGGGCGGCGTGAACGGCGCCCGCATTCGCCTGGCGCCACAGAAGGACTGGGAGGTCAACCAGCCTGAACAGCTCGCCAAAGTGCTTGGCGTGCTCGAAAACATCCAGACCGAATTCAACAAAGCCCAGACCAACGGCAAACGGGTTTCGCTCGCTGATCTCATCGTTCTCGGCGGGAACGCCGCCATCGAGGAGGCGGCCCGCCGCGCCGGCCTCTCGGTGCAGGTTCCCTTCGCCCCCGGCCGTACTGACGCCTCCCAGGAGCAGACCGACGTCGAGTCGTTCGACTACCTGAAACCGGCAGCCGATGGCTTTCGCAACTACCTGATGCCCGGCTGTGAATTTCCGGCCGAACAAGCCCTCATCGACAAGGCGCAGCTTCTGACCCTCACCGTGCCGGAGATGACGGTGCTCGTCGGCGGCATGCGCGCGCTCGGGGCCAACTACGGTGGCGTCCCCCACGGCATTCTCACGGACCGGCCAGGCGCACTTACCAATGACTTCTTCGTCAACTTGCTGGATATGGCGATCGAGTGGAAGCCAACCTCGGAGGACGCCCAGCTCTTCGAGGGATTCGATCGCAAGACGGGGAAGCGCAAATGGACGGCGACCCGAGTGGACCTGGTCTTCGGCTCCAATTCACAACTACGCGCCCAGGCGGAATTCTACGCCCAGGACGACAACCAGGAAAAATTCGTGCGGGATTTCATCGCCGCCTGGAACAAAGTGATGAATCTCGACCGTTTCGACCTCGTCTGGTGGTAAATGGTCAATCAACAGCCGGTTTCAGCGGACGGCATGCTCGAGAGATTGCTCATCATGCGCAGAGCCAATCCATGCAAAGGAGGAGCCCCGATGGTCCACCCACGCGCATTCCTGGTGTTGTCCGTTCTCGTCATGGTTGCCAGCCTGACGGCCTGTCAGGTCGCCCCGCTGCCGACCGCAACGCCCACACAGACCACGATCACTGGCATGGCACCGGTCAACGACATACAGATGTATTACGAAATCCACGGCGATGGTCCACCGCTTATCCTCCTGCATGGCGGTCTGGGCAACGCCGACTACTGGGAAAACCAGATTCCCGTCCTCTCCAGGCAATACAAGGTGATCGCCGTGGACAGTCGCGGCCATGGTCGCTCCACCGTCTCGGAACAGCCGATCAGCTACGCGCTTATGGCCTCCGACGTCCTCGCGCTCATGGACTACCTGGGCATCGAAAAAGCGCATATCCTGGGCTGGAGCGATGGTGGCATCATCGGCCTCTATCTGGCCATCCATCACCCGGATCGCCTGAACAAAGTGATCGCCTATGGTGCCAACTACAATCTATCCGGCGTGCGCGCCGACGTCGGTGAGAACGAGAAGTTCAACGATTACATCGAGAAGGCGGCGAAGGATTACCAGAGGCTCTCGCCCGATCCGACGCAGTGGGACGCGTTTCTAGAGAACATCAGCCAAATGTGGGCCTCCGAGCCGAATTTCACCCCGGAGCAGTTGCGCAGTATCACCGTCCCAATGTTGATCCTCGATGGCGATAACGATGAGGCCATTTACACCGAGCACACGAGGGAAATGGCCGCCCTGATCCCGACGGCAGAACTGATCCTTATCCCTGGCACGGGACACTTTGCTATGTGGGAGAAGCCAGAGGAGTTCAACAAGATCGTGCTGGATTTCCTGGCCGATAACCGATGATCCATGAGCAGGTAGTCTCCCTGTCTAGTGTTGGTGAGCCCATGGGAGACCATTTTGTGAGCAGCGCCGCATGATGGGCAGGGGCGATTCATGAATCGCCCCTGCCCCGGCAACACCCATGAGGGAGACTACCCATGAGCAGGCAAGGGCAAAAAGGAGGCCTGGACCGGTGAAGAGAAATCGGCGAAGATGGATAATGCTCGTTTTTTCCGTGCTCGTTCCACTGCTTGCAGCGTACGGATTGTTGCGCTTCCTCCCATCCGCGCGGGCGTGGTCTGAGGAAGAAATCTCGTACTTCGACCCCCTGGATTACAGCCCCCTCGACCAGCGCGAGACGGTCTCCCCGACCGTCAGCAGCATACACTTTGACCTCGTCGGCGCTTTAGCCATTGCGGCCGGTTTCTCCATCACCGATGCAGCCACTATCCAGGCCTATTCCGAGGGCACGGATGCGGGCAACCTGCCGACCGTGAACCCGGTGTACACCTTTGACGCAGATCCGAATAACTATCCCGTTCCGCCGCCCATCACCAGCGTCATCACCAGCACCATCTGTCCCTCACCGGCAACCACTGGGCCGGACGTGTCCATGGGCTCCACCGACCAGATGGGTTGTCTCGAATGCTTCACCGATCGCTTTGGCCCCTATGGCGTCTTTTTCCACATGCCCCACAACCGCCCCAGCGAGCTAGGAGCCATCGAGGCTTGGGCTTTGGGCCTGACCGATACCCTGGTGGGTCAGGTCATCTTTGGCTACAGCAGCACGGTAGCCTTTGAGTGGCAAGACCCCGCCTATAACATCTATGAAACCACCCCCTGCTTCGTCACCGAGACCGCCACCATAGATACCGGCAGCATCCAGGCCGGCAGCCTACCAGCCTTTGGCATCTACCTGCACTCCCTGGGCGACAACTGGTCACACAAAGAGTGTATCGCCGCCGCAGACAGCGAGGGCTATCCCTTTGCCGCCCATGTCAAAGTAGACGGTCCGCAGGACCCTTTGTGGCCCTGCCGCTGGACCCACCACAAAGTGGAATTCGGCGACCCTCAATTGTTTCCCGACAGCAACCGGACCTTCAGTGGTACCCTGGCGCTCTACGATGCGCTGACGCGTTTTGCTGCCCAGAGCGAGCGACCGGTGTATCGCTCCATCCCCGTCACCGCCGAAGGGAACCACATCTACAACACCCTGTACACCTTTGTGCATACGACAACCGTCCGGCACCCGGAGGTGAGGCGCGAAATCGCCGACGAGCTGCGAAACTGGGCCCTGGAAACGAGAGAAAGCAAACCCGACTATTGGTTGAACAGGCTATACCTCCCCCTCACCATCAAGCGGGAGGGTTCCTGAGCAACAACGAGCGTACCTATCTGACGCCGCTACGCGGCGCGAGTGAGCCGCAAGCCATCTAACGTCAACGGAGTTTCCGATGAGAGAATTTTTCATTCCATTCCTGTCACAACTCGTAGGGGAGCTTCCTGTCCTGTTCGTGTACGTCATGGGAGTCATTCTCTCCCTGGCATTCTGGCGTCGGTATCCACGCCCGTGCGTGTTCACCCTGGTCGCGATGGGGCTCCTGATACTGGCCTTGATCGGACAGACCTCCATGGGCGCCTACCTCGCCTACAGGGGGCCCGGCCTGAGCTGGGCCCCCGGGAGACTGGGACAAATGCTGATGGTTGGAACGCTCATAAGCTCCTTCGTCCGGGCGCTGGCGTTCGGCCTGTTGCTGGCCGCGATATTCGCCGGCCGCGAGCCGCAAGGGGAGGCGTAGCGAAGCAGCGGGGATTCTATCTCCTGAGCTGCCGGAGACAGGGTCCCGTCCGACCGCACGTCGCTCCCCGACTGGTCATCCAGCCTCCTCTCCCGAGCCTGGGAGAAGGGGGCTGGACAGCACAGCAGCTTGCGACACCCCAGGGCCCTCCGGAAAACACCCTCGGCCTGTCTAGCCCCGGCCCAGATCCTGCGGAAAGGGCAGAGAAAGGCAGGCGCAGGCCGGGAATCAGAGATGCTCTCAGGCTCTCACGCCGCCTCCAGGCAGAGCAGCGTCAGATAGTACAGCGTCGGCTCCGCGATGTGCAAATTGTTGAGCAGCGGCTCGGTGTAGCGGATATCACCGTAGGTCGCCCCACCGAAGTGGTGCTGCGCTCCCACGTGGTTGTTCCAGTCCACACCCTCCGTCAGGAAGCCATATGGGCCATGATGATGCCGGGCGATGGCCCGCAGGATCGTCAGTCCTTTGCGCAGGAACCGCCGCCGGCCAGTATCGGCGTACGCCTCCAGGTACGCCTGGGCCGCCTCGGCGTTCTCCCACAGATAAGCCGTATCCCACGAGCGCTCCATCCATAGCAGCCCTCGCGTCGCCACGCCGTTGCGATCCTCCCGCATTTCGAACTGGCGCAATCCCCTCAGGGCCACGTCGTACGCAAAGGCCGTGAGCCCCGAGTCGTTCAACAGCACGCCCAATCGGCGGAACGTGCGAAAGGCGACGGCATACGCCACGCACTCATGAGGATCATAGGTATCGTGGTTGATGGAGCCGAAGAAGCCATCGGAGGCGACGAAACGATCGGCTTGAGCGCGCAGGGCGGCGCGGTAATCGGCCAGTCCGGCCTCGGTGAGCCCGGCCCACAGATCCAGGATGAACAATCCATCGGCGCTGACGGCGAAAAAGGGGTCATCCTCCCCCTCAGGGGTCCAGGGATAGGCGGAGCCGTCCGGCCGGGAGCGGCGGGGGAACCAGCCGTTGTCCGCCATCTCCAGATGCTCATCCATCCAACGGGCATACCCAAGCGCAGCCGTCCGCATGCGCGGCACGCGCCGATCGTCTCCCAGCATTTGGCTGAAACGCAACAACTGGTCGGCGACGCGGGCCGTGGAGCCCGCGCAGAACCAGTCGTCGCCTGACTTGTAGTTCAGACACAGCCGGCCGCTGGGGATATGACGATAGCCGGCGATGAAGCCGGCATCCCAGTCGATGAACCCATCCTTCAGCACGTGGCCCAGCAACGCCAGTGCCTCCCGGCACACATCGGGCCGTCCCATCACGCGACCGTACTGGTATAGCTCCATGGCGCCGCCCACAGCATTCGCCGCCCAACCCGGCCCCTCCAGCACGCCGAAGTCGTGCCAGGTCATGGGCGTCCCCTCGGGGTCCACGAAGGTGGAGACGGCGCACAGGTGGTCACGATACGGCACCAGGCAATGGCGGGCGAAGCGCACCGAATCGTGCAGGCTGTCCAGGATCGTGTAGCCGGGGTCCTCGGGCAGATAGAAGCCGGACGCGGGCATGTCTCCCTCCGATCAGTAAACGCACTCGCAACGGATCGTGTCCACCATCGCCTGGACGTTGGCCTCGGGCGTGTGGATGGGGATATCGTGCGTGGAGAGGATGAGCCCGCCCGAGCGGCCGAGGATCTCAAACGTCTCCAACACGTGGCGCCGCACGTCGGCGGGCGTGCCGTTGGGGATGACGCCGTACGTGTCCAGCCCGCCGTAGACGGCCAGCCGATCCCCGTATCGCGCCTGGAAGGCGCACAAATCGTTGAGCTGTGGCTCCAGCGGGTTGACGGCGTCGAAGCCCAGCTCGACGAGAGCATCCAACGCCGCGGTCAGGTCGCCGTCCGAGTGGAAGAGCACGGGCAGGCCCGCCGCGTGGGCGATGGCGATGGGCTCGGCAAAGCAGGCGAATACGATCTGACGGATGTGCCCTGGCGACAGCAGCAGCCCATCCCGGCCGGCGATGTCGTCCATCAGGTAAATGGCATCCACGTCCAGGCGCACCAGCCGCTCCATCAGCGCCGCGTAGATCCTCGCCCAGCGCTGTATGATCCGCTCCAGCACCTCCGGGCTATCGTATACGTCCAGGAACAGGTTCTGGTACAGCCGCATCCCGTGCAGGATCGTGAGCGGCCCTACCACGTCCACGAAGATCGCCACGTCGGGAAAGCGCTCTCGATCCGCCCGGATGGGGTTGTAGACGGCGTCATCGGTGGGATCGGGAAACGGCAGGTCGAGAACCCCGGCCAGGGAGTCCACCAGCGGGGCCACATGCCAGGCGGTGCCGTCCCGCTCGACGGTGGGGCCGGCCGGCCACGCCCAGCCGGGGAAGCTCTCCAGGACATCCGCCCCGAAGTGCGTGATGCGGAAGTGCTCACCATACCGGGCCGCATATCGGGCCATCAGCCGGCGGTCCATCCAGAAGTTAAACGGCGCCCGATCCGGGCGTTCCCGGCGGAGCGCCGCCTGCACCCGGTCCCGGCTGGACCAGGGGACATCGGACACGGATCACCCTCCCGGCTCATACAGGCAGGCTATCCCCCGCGAGCATTGCCCTATTGGGGCGACCACGTCGCCTCGATCTGCACGACCGGGCGCTCATGGCGTACTTTGATGAGGACCACGCGGTGCGCCGATACCCACTGCCAGCCCTCCTCCACGGCATCCACATCCTCCACCGACGCCAGCGTCTTCCCCTCACAGGCGATCTCCGTCGGCGGCCCCGAGATCCCGCCGATCATCGTAAAGCTGACCTCGCCCGGCTGGTCACGCAACAGCAGGCGCAGGGAGCCCGCGCTCTGCAGCGCCTGTACCACGGTCGCCCCGCTCGTGACGTGAATCGAATCCCCCGCGTCCCCTCGAAGCACCTGGGTGAGGCACGCCACCGACAATCCAGCCAACGGGAACGTGTTCACCCCGATCAGTTGCGGGTTCAGCCACCAGGTATACTCCTCATCCCCCTTCACCGCGCTGAACGCGTCCGGGTACATCCCCAGATAGGGCCCGCAACTCATCTGCTGCTGCATGCCGTTCCGCACGAGCCCCTCGGCCAGGTGCCGCCAGTCCGCCGGGCCATCACCCAGACGATAACGGGCGAGCCGAAGCAGCGCATCCGCATAGACCAGCCCGTTCCACTGGACGATCACGCCGAACCACGGCTGGACATCATGGAAGGTCACGCCGAAGACCGGGATGGTGCCATAGCGCATGATCGGGCGGTAATACCCACTCCAGAGATAGGTGAATGGCAACCCGGTCCACGCCCACCGATTGGCAGCCTCCAGATATGCCTCATCCCCCGTCAGATCGTACACACCCAGGTTTAGGTGAACGAGGTAGGGCGCGGCCAGCACGTCCGGCACATGGAGGTGCAGCTCCCAGGCCTGCGCCCCCTCCGGGCGGGTCCGGGCATTGCACCAGTCCGCCGCACGGCGCACGGCCGCCACGGTCTCGGGATCGCCGGTACACAGCGCATAGCGCAGGACAGCGCTCGCCTGGCTGGCCGTGAAGCCGGTGGCGCTGTCCCCCGGCTTTCCCATCACCGCCAACCGCTCAGGCGTCTTGAAGTCGGCCACGGCGTGAACCGCATCCGGCTTCCAGGGCCAGCTCCCATCGGGCTGCTGCTCCGCCATCGCCTGGCGCGCCTCCGCCGCCAGCGCATCGAGCGCCTCCACGACATGGCCGTACACCAGCGCCAGGTCCAGATGCGGCGCGGCGCCCCGATCCGCCTGCGAGCGCGCTCTTGCGACAGCCCGCCGCACCTGATCTCGAGCCCGGGCGCGCAACACGGGGTCGCCATCGGGCCAGCGGCCGTATCGCCAGAGCAGGTTGGCCACATGCGCCTCGTAGCGGGGCCCCCAGGGGTCGGCGAGCGTATGATGCCACCCTTCCGCCGCCTCATCCCAGGCGACATCCAGGAAGGAGCGGACGCACAAATCGACGTTCTCCCGATAATCATGCCCGGGATCGGGCAACGGTGGCAGTCCATACGCCCCCAGCCAGGCGCGCAGGACGGCCAGGACGCCTCCACTCGGGGCCACCACAAATCGAGCCGTGAGCGTCCACGGCCGGCCGGGCTGGATATCGCAGGGCGCATGCGCCTCGGTCTCCCCCTCACGCAGCCATCGGGGCTCGACCGCCGGAGCGAACAGGGCCATCCAGTGATTCTCGGCCCCCGGCTGCAGGCGGTTCGGGGAGGAGAAGAGCGCCGCCGGATGGCGCCAGGCGCTGTTCCAATCCTGGTTGGGATCCCACAGCAAGCCCACCGATCGTCCCCCATGGCTGACGGCCATCAGCGGCACGGTGATCTTGTACGGATGCGGCACCGTGCGATTGGCGTACTTCTCCGCGGCAAAGCGGGTGTCAGAGGACGGCTCATCGCCCAGCAGGTACTCCAGGCCGGGAAACAGGGCCTCATCCTTGGCGGCGCCAAAGCTCCCCTCGCCCGCCAGAAGGCTGGGGCCCATCCACCGCAACAGCCGGCGGGGTGCGCTCACCTCCAATCGATATTCGGCCAGCACCTGATCCGGGTGATCACCGAGGGAGAAGCGGGCCGCCCAACGCCACTCCACGCCATCGCCGTCCTCCAGGCGGCCATTCAGTTCCAGGGAACGCTCCCCGGCGCCAAGGACAGCTCCGACGATCTCCACCACCCGCCGCTCGCCTTGGCCATCCAGGTAGATCAGATGACAGAGGGGGCTCACGACGGCCATCCGATGCCACGTGTCCCCCTCATACACCTCTAGAGTCAACCCCGTCACCTGCTCCCCACGCATCTGACATGCCAGGCGGAGCCGGTCCGCCTCCAGCACGGGTACAGTGTTGCTCATGCCTGCCTCCTCCTAAGCTGGATGGGAGCTGTCGCCGCTTACCTCCACCAGGGCAAGGTGATTCGTGAATCGCCCTACCCGTTCATGCCGGCTACGCCTTGATCGCGCCGCTGGTGATGCCCCGGATGTAGTAGCGCATGCCGAAGACGAACAGAACCACCAGCGGGATAGTGGCGATGGTGTATGCCGCCATGCGGGGCCCCCAATCCGTGATGCCATACTGGGACGTGAACTGCGTCAATCCCACGGAGACCACCTGCACCTGCGGGCTGGTGATGGTCACCAGTGGCCAGATGAAGTCGTTGTACGTCCCCACCAGGTGCATGATGCCCAGGGTCACGATGATGGGCCAGGATAGTGGCAGCGCCACTCGCCAGTAGAGATCAAACTCGGATGCGCCGTCAATGCGCCCGGCGTCGAACAGCTCCTGGGGCAGCGTGGCAAAGAAGCTACGACAGAGCAGGATGCCGAACACCTGACCGCCGGAGGTCCACGGCAGGATCAAAGCCCATCGCGTGTCCACCAACCCCAACTGACGCACCAGCACAAAAGCCGGGATCAGCGTCAACACGCCCGGGATCATCAGCAAAGCCAGGATGATCAGATAAATGGACTCTTTAAATGGGAACCGGTGGCGGGCGAAGACGTAGCCGCTGAGCGAAGCCAGCATGACCACCGCCGCTACGGAGGTCAGCGATGAGACGAGGGTGTTAACAATGTAGCGCCACATCACCGTCATCCCCTCCACATAGTTCCGCCAGCGCACCGGGTCCGGCAGCGACCAGAAGCGCCCATAGATCTGGCCGTTATCCTTCAAGGAGAAGGTGATCATCAGGGCGATGGGTACCAGCGTCAGAAACAGCAAGAACAGCAGGAGGGCGACGATGATCACCTGCCCGATCGTCTCCCGCCGATGGGCACCCGCACGGGCGTGCACCAGTCGGGGACCTCGCCGCTCCAGGACAGCCTCAGAAAGCTCCGCCATCTACACATCCTCCCGACGTATCCTACGCCTGATACTCCACAGCCGACTGGACATACCGCATGTTGATGATCGTCCCACCCAGGATCACCACGAACAGGACGGCCCCGATGGCCGAGGCCAGGCCGAAATTGTTGAACCGCACGGCCTGATAGTAAAGCTCCAGCGCCGGTGTATAGGTCACGTTCCCCGGCCCGCCGCCGGTGGTGAGGAAGATCAACTGGAACTCCTGGATGCCGCCGATGAACCCCAGGATAAGCAGCAACTTGATCTGGCTCATCAGCAGCGGCAGATCCAGCCGCCAGAACCGGGTCCAGGTCGACGCCCCGTCCACCTTCACCGCATCGAAAAGCTCCTGCGGGATGGAGATGAGGCCTCCGTAAAAGATGAGCAGGGCGAACGGGCTCACCCACGGGAAGCCGATGGCGATGATCGACCACAGGGCCACCTTCTCGTCGCCCAGCCACACCCGGGTCAACTGCTCCAGCCCCAACGCCCGCAGGGTCTGGTTCAACAGGCCGATGTTCGGATCGTAAATGTTCACCCAAAGCAGGATTCCCACCACGCCGGGCACCACCAGCGGGATCACGAAGAGGGAACGGAGGCCGTATTGGACGGTCTTGTTGCGAAGGTGAAAGATCAACTCGGCCACCAACAGCGGCACGGTGAAAGTCTTGATGTATCCGGTGATCACCAGGATAATGGCGTTCTTGATGCCAACCCAGAAGTATTGGTCGTTCAAGAGGAAGCGAAACTGTTGCAACCCCACCCAGCGTGTCTCCACGCCCGGCTTCCACACAGTAAAGGCGTGGTAGAGCCCGGAGAAGGCGGGATAATAGTTGAAGACGAGCAGCAAGGCGATCGTGGGCAACAGGAACAGGTAGGACACCCGACTGCGCCACATCTCCGCAGCCAGATGCCTTCCCGGCGCCGCCTTCACCTCCCAGAAAGTACGCCCGGAGGGCGTGACACGTATCCAGACGACGAGCCCGACGAGAAGGCCCAGCAGGATCAGCGGTATGCCGACCCGAACCCCGGTCAACAACCGCTGCCGGGCCACAAACCGCGCCCTCGCCGTGGCCATGTCCTGAAACACCGCCCGGCCAGCCCGCGTCCCCGCCATGAAGTAGCGGCCGTCCGGCGACACGGCCACCGACTCCACGGCGGAGCCCATGTCGTGCGTCTGTTGGACAGAGCCGTCCTCGCCGCTCAGCACATAGAGCCGCCCCTCCCGGGTGCCTACCACGATCAGGCCGCCGTCATCGGTGATCGCGATGGCGTTCACCCGATCCGAGAGCTGAGTCTGCCACAGCACGTCCGCCGTGGCCCCGTTCAGCAGCGTCACGGCGCCGTCCTGCGTGCCCGCCACAACCAACGCGCCGCTCCGGACGGCGGCCACGCCCTTCACCGCATCGGCCAGTTGGGCGCGCCATAGCTCAACGCCATCGGAGCTGAACAGGTGCACCTGCGAGTCGCGAGTGCCCGCCAGGACGCGAACGGTGCCCGTCCCGTAGATGGCCACCGTATCGGCGATGTTGGGCAGCGCATACTGCCACAACAGCTCACCTGTCGCCCGATCGAACGCGTACACGTTGCGATCCTCCGCCACGGCGGCCACCAACGAGCCGTCACGGGCGATGGCCACGTCCAGGAAGATGAAGGCGCCCCGGTATTGCCAGACGGGCTGCCCCTGAGCGTCCAGCAAATAGACCCGGCGATCCTCCGAAGCCACCGCCGCCCAGGCGCCATCCCCGGAGACCGCCACACCCCAGACCGTCCCCTTCGGGCGAAATTCCCACAGCTGTCTCCCCGTCGGATCAAAGGCGACCACCTGGTTGTTGCGGCTCCCCACGACCTGTACGCTTCCATCGGCGGACAACGCCACGCCATACACCACATCTCCGACCTCCGTCTCCCAGGAAGTCGGCTGCGCCCACACGGGCACCGCCCCCCATATCAGGCCAGGGCAGAACGCGGCGGACAGGGCCAGGAGCAGGAAGAACAGACGTCCGATCACTCGCATATCACGCCTCGCAAGTTGAAAAACCGGGCGAGGCGGTCGTGCGCCGCCCCGCCCGAGCAAGGGCCTCAACCAGCGCCATCCTCAGAAGTTCGCCGGCTTCTTGCTGGGATCCTGCAGATCCTCCGGCGTAAGCCGCAGATGCTCCAGGATACCATCATAATGCTTGTCGATGGAGGCCTGATACTTGTCCAGGAACTCGTCCAGGGTGATCTTGTCGGTGAAGAACTGCTGCGCCAGATCCACCCACTCTCGCACCGTGGGCTGATAGTCGGCCACGCCGCGCGCCCGATACGTCCCGGCCGTGTCCTTCTCCGTGTTCCCGATCAGCCGCAGGTTGGCGAAGCGATCCTCCAGCTCCGGCGGCAGCTTGACGTTCTTCACCACCGGCGGGCCGGCGATGCCACCATGGGGGTTGTTGGGATCCAGCCGATTCTGCAGGTAGATCCCATACCCATCCGGGCTGGTCACAAACATCAGGAAGTCCACCTCGAGATCGTTTTGCTGCTGGTCCTTCTTGGGGACGCTCCAGAAGCCGATGTTGACCTCGATGGTGCGAGCGGGGGCGTCCACCTCCGGCCCTTCCATAGTGGGATTGTTGAAGGAGCCGATCTCGAACACGGTGGCAGCCAGGTCCTCCGCGGAGGGCGTCGGCGTGGGAGCGCCTTCCTCCGCCGCCGAGTAGCTGTAGGTCCCCTCAGCCAGGCTGCGGATGTCCTTCTCAAAGCTGCTCAGCAGCCAGGCGCCGTCCAGCCGGATGGCGGCCTTCTGAGTCAGGAAGAGCGGATAGGCATCCGTCGTGCCGATCCACCCGGGCGGCGTGCAGCGGTCGGCGAACTGCTTGAAGTTCTCGTACTGCGCCCGCCACTTGGGGCCGTTGACCCGCTGCTGGTGATCCCGCAGGGCGATCATCTTGCGGACGATGTTGAAGGTGATGCGGGTGGCGTCATCGTTGTGCGGGTCCGTGGGATCGTACACCCATTTGTCATCGATCCCTTCGCGGAAGCACCAGTCGCCGGGCTGGCAACGCACCAGTTCCGCTTCATCGCGCGTGAACTGATCGGCGTACATGCGGGCCATCCAGCCGAAGCGCATCTCCCAGAAGGAGCGGAAATCGCCCTCGATGGCTACCGGGATGTATCCAGCCTCCCGCAGCTTGTCGCACCAACCCAGGAACTGGCCCCAGGTGGGCTGGTTACGCGGCGTCTTGTGGACGGCCTCGACCTCTTCCAGGATGCCGGCCTTGCGGAAGGCCTCCTTGTTGTAGAACCAGAGGACCTGGACGGTCTCCAGGTTCAACATGTACGTCTCACCTGTAACCGGATCACGCATATTGGCCAGGGCGCCCGCGTCGAAGTCCTCACGCCACGGCTTGCCCGTGTATGGGGAGATCTTGTCGAGGTATGCGGAGAAGTCGAGGAATTTCTTGGCGTTGACCAGGTCGGCTACCACGTTGCCGTTCACCAGGGAGGCCTTGGGGGTGCCGCCGGCGAACTGGGTGCGAATCCACTCCTGATATCCCTCACCCGGCTTCAGCTCGACCTTGCAGTCCACATTGGGGTGAATTTGCTCATAAGCCTCGCAGAGGGCCTCCCAGGTCTGGGTGTCATTCCCCTGGAAGGACACCACGATCTCACCCTCGAGCTCCGGGACGGGGGTAGGGGTCACCTGGATCTCGACGACCTCTTCCTCCTCAGCCTTCTTGACCACCTCTGCCGGCTTTTCGGCTGGCTTCGCCGGGGCGGGAGCGGCCGGCGCACAGGCAGCCAACACCATGGAGAGAATCACGACTGCGGCTAGCAGGGGCCACAACACACCTGTTCGGTTCATGGGAATACCCTCCTTGCTTCCCTCGTGAGGGTGGCGCCGGCGCCGTCTCAGAGCGCCCACCACCGCTCACACGATGGTCACCTACGATCAAAGACCGCACGAAAGCACGACGAGGCCGGTCAGAGGATGTCCGCGCAACCACCTCCTTTCCCTGAATCGGTTGGCGCTGGCCCTGTGGAGGCCCGCACGACCAGTTGGGCGGCGACATGGACGTGCTGCGGTGGCCGCTCAGGGTCTCGCATGCGAGCCAGGACCAGGCGAACGGATTCGCGCCCCAGCGACTCGCTGTCCACCCGCACCGTGGTCAGCGGCGGCGTCAGATAGGCCGCCACATCGATATCGTCGAACCCGGCGATCGAGATGTCTTCCGGAACACGCAAGCCCCGATCGGCGACGGCGCGCAGCGCCCCGATCGCCAGCAGATCGTTCACCACCAGGATGGCGGTGGGACGCGGCGAGAGGTCCAATAGATGCAGCGTGGCCTGGTACCCATCCTCCAACGTGCTCCCGCAGCGGATGATCCAATCCTCATTCAACCATCCACGCTCCTGGAGCACCTGTCGGTACACCACCAACCGCCCAAGGCCCAGCGTCGGACAGGCCACGCCATGAATGAAGGCGATGCGCCGGTGTCCTAATGAGAGCAGGTGTTCCATCATCTGGGCAGCCCCGCCTCCATAGTCCGGATCGACGGCGTCCAGATCGGGCATCTGCCCCCCCAGGAGGACGACGGGGCCGTGACGACGGGCCAACATCTCGATCTCCGACGCCAGGCGATCGCCGAAGGTGAGGAGCAGGATCAGGCCGTCAATGCGACGGCGCAGCAGGGCCCGTACGCTGTGCTGCTCCCGTTCGGGGTCCAGCGAGGTGCTGACCAGCAGCAGGTCATATCCCTCCTCCCGGGCTGCCTCCTCGACGCCATGCACGATCTGCCAGTAATGGGGATTGTGCATATCGGGGATCAGCAGGCCGATAGTCTTCGTCATCCCGGAGCGAAGGGACTGGGCCGCCGCGTGCGGCTGATATCCCAGCTGCTCGATGGCCCACAGGACGCGCTGTCGGGTCTCCTCCGTGATGGAGACGGAGCGATCCGTGCGGCCGTTGATCACGTAGGAGACGGTCGCTCTGGACACCCCCGCCAGGCGGGCCACATCCGCTTGTGTGGGACGTTTCATCTGAGCGCACCTGATGTAGAGGAGCGAAGAAGGGAAGGATCCGATCGATCGCCGATCAAAAATACACGTCTGAACAGGTACGAGGATGAGCTGTCGATGAAGGAAGTCAGGTTACTTACACGTGTAAGTATAGCACGCCTCCACCATCGCTGTCAATACCGAATTTTCGCGGGTGGTGTATCTTTTTCGGTGGAACTGCGGCGGGAAGTTTTGAGGGGCGCAACTTCTCAAAAGAAACCTCCTGGTTTCCGCCCTTCATCTGCCTCACCCGGCCTTCTCCATCTGAATCAGGCCGGGAAGGGCAGGTGCAAAGCGGAAAAAGAGGATGTTTTAGCGGAGGGAGGCCCCTCCGCACCTCCCTTGTGGGCTTGCGATGGGCATCATGGGGCGTCCGAAATCTCCATCATTTTGGATACAGTGCTCTCAAATTTGGCCTCCCAGGTGGCGGAAAGCAGTGACTTCCACCACCCACCATTGAGCCCCTTCTCCCGGTTTACGCCCAATAGGGTTCGGCCTTGAAAAAGTCCTGATGAGCGATCAGTTTCTCTTGACATGGCATCTCCCATCTCCTACAATGTGCAATAGCAGGCTGGCAAGCAAGAGCGCTCTCCAGTCGTGCAAGGCGAACAAAAGCTCACACTTGCCCAAATGCGAGGTGGCCAAGAACAGAAAAAGGAGGGCTCATGAACGTAGGTCAGGTGATCGAGCTCGCGAAGGAATGGGTTCGGGATCACGGCAGCCAAACGCCGGGATTCTGCGGCGCCCACCTTATGGGTGCGCTAAATCATCTGCCGAAAAACACGCCATTCCCGTCCTATAAGGATGTGGACTTGAACCTCGTGTTGAAAGAGCTCCAGACGAGCGAACCTTGGGAGATCTCCTACAAAGGGCTCATTTTGGAATGCGGGCGGGCCAGCGTCGAGAGATAC
>JAJRVX010000434.1:0-9118 GCA_024277095.1 Chloroflexota bacterium
CCACCATGGCAAGGATCATCTTCCGCAGGTTGGCAGCCTGGCGGTCGGCGTCGGTGGCGAACTCGAGCTTCTTGAGCTTGGTGACGCCGTCGACCAGGTGGTAAATCACCTCGCCGAAGCGCTCCTCCAACTCCGTGGCGGTAGCCCGAGGGTCGGCAGCGTCCTCGATGGTGTCGTGGAGCAGGCCGGTGGCCACGGTGGCCTCGTCCAGTTCCAGATCGGCCAGGATGAAGGCCACCTCCAGGGGGTGAATCAGATAGGGCTCGCCGGAATAGCGGCTCTGCCCCCGGTGGACCATCGCGGAAAAAATGTAGGCCCGGCGCAGCAACTCGGTGTCCGCCGCCGGGCGATACTGCTCCATCTTCTCCTGGATGTCTTCGAATCGAATCACGTCACGACTCGGCACCGGCAATGCGCTGGATCATGCTTGAATTATAGGCCATGGCTCAATAAAGCGACGGGGCGGCCCAAAGGTCCGCCCCGCTGCTGCCCACCGGCGTCCCGGCGCTTCAGCTGTTGACCTTCTTGGCCCCCCGGGGAATCCCCGAGCGAGCGCGAGAGAGGGTCTTGCCGGGGAAGAGCTTGCGCCAGATCAGCAGTACCGGGCTGGCGATGTAGATCGAGGAGTACGTTCCCACAACCACGCCGATCAGCAGAACGAAGCCAAAGGGGTGGATCACCGGCCCGCCCCAGGCGTAGAGCGCGAACACCGCCAGCATGGTGGTCAGCGAGGTGATCAGGGTCCTCGAGAGATTCTGGTTGATCGAGAGGTTGATCACTTCCAACAAGGCCCCCGATCCTCGGGCTTTGAGGTTCTCGCGGATCCGGTCGAAGACCACAATGGTGTCGTTGACCGAGTAGCCCACCAGGGTCAGGAAAGCCGCTACCACGGGCAGGTTGGCCTCCATCCCGGCCAGCGAGAAGGCCCCGAGAGTCAGGACCGTGTCGTGAACCAGGGCGATGATCGCGGCCAGTCCCCACTGGAACTGGAAACGGATCCAGATGTAGATCAGCATTCCACCCAGGGCGCCGAAGATCGCTCCGATGGCCTTGTCGCGCATTTCGCTCGACACCGAGGCCTCGATGAACTCCTGCCCACGCAGGGCAAAAGGCCCCAGGAAGGCCTTCTCCCGCAGGTAGACGTGGACGCTCTCATCGACACCTTCGATGGCCTCCACCTCCTCCATGCTGCGGAACAGACCGCCACCTTGGCGACGCACCTTGGCGATCGCTGCAGCCGCCGCCAGGGCCGCCGACTCGTCGAGTCCGGTCTCGGCTGTCAGGCGGTCGGAGAGAGCCACCTCGTCCACCAGGTTCAGATCGATCAGCCCCGCGGCCAGCTTGGCCTTCGCATCTTCCGGACGCAGGGCCGCGACGATCTTCGCCGCCAGGTCCGTGTGGTCCTCCGCCTCCACCCCTTCCTCTTCCTTGGGCAGGGGCACACGAATGACGATCTCTGCGCCGCCACTGTCGCCGAAAGCCGTGACGGAGCCGCCGGAAAGGTCGTTTTCCAACAAGGCCGCACGTACGTCCTCGAGGGCCGGCGCATCGATGAAGTTCAGGATCACGTCGGCGCCGCCGGCGAATTCCACTCCCTTTTCGATGCCGCGAGTTACTAGAATGCCGATGGAGACCGCCATCAGCGTCAGGGAGACCCCCAGGGAGATCCAGCGGATCCCCATGAAGTCGAAACGAGTTTCACCTACGATTCGCATCGCCTGCTCCTCCCCTCAGATCGACAGCCGCTGCACGGGACGATCGCCGATCACCAGGATGAACAAGGTGCGGCTGACGAAAATCGCCGTGAAGAGCGACGCGATGATGCCGACACTGAGGGTCACGGCGAATCCCCGCACGGGTCCCGTTCCATACTGGAAGAGGAAGAGAGCGGCGATAAGCGTAGTGATGTTGGCATCAAAAATGGCGGACAGGGCCTTGGAAAAACCGGTATCCAGGGCACCCTTGACGGTCTTGCCGGAGCGGAGTTCCTCCCGCACGCGCTCGAAGATCAGCACGTTGGCGTCGACCGCCATACCGACGGTGAGGATGAACCCCGCGATTCCCGGCAAGGTCAGAGCCGCGCCCACCGAGGCCATCGCCGCCGCCACGAGCAGCAGGTTGAGCAGCAGCGCTATGACGGCAGCCAGGCCGGAGAACTTGTAGTACAGCAGCATGAAAAGCATCACGGCCACGAAACCGATGGCCGCGGCGCGCACTCCGGCCTGGATCGAATCCCAGCCCAGCGAGGGTCCTACCGTTCGCTCCTCGATGGTGATCATGCGGGCGGGCAGAGCGCCGGCTCGCAGCACGAGAGCCAGGTCCTCTGCCTCCTCGTAGGTGTACTCCCCGGTGATCCGGCCGTTGCTGCCGATCTCGGACTCGATCACGGGGGCGGTGGAGATCTTGCGATCGAGGATCACCGGCATGTAGCGCTGGATGTTGGCCCGCGTGAAGGCCGCGAAACGGTCGGCAGCCCGGACCCGAAGCTGGAAGTCCACCTCCCAGCGGCCCCACTGCTGGTCCTTGCGAGCCTGGGCGTTCTGCAGGTCGGCCCCCGTTATCGCAGCCGTCTTCTCCACCGCCCAGAACTCGACGACCTCCCTCTCACCGGTTTCGGGATTCTTGCGCTCGAGGGGCAACACTTCCACGCCCGGGGGGAGGCTGCCGCCCAGGACTCCGACCACATCCGCCTCGCTGCTACCCCGGAAGGGGCCGTTGCCATCCGGCATGTAATAGGCCAGGCGCAACTCCAGTTTGGCCTGGGCCTGGATGATCCGCTTGACCCTCGACGGATCCTCCACACCGGGGAGCTCGACGAGAATCCGATCAGCGTCACCCGTCCGGATACGCTGGATATTCGGCTCGGCCACGCCGAATTCGTCGATCCGGTTGCGCACGGTGGTCAGGGCCTGCTTGACCGCCTGGTCCCGCAGCCCGACCTTCTCGCGCTCGGACATGGTGGCGACGATCCGCTCGTCGACGCTGGCCACGCTCCAACCCTCGAGTTCGTCGTCAACGATGGACTGGGCGGTGCCCAGGCGATCAGCGGGAATGCCGCTGATGATCACCTGCCCCAGATCGTCTCCAACAATGGCCCGCGCCTGGGGGTAGCCTTCCTGGCGCAGCTTTTCGCCGACCCGGGTGGCCGCCAAGTCACACTGGGCCTTGATGGCGTCATCAGTGACGACCCGCATCACCAGGTGAGAGCCCCCCTTGAGGTCGAGGCCAAGCTGCATGTTGAGGAAGGGGCGGCCCTCCTCCGGGCGTGGCCAGGCGTTCCACGCCGCCCAGACCAGCACCGCGGCGATGACGATCAATCTCCAGCTCGTAGCCTTCACGAGGACTCCTCCCCTTGCTTGCCGGCAATGTGGCTCCGCAGGACGGCGACATCCACGCCCGTGCCCAGCTTGAGCCGCACAGTCCCTTCGTTGACGCCAATCACCGTTCCCAGCAGGCCGCCGTTGGTGACCACCTTGTCACCGGTCTGGAGGGCGTCGATCATCGCCTTGTGCTGCTTCTGCCGGCGACGGGCGGGCATGATCAGCAACACATAGAAAATCACGGCGATAATCGCCAGCATGACGAGCTGGGAGAAAAAGGCGCCGGAGGGGGCTCCAGATGACTGGGCGAACAGGATCGCGACCATCTGCGGGTTTCCTCTTCTTGTTGTGGGCTTTGCCACAGCGCCCACGTCGGCACGAGGCCGCGCTGGGCCCGTGCCCGGGACACTATCGACCCTGGGGACCACAAGCGGCACATGATGGACGGTTCCCGCCCCGCTGGCAAGCTCCCCCGCCCCCGGCCTGCGGCTGGGGAGCCCTCCCGTGAAAGCCCGGACCTCCCGGCGTCTTGTGGAACTTACCGGATTGAGCCACGGTTTCATCCCGGACCTGGGGTCAGGCCCCTGCCCCCCGCCCTGGCGGCCGATCCAGGTCCATGGCGCCCAGATCCCCTACCCGGCAACCCCGGCTGCGAAGACCCGGGAGGCGGACGCCGCCGTGGCCCGGCCCGGGGGGCCCGCGGTGGGCGTGATCACGGCCGACTGCGTGCCCCTGCTGCAGGTGGAACAGGTGGGCCCCTGCACGATCTGCTCGACCCAGTGGCCGTCCTGGCGTCGCCAGGGACCCCAGGCCGGCAGCGCCCTGGCCTGGATCGCGCCAGCACTGAAGCCTTTCTCTTTCCCCCGCCATCGTCCATATGCGTCGATGCCGCATGCGTCGGTAGAGTTCCTGAGGAGAACGCCCTGATGCCCTCCGTCCATGACTTCTCGATCCAGACCCTCGGCGAGCCCCGCTTCCCTTCCCCCATGCCCCTCGGGGAGACCCCGGGCGACGGGGGGGCGGACTTCGTCCACGAGGAAGGCCGGATCCTCTTCCACCTGGATACCGCGCGCCTGGCCGAGGATCTCAGGGCCGGTGAGCCCCCCTCCCTCGAGCGCGCCGGCCCCCGGCCCCGGGTCCATTTCCACGGTCCGGATGCCCGGGCGGCCGTGGTCACCTCCGGGGGGCTGTGCCCCGGCATCAATGACGTGGTGCGCTCGATCGTGCTGACCCTGGTCTTCCACTACGGCACCCGGGAGATTCTCGGCATTCGCTACGGCCTGAGGGGCTTCGTGGACGAGGTGGAAACGCCGATCCGCCTGACTCCCGAAGAGGTCAAGTACGTCCACCTCCAGGGCGGCTCCTTCCTGGCCTCCTCCCGGGGGGCCCCGCCGGTGGAGGAAATCGTCCGCTTCCTGGACCGCCAGGCGGTTGAGCTGCTGTTCATGATCGGCGGCGACGGCACCCAGAGGGCGGTGGCAGCGATCACCCAGGGAGTCCAGGAAGCCGGCCTGAAAACGGCGGTGGTCGGCATCCCGAAGACCATCGACAACGACATCCTCTACGTGGACCAGACCTTCGGCTTCAGCACGGCGGTCTACCGGGCCCGTGAGGCGATCCACGCTGCCCATGCGGAAGCCCAGGGGGCCTACAACGGCGTGGGCCTGGTGCGGCTGATGGGCCGGGATTCGGGCTTCATCGCCGCCCACGCCGCCCTGGCCTCCGGGGAGGCCAATTTCGTGCTGATCCCCGAGGTTCCCTTCGACCTCGACGGCTCCCAGGGCTTTCTCGCGGTGCTGCACCGCCGCCTGCTGGCCCGCCGCCATGCCCTGGTGGTGGTGGCCGAGGGGGCCGGTCAGCGCTATCTGGCCGCCGAGGCCGAGAAGCGCGGCCGGGATGCCTCGGGCAACCAGCGCCTGGGCGACATCGGACGCTATCTTCGGGGCCGCATCGAGGACTATTTCCGTCAACGGGACCTGGCTGTAACGGTCAAGTACATCGACCCGGGCTATGTGATCCGCTCCGCCCCTGCCAACGCCTCCGATGCCACCTACTGCCAGCGCCTGGGCCAGAATGCGGTCCATGCGGCGATGGCCGGCCGGACCGGGATGATGGTCGGCCGGATCCACGGCGAGCAGGTCCACGTGCCGGTTCGGGAGGTGACCCGCGACCGCAAGCGACTCCACCCCGAACACCCCCTCTGGCGCGCCGTCCTCCAGGGCACCGGCCAGCCGCTACAGATGACCAATCCCTGAGCGGATTGGCGAAACGGGTTGCCGCTGCCGGGAATCGTCCCGATAATGTGCGCCACTAGTGCCGCCCAGCCCTTGCCGCTGTCTGAGGAGAGGTCGCCGGGCGGTGTGCTCGGTGCAGTGTCGTTTTGCGGAGAGGTGCTCGAGTGGCTTAAGAGGACGGTTTGCTAAACCGTTGTAGGGGTTAAACTCTACCGTGGGTTCGAATCCCCCCCTCTCCGCCAGCCAGTCTGTAGATCTCCCTTCACCGGCCGATGGTCTCTCCACTCTCCACTCTCCACGGCTTCTTCCAAAAAAGCGCTTCCTCCAGCCCCGACTTCGCGGCATAACTTAGGGCACCGCCGTCCCCCACGAGGAGATCGTCGTGCGCCTGCCCCCTTGCCGTCCGTCCTGCCTCGCCCCCGTTCTGGCCCTCGCGCTGCTGATCGCGGCCGCCGCCCCGCCGGCTCTCGGCCAGGTGGTGCGCATCGCCGACGAGGAGCGTGAAGTGATCGAAAGTCCTCACCCCTATCCCGCGGGAGTCCCCGAGGGGCGCGTGGTCTGGTCACGCACGCTGAACTGGCCCGAGGCCTCCTACATCGCGGTGCACTTCGAGCGCTTCGAGCTGGCCGCGGGAGATGAGTTGATCCTCTCCGACCCCGCGGGGCGCTATCGCCACCGCTACACCGGACGAGGCCTCGAGGAGCGGGGAGGCGATTTCTGGGGACTGTCGATTCTCGGTGAGACGATGGAGATCCGCCTGATCTCCTACAGCCGCGAGCAGCAGGCTTTCGGTCTGGTGATCGACCGCTGGGCTCACGGCTTTCCGCTGGACGGAGGCGGAGGCGGCGAGCCCGACGCCCTCTGCGGCAGCGAGGACTTCCGCGACGTGGAGTGCTACAAGGACAGCTATCCCACCGAGTACGACGTGGCCCGCAGGACGGTCAGCCTGATCAAGAACGGCTCGGGCCACTGCACCGGCTGGATCGCCTCCTGCGAAAATCACATCATCACCAACGAGCACTGCGTCGGCTCCCAGTCGGAGCTGAACCAGATCGAGTTCCAGTTCGAGTACAAGCGCCCGGCCTGCGGCTCGGGCAGCGCGGCGGTGGACCTGCAGCTCCAGGGGGGCACCCTGCTCGAAGCGGACGCCGGCCTGGACTACGCCCTGATCATGCCGGAGCTGGCGGGCAACGACCCCCAGACCACCTACGGCTTCATGCAGTGGGACGTGCGATTGCCCGACATCGACGAGTTGATGTACATCCCCGGCCACCCCTCGGGGGATCCCAAACGACTGTCGGTGGAAAGCACCGATTCCCACGACGAATCGGGACGCTGCGAAGTCTTCTCCACCTCCGAGCCCGCCTGCACCGGAGGACCGGTGCCCGACGTGGGCTACTACTGCGACACCGAGGGCGGCTCATCGGGTTCGGCAGTGGTCTCCGGCGTCTCCCATGCGGTCATCGCCCTCCACCACTGCGCAAACTGCCCCAACCGGGGCGTGCCGATTGTGGATGTCTACAACGACATCCAGGCCTCGGCCAATCCCCTGCCGGCCTGCGTGACCTGCCAGCCTGCGGGCGTGCCCCAGGACCTGGTGGGATCGACCCCGGCAGACAACCAGGTGCTGCTGGACTGGCTGACGGTGGCCGACGCGGCGTTCTACCGCGTTTATCGCAATGATACGACCTGTGCTGACCCGATGACGGAGGTGGGCACCAGCACCGAACCCACTTTCCTCGACGAGAACGTGGCCGGTAACGTGACCTACAACTACAAGGTCAGCGCCGCCAGCGACTGCGATGCGGAGTCGGGCCTTTCCAACTGTGCCACGGTGACTCCCACGGGAGTCTGCAGCGAGCCCCCACGTTTCGCTGGCGTTGCCACGGCCGACACTGCCAGGGAAGGGGCCTGCGGCATCGACCTGAGCTGGGAGGCCGCCACCGCCCGCTGCGGCACGGTGACCTACAACGTCTACCGCTCCCTCTTCCCAAATTTCGAGCCGGCGCCGGGCAACCTGGTGGCGAGTTGCCTTGCCGGTACGAGCTACCGCGACGCGGAGGTGCTCTCGCGGCTCACCTACTACTACATCGTCCGCGCGGAGGATGACTCCTCCTTCGGCCAAGGACCCTGCAACTCGGGCAACGAGGACACGAACCAGGTAACCCTCGATGCAGCGGCCACCGGACCGGAGGACGTCTTCTACACCGACGGCTTCGAGGGCGGCGGCACCGGCTGGGTGCTCGAGGGCGAGTGGCAGATCGGCGTTCCCCAGGGCAAGGGCGGCGCCGATGGTGGCGGCTCGGGAGAGCCGGACCCCTCCCAGGCTGCCTCGGGGGTTTATGTGCTGGGCCATGATATCAGCGGCAGCGGCGCCTTCCCGGGCAACTACGAAAACGGGCTGGGCTCGCCTCAGAACTCGATTTCTCCCAACATCGACACCAGCGCCCGCGACGAGGTGCGGCTGCGCTTCCGGCGCTGGCTCAATGTCCGCGCGGCACCCGGCGACCAGGCAATAGTGGAGGGATTCAACGGAAGTTCGTGGACGCCCCTGTGGAACAACCCCGACTCCCCTCTCTACGACGGCGCCTGGGCCCTGCTGGACCTCGACGCCACCGCCGGCCTGGCCGGCACCCCCACCGCGAGGATCCGCTTCGCCCAGGCCAGCGACTCGGCCGGCGTGGCCTCCGGCTGGAACGTGGACCAGGTGGAACTCTATCAGCCCACCTCCTGCGCAAGCGGCGCACCGAACCTGCCCCCGGTGCCCGACGGCAAGCAGGCGGGCACCGCCATGACGGCCGAAAAGTCCACCGCCGACGGTAGCCGGGTGATCGTGCACTGGGACGTGAGCACTTGCCCGGGACCCGCCTATCACCTTTTCCACGGCAACAGCGACGATCTGCCGAGCTACGGCTACAACGGCGGAGTCTGCCAGCTCGACATCGGTGGCCAGGCCACGGTGTCCCTGCCGGATCCGGCTCCCGGCCGCTTCCTGTGGTGGGTGATCGTCGCCGCCGACGGCAGCACCGAGGGAATCCATGGCTACACCTCCGGCGGCAGCATCCGCCCGGCCCGGGGCGAGGGCCTGTGCGGCATCCTGGACCAGTCCACCGCCGGGAGCTGCCTGTGATCCCGAGGTTCGCCTCCCCCATCGGGGCGCGACAGGGCCGGGGAGCGCTGCTGGCGCTGCTGGCCTGGACCCTGACGGCAGGTGTAGCAACAGGGCAAGTGGTGCAGGTCGGCGAAGAGGTGGATCAGACCATCGCCACGGCCCATCCCTACCCTGCAGGCTCTCAGCGCGGAGAAGTGGCATGGCGATACACCCTCTCCTACCCCGGGGCGAGCTACATCGCCGTGCACTTCGCGCGTTTTGAACTGGCCCCCGGCGACCTGCTGGTTCTTTCCGATCCCTCCGGCAGCCAGCGCCATGTCTACCGAGAGCGTGGGCTGGCGGGCCGCGGCGGTGATTTCTGGGGCCTCTCGATCTTTGGCGAGACGATGGAGCTGATCCTCGTCTCCCACCAGTCTGCGCCCGAGGCATGGGGCCTCGAGATCGATCGCTGG
>JAJRVX010000435.1:0-3758 GCA_024277095.1 Chloroflexota bacterium
GGAGAAGGGGGTTTGGGGGATGAGGGCCGTTTTCCCTCGGTCGCTGATCAGGGGAATGTCTCGCGTCGGGCGACACGCGGGGTGTTCCTACCACTCCGATTTCCATCACTGACTTTGAAAAAGCCCTGCATCCCTGTATCCCTCAGCTTGACTTCTCCCAGGGAGATGAGTAAAGTGGGTTTGACTCGCCTGTGTCCTCCTGCGCAACCTCTCAACCGCTACACGAGCGGCAGCCGCCGCGCCACCAGGAGAGATACAACCCGGGGGATGATGCGCACGGAACCGCCTCTGGATACTTCCGATGATGAGGAGTGAGGTGAAAGGGACCGCCGACACGGATTTTGGACGCTGGCGATGGGCGTTCGCCGTAACCCTGGCGCTCGGAGTGCTGTGGCTGATCTTCGCGGCCGGCTGGGGCGCCTACCGGGGATACCAGGACCGCATCGCTTACCGGCGTGCGCGCGCCACGATCCACTACCAGCTGGGAATGGAGTACCTGGAGGCCGGCCGGCTCGACCTGGCGCGCAAGGAGCTGGAATCCGCCCTGGTGCTGCAACCCAACCACGCCGCCGCGATCGCCGCGCTGAAACAGCTACAGGAGATGTCCCCATCCGCCCTCGCCACCCCGGCGGCGACCCCTCAGCCCACGCCGGAGCCCACGGCCGCCGCGACCGCCCCGGAACGCGCCCTGGACGCCACGTTTGAGGAGGCAGCGGCCGCCTACCAGGCTGGCAACTGGGAGGAGACGATCCGTCTCCTGGAGTCCATCCGCCTGAGCGATGCCACCTATCGTCGCGAAGAAGTGGAGCAGATGCTGTTCGACGCGTACGTCGCCTACGCCCGATCCCTGGTGGACAAGGACCGCTTCGAGGAGGCGCTGCGCATGTTCGATCGGGCGCTCACCCTGCGCCCGGACGCGCAAGAGGTGAAGGAGGAGCGAGACCTGGCCAAGCTCTACGTGGATGGGCTGAGCTACTGGCGAGCGGACTGGGAACAGGCGCTCGCCCGCTTCCAGGAGCTGTACGACAAGGCGCCCGATTACCGGGATGCCCGACAACGGCTGATCGCGGCGCACGTCAACTACGCCGATTGGCTGGGCAATCGCGGCGACTGGTGTGCGGCCGTCAAACAGTACGATGCCGCGCTGGCGTTCGTGGATACCGCGGACGTGCGAGCCAGCCGGGATCAGGCCGAGGAGCGCTGCCGACTGGGGATCGGCGTGTTGCCGGAGGGGGCAGCGGAGGAGATGGGCGGCCGCCTGGCCCTGGCCGCCTACGATCCCATCGTCCGACATTATCGCATCTTCACCCTGGTGCCGGGGGAGGCCCCCCAGACGCTGCTCGAGGAGGGCACACAGCCCGCCTGGTCGCCCGATGGCCGCCTGGTGGCCTTCCGCTCGCTGAAGCCGGACGAGCTGGGGATAGAGATCCTCGATACGACGACAGGCGAGCGGAGGCGGGCGACGTACTTCGTAGAGGACGGGTTCCCCTCCTGGTCCCCGGACGGCCAGCAGCTCGTGTTCGCCTCCAACCGGGAGGGCGACCGACGCTGGCGTATCTACCGGATGTGGGCTGGCGACCCCAACTCGGTGGTCAGCCTGGGGTACGGGCAATCGCCCGCGTGGTCACCCGATGGGCAACGCATCGCATATCAGGGATGCGATGAAACGGGCAACCGCTGCGGCCTGTGGAGCATGGCCTTTGATGGAACCGACCGGAGGCCGCTCACGCAGGTGCCCAGCGACACGGCGCCGGCGTGGTCACCGGATGGCCGCCGCCTGGCCTTCATGTCCTACGATCGCTCAGGGCGCTGGGCCCTCTACATGCTCGACATCGAGTCCGGCCAGGTGTCCCCGCTGGTGACGGGGGAACAGAGCGCCGGGCTGCCCGTCTGGTCGCCCAACGGCGCCCAGATCGCCTTCATGCAGGAGCAGTCGGGAACGTGGGGGATCTACGTCCTCTCGATCGACAGCGGGGAGATCTACAAGCTGATCGATCTGCCGGGCACGACGGACGATTGGCTCGCGGAGCGGCTGAGCTGGGGGCCATAGTCAGGGGAGGACCGCCGAAACGCCCCGGGAGCCTGAAAAGTCGCCTTCTTCTTGACGCTCCGCACCCTTGTGTGTATACTGCAATTTGCCGGGGCGTGGCGCAGTCCGGTAGCGCACAGCGTTTGGGACGCTGGAGTCGGAGGTTCAAATCCTCTCGCCCCGACCACGCGGGAGTAGCTCAGGTGGTAGAGCATCGGCCTTCCAAGCCGAGTGTCGCGGGTTCGAGTCCCGTCTCCCGCTCTGTCTCCCGGGCCCCTAGCTCAGCGGTCAGAGCGGCCGGCTCATAACCGGTTGGTCCTCGGTTCGAATCCGAGGGGGCCCACTGCCCTCTGTGAGCTCCAGTCGATCGGGCTGGAGTTCGCCATTCCCCAGGAAGGTGCCCTTATGAAAGTCCGCGACATCATGACCACCGACGTGAAAATCGTCTCCCCGGATACCCCCGTGCAGGACATCATCCGCATGTTCCGCGACTACGCCGTCAGCGGGCTGCCCGTCGTGGATGATGAGGGGAAGCTGGTGGGGATCGTGACGGAAATGGATCTGATCCGCCGGCACGCCCGGCCCCACGCGCCCATCTACTTCCCTATCCTGGACGCCCGCATCCCCCTGGGTCGGGAGCGGGAGTACCGGGAGACGGTCCGCCGCATCCTGGCCACCACGGCCGAGGAGCTCATGACCTCACCCGTGCAAACCGTCTCCCCCGATATGGACGTGGTCGACCTGGCCACGCTCATGGTGGAGCGCGGGATCAACCCCGTGCCCGTGGTGGAAGATGGGCGGCTGGTCGGCATCGTCAGCCGCACCGATCTCCTCCGCGTGATCGAGGAGTTCGAGGTGCCATCCGAGGACGAAGAGGCTGCATAGCCTCTTTTTTTGTTCACCCATCCTATATCTTATCGAGGTGGCCCATGCTCTATCCACAGTCGAATCCCCTGCGCCAGAGCATCGATCTGTCCGGATTCTGGGATTTTCGCTTCGACCCGGACGACGCGGGGCTCTCGGCGGGTTGGCCGGAGGGCTTTCCCGATGGGTCCCCCATCGCCGCCCCCGCCAGCTGGAACGATCAGTTCGAGGATTGGCGTGACTACCTGGGCCCGGCCTGGTACCAGACCCGTTTCGACCTGCCCTGGGGATGGGAGCAGCGGCGGGTGTACCTGCGCTTCGGCTCCGTCAATTACCTGGCCGAGGTATGGCTGAACGGCGTCCGGCTGGGCCAGCACGAGGGCGGGCATCTCCCCTTCGAGTTCGACGTGACGCCGCATCTCCGAAGCGAGGGTAACCTCCTGGTGGTGCGCGTGGAGGGCGGGCTGGCGCCCGATCGCGTGCCGCCCGGGAACGTCCCTCCCGATCCCCGGGACACGTTCGCCGGGGAGAACTACCCGGATACCACCTTCGATTTCTTCCCATTCTGCGGCATCCATCGGCCCGTGCTGCTCTACGCCACGCCGCATGATGCCATCGCCGACCTGACGGTGGTGACGGAGATCGTGGAGCGCGACGGCATCGTGCGGGTGCAGGTGGACCGCACGACCCCGGACGCGGCGACGGCCCGCTTCATCCTGCGCGGACACGGCGCCGAGGTCTCCGCCGAGCTGCCCGCCTCCGGTGAGGCGGTGCAGGCGGTGCTGACCGTGCCGGGGGCCGCGCTGTGGTCACCGGAGTCCCCCAACCTGTACGAGCTGACGGTGGAGCTGGTGCGCGGCGGAGA
>JAJRVX010000436.1:0-5929 GCA_024277095.1 Chloroflexota bacterium
GATCCCCGGCGTCAGGCGTCCATCGGCCGCGTCGGGCGGCATCAGCCGATCGAACAGGGTATCCACCAGAAACCGGGCCGCCGGATCGTCCCAGGGCAACAGAAGCGGGTCCAGGGTCGCGGCGGACAGGGACAACCCCACCGTGACGCTCTGTCGCCCTGGGGTCGCCGTCGGCGTGGGGGTGGGAGGCAACGGGGTGGGCGTCCACGTCGCCACAGGGGCGGGCGAAGGCGGCCCGACGGTCGGGACCGGAGGTTGAGAGCGGGAACAGGAAGAGACCAGGAGGCACAAGCCGGCCAGCACGAGAAAGACGCCACACCACCCGAGGGTGGCACGGCGTCTCTGAAAGACCGATGAGAACGCTTGAAGAGGAAACACGGAAGGCTCAAATCCGATCGGGTGTCACATACCCCGTCGCCTACGCTCCGCCCCGGCCCCGCATGCGCGGGTCGAAGATATCCCGCACCGCGTCCCCCACCAGATTCCAGGAGAGGACGAAGAGGACGAGGGCCGTCCCGGGGAAGACGACGATATACCAATACGTGGCCAGCTGGGTGATCCAGTCCCGGGCGAAGGAGAGGAGCTGTCCCCAGTCCGCGTAGCCGAACTCCGCGCCGATTCCCAGGAAACTGAGCGCCGCGAAGCTCAGGACGTACGTCCCCATATCCATGGAGGCGACCACCAGGGTGGGGAAGATGGCGTTGGGAATGATGTGGCGGATCAGGATCTTGTGATCCTTCACCCCGATCACCCGAGCGGCCATCACGAAATCACGTTGCTTGACGGACAGGATATCCCCCCGAATGAGGCGCGCGTATCCCATCCAGCCGAAGGCGATCAGAGCGATCGTAGCGGGCAAGATCCCCTTTCCGACGATGGGCGTCAGGATGGCCGAAAGCGTCAATGCGGCCACCAGGAAGGGAAAGGCCAGGAAGATATCGGTGATGCGCATTAGGATCGTATCGACTAATCCCCCGTAATACGCGGAGACGGAACCGATCAGGATCCCAATGGTCATCACGGATAACGTGATGATCAGGCCGACCCGAAAGGCGGTGCGGGTTCCCCACACCACCCCGTAGTAGATATCCCACTGCCCGCTGGCCGTCCCCAGCAGATGGACCCAACGGTCGGTCTTCATGATCGGCTTCCACCAGAAGGGCAGGGGCGGCTCGCGCCGACGCCACTCGGTGCCCGGCGGCTTGGGATCGGGGCTATAGCCATCGCGCGGGATCCGGTAGGGATCCCGGCCGGCCGGCGGAGCCAATACGGGCGCAGCCACCGCGATGAAGACGAAGAAGGCGAGCAGGATCAACCCGGTCACGGAGAGAGGATTGGTGACCAGCGCCTTGAGAACCCGATAATTTTCCGTCCCCAGCCAACGTTCCAAGCGCCCCATCTCGCGTTCAGCTAAAGCTTGCGACATCGCATTCGTCTGCACAGGCTTTGTGGCAGTAGCCATAGCGTACTCCTCAACCTCACTTTATTCCAACCGCACTCGCGGGTCAATGTAAGCGTACAAGATGTCCACCACCAGGTTGGCGAGGACCAGGATGAAGCCGTTGAACAGCGTAAACGCCAGGATCGTCACCACATCGAGCTGCAGCGCGGCCCGGGCAGCCGCCGAGCCGATCCCCGGATAATTGAACACCGTCTCCGTGATCACCACGCCGTTCAGCAGCCCTACCACCGTCAGCCCTCCGATGGTCGCCACGGGGATCAGGGCGTTGGGCAATGCATGTCGCCGGATCACCTCCCGCTCACGCAGCCCCTTGGACCGGGCCGTCGTGATGTAATCCTGGCGCAGCGACTCCAGCATGGAGGAGCGGGTCACGCGCAGCAGCAAAGCCCAGGAGAGGTAGGCCAACGTGATCACGGGAAGGAGGAGGTGCCGCATGGCATCCAGGAAAACGTCGAAACGCAAGTTCAACAACGCGTCGATGGTGATCAATTGCGTGTAATTCTTAAACTCGGGCGAGTTGATCACCTGATTGGCCCAGTCGGAGATACGCCCGGGGGGGAACCACTGCAGATGGGCGTAGAAGATCATGAGGACCAACAGCCCGAACACGAAGGTGGGGAAGGAATACCCCACGATGCTGAACACGCGGGCCACCTGATCGATCCATTTGTTATGGTTGACGGCAGCGATCACGCCCAGCCACACTCCCCCGCCGATGATCGGGATAATGCTCCATAACGCCAGCTCCAATGTCGCGGGGAACCGGTGTTTGATCAGGTCCGCCACGGGCTGGGAGGAGGTACGTGAGTAGCCTAAGTCGCCCCGCAAGATCCCCCCCACGATCTCACCCGTCACCGGATCGCGCTGTCCTACCAACCAACGCCAATACTGAACGTAAATGGGTTTATCCAGCCCATAGCGACGGATAATCCCCTCCAAAGCGCGCTCGTTCTTGGGAATGTCGCGCACGTACAAGGCGGAACGTTCAGCCGGGCTCAGAAACTGCAACACGCCAAAGATCAGCATCGTCACGCCCATGAGGATCACGGGCACCATCAAGAGCCTTCGAATCACATATTTCGTCATATCCCCATCCTCCTACGCAAATCAGGAACATGTCTGGGAATGGGGCGCGGGATCCATCGCGTTGCCTCGGAGTGTGTCTGAAGACTCGAGATCAACGGCATCTCTCAAACACGCCCTCCAAGCGGGAGGAGCTACCACGCTCCACCTGCGACAGCATGGGAGCTGCCGCCGTGGATTTCATATGCTCAGATTTCCTCACAGAATCCCAAAGGGAGCCCACGGCAACACACCAGAGAACAAGGCAACGGGGGAGGGCTAGGCCCTCCCCCGCTACATCCCCCATTCCTGACCGATTTACTTCTCAGAGAGCGCGTAGTAGTACGTGCCGGGATAGATGGGGTTGTAGTACCATCCCTGCACCCAGCGCTGCTCGTAGCGGCGGCCAGTGGCCACGGCCAGGCGGATCGCCGGGGCGTACTCGTAGTCCAGCTCGGAGAGCTTCTTGTAGATCTCCGCTCGCTTCGCCGGATCGGTCTCCGAGACGCCCGCGTTCACCAGCTCCGTGAACTTGTCCAGCAATTCCTCCGGCATGTTCTGGCGGCGAGCATACGTGCCGACGGTGAAAGGCTGCGCCCAGTTGTGCGGATCGTGGATGTCCTCCAGCCAGCCGCTGACGAAGATGGGCAGGCGGCCGCCACGGATCTGCCGCAGGAAGGTCGGCCACGGCAACCCGACGATCTCCACCTGGAACTTGTCGTTCACGTCCGCCAGGGTGGCCTGCAGGATCGCGGCCACGGTCTGCCGCGTGACGTTGCCGGTGTTGTAGGCGATCTGCAGGCGGAAGCCCTTCTCCCACACCTGGCCGTCCCAGGCCTGCTTGAACTCCTCGGCGCACTTCTCAGGATCGTAGGTGTACTTGGGCCCGTTGGGGTCGTACCCCAGCATGCCGGGGATCAGCACGCCCACGTTCTGCACCGCCTCGCCGTTCAAAGCCTCCTCGATGAAGGCCTCCCAGTCGAAGCAGTAGTTGAAGGCGCGTCGGACATGGATATCGCTGAAGAAGTCGGGCGGGATGCCGTTGCCGTCCAGCTGGCCGCTGCCGATGAAGGGGTTGCCGCCCTCGACGTTGATGTTGAAGACGAAGAAGGCGTCCGTGCGGCTCACCCCAGGCATGCCCTTGTACAGCCGCAGCGGCGCATCCGGGTTATCGGAAGGCTGGCAGTTGAAGGAGCCGTCTTCCTGATATTCGCAGATCTCACCCACCAGGGGATCCACCTGGGAGACGTTCTGCCGCGGCACGTACGCGGTGTCGGCATCGCCCGCCTGGAGCATGGCGAAGCGGGTACCCCACTCGCTGACGGACTTGATCACGATCCGCTCGATCGCGGCCGGTCCGACGGGGCCGCCCTCCCAGGCCGGGCCCACCTCGGGGGTTCGCCAGTAGTTCTCGTTGCGAACCAGGACGATCTCCTCACCCGGCGTCCAGCGCTCCAGCTTGTAGGGCCCCGTGCCGTTCATGATGTTGGTGAAGGGATCGTTCTCCGAGGTCACACCGTAGTACTTCGCCCAGGTCGCGCAGTCACCATCCCAGCCACCGTTCTCGATCACCCAGTCCTTGTCCATGATGCTGCCCCAGCCCTGGGCGATGGTGGCCAGGAAGGGCCCCCACGGCTGCGCCAGATGGAAGGTGACCGTCCAGTTCTCCTCATCCGCGACGATGGCGTCCTTCACCTGCTGGCAGACCTCCATCAGCTTGTCGGGGTCTGTCGCCTGCAGGCCCTCGGGATCACCCTCCAGCTCGGGGTCGATCAGGTCGGCGATGTCGTAAATGCCCACGCCCAGGAAGGGCTCCGTGAGCAGCCACTGGGGTGAATCCGGGCCGCCCTGCAGCAACCCACGCTGGAAGGAGTAGGCCACATCCTCGGGCGTCAGATCGGCGCCGTTGTGGAACTTGACCCCCTTGCGGATGGTGAAGGTGTAGGTCAAGCCATCATCCGAGATCGTCCAGTCGGTCGCCAGCTGGGGCACGAAGGAGGTCGCATCATCCTTGTTGTAGTAAACCAGGGTCTCGTAGACGTTCTGGATGATGTTGGCGCCCGCGGTCTCATAGTTCAAAGCGGGGTCCAGGGTCTCCGGATCGCCGATGGTAGCCACGACCATGGTGTTCGGGTCGGGGGACTCGAAGGTCACCGGAGCAGGCGTCGGCGTAACCACGACCTCCTTGATGACCTCTTTCTCGACCACCTTGGTCACCTCAACGGTCTTGACGACCTCCACGATCTCCTTCTCAGGAGTGCCGGAGGGACAGGCCGTGAGGACCATACTCGAGATCACGAGAACGGCCATTATGACAAACCACTTCTTGCGCAACATACTCCCCTCCTAGTTCATTAGATCTGCACAGCTGCTTCATCGACAGGCGCAAACTCGCCCTTTCACGATCAGCCGGCGATGCTGACAACACGATCGTCGTAAAGCGAGCGCCATATCACCTCCCTTCCCCAACCGCGGGCGCCATCGCCAACCACATGGGGCAGGAGACAGGCGACTATCGGGGACGCCCTCGGCCAATCCTCACATCGCAGAAGCTTGCGCCTTCAGGGAGAACTCACTCGTACAGGAAACAGGCCACGAAATGCTCATCGCCGAGATCCCGGAAAGGAGGCTCCTCTTCCCAGCAGATGTCCATCACCTTCGGGCATCGGGTGCAGAAGTTACATCCCTTGGGCGGATTCGCTGGGCTCGGCACGTCCCCCTCCAGGATGATGCGCTGACGCTTGGCCTCGATCTGGGGATCCGGGATGGGCACGGCGGACAGCAGCGCCTGCGTGTAGGGATGCAACGGATTCTTGTAGAGCGTATCCCGGTCGGTCATCTCGACGATCTTGCCCAGGTACATCACGGCCACCCGGTTGGAGATATGCCGCACCACGGACAGATCGTGCGCGATGAAGAGATAGGTGAGGCCGAATTGCGCCTGCAGGTCCTCCAGCAGGTTGATGATCTGGGCCTGAATGGAGACGTCCAGGGCCGAGATGGGCTCATCGCACACGATGAAGTCCGGATTCACCGCCAGCGCCCGGGCGATCCCGATGCGCTGACGCTGGCCGCCGGAGAACTCGTGGGGATAACGGTTGATAAAATAAGGATTGAGGCCAACCACCTGCAACAACTCCATCACCCGGTCCCGCTTCTCCTTGCCCCGGGCGATGTTATGCACCTCGAGCGGCTCGCCGATAATGTTCCCCACCGTCATGCGGGGATTAAGCGAGGCATAAGGATCCTGGAAGATCATCTGCATCTTCCGACGCTGCTGGCGCAGCCGCTCCCCCTTCATCAAGGTGAGGTCCTCTCCATCGAAATAGACGTGCCCCGCGGTCGGGCGATACAGCTGCAAGATCGCCCGGCCGGTGGTCGATTTCCCACAGCCGGACTCGCCCA
>JAJRVX010000437.1:0-11995 GCA_024277095.1 Chloroflexota bacterium
AGTCCCTCTTAGTGCCTCCACCAGTGTGTTATACTCGTGTGGAACCATCGGTCCGCTCCTCCTGCTTAGAGAGTTTGATTCACACAGGAGTTTACCGATTGGTTCCTTTCTTTGTCACCCCCGACTTTGAAAAGGCCCTGCCCCATGAGATGCGCTCCGCGGGCATGCACTGGACGGCACAGATAAGGGCGCTGTCCTCGTCGTATATGCTCAATATGAGTGATTGCGTTACTACTTCCGTGACCGCACGTCAAATCTTGAAAGATCACCTCCGGCCAAATAGGCGCTCGATCAACGAGAGTGTGTTATACTTATGAGCGCATACTTGCCCATTCAACATTTTGCGTCTTCTCGCGCTGCCGAGGCGGCTCCGCCCGGCGGTCGGACAACAGGAGGTGCAACCATGACAGGGCTTTCTTCTCCCGCCCAACGGTGGCTCCCCCTCATCTGCGTGCTGCTTCTCGCCGCCGCATGTGCCCCCATGCCCCCGCCCACCGTTGCTCCCACAACCACGCCGGCCCCAACAGCCACGCCTCCGCCTGCTCCCTCGATCAGCGAGGGCACGGTGCGGCATGCGATCACAGGGCAACCCCTGGCCAACGCCCAGGTGCGTTCCAGCCTGGAGACGGTCACCACCGACAGCGAGGGATATTTCCGCGTCCGGGCCACCGAACAGGAACAGCTTCAAGTCAGCGCCCCCGGCTTCGAGCCCAAATCGGTTTACCCGCTAATGCAGGGGATGGTGACCGTCAACCTGGTGCCCAGACCGGAGGAGACGCTGAAGCTGATCCATCGCTGGCTCAACGAGCGTGACTACGACAGGGCCTATGATCTCCTCCATCCGCACAGCAAGCAGGTCATCGAAAAGGAAGCGTTCGCCGCATATCAAGAAGCCACCCGAACCTATGAGGTGCTGCGAATCGACTATGAGGAGGTCCGCTATCTGGACACCTGGATCTATCGTGGCCGCAGCTACGGCCACGTGGCCGAGATCGCCTACACCGTCACGGGCCGTAGTGACGGCCAGGAATGGCAACGAGGCGAGGTCGCCCACCTGGCTCAGGTAGACGGGATCTGGCGCTGGTTCCACGATGAATTGCCGACGCCTACGCCGACCCCATCGCCGGTCCCGCCCACGCCGACCCCCAGGCCGCCCACGCCCACGCCGAAGCCCAGCCCCACGCCCACCCTGGCGGAGCGCATCCGCCAGCTCAGCAGGTCGCTGGTCCTGATCATACCCGGGCCGGGGATGCACCCGCCTAGCGGCACGGGCGTCATCATCCGATCCGATGGGCTGATCCTGGCCAACTACGAACAGATCGGCGCCCCGCCCCTGGGGGCCGAGGTGCTCGTATACAGGAGCGCCTCGCCGGAGCAACTGGCAGATCTCGCCTACTACGCCGAGGTCCTCTCGGTGGACCTGACGGCAGATCTGGTCCTGCTCCAGATCACCCGCGACGCGGACTACCGCCCCCTTACCTCCGTCACCCTGCCCGCCGTCCGGCTGGGCGACGCCACCAGCGTGCGCACGGGGGATGAGCTCCTGCTCATGGGCTACCGCGACAAGAACGATCCGATCCTTCGCAGTGGGCTCGCCCGCGTCATCAGCGGGGTCTTCGTGGGCGACGAGGCCGCCGCTCTGGAGATGGACGCCACCTCACCGCTTCAATTCGACGGCATCGTAGCCTTCGACAGCTCCAATCGTCTGGTGGGACAGGCCAACCTGGCGCTACAGCCGGAGCCCCCGCCGCTGTGGATCATCGCCATCAACCGAGCGGCGGACCTCATCGCCGAAATGGGCGGCATGTTCCCCATCGGCAGCCTGGCCCGCGTCGATCCGGTAAGCGCGTGGGACGGGTTGAACATGCGGACGGGACCGGGCGTGCACAATCCGAAATTCTACACGATCCCACCCAACGGGGTCGTGACGATCCTGGACGGCCCCGTGGACGTGAGCGGCAGCCCGTGGTATCTGGTCCGAGATGCCGTCGCCAACAAACAGGGTTGGGTGAACGGGCGCTACCTGCTGCCGTTCGCCCTGACAGCCGCCGACTTCTTCGACCTGTACTGGGTCCCCGGCTGCGATCCCACGCGCCTGGAGATCGCGCTGCGGCTCCCCGGGCAATCCGGATGCGATCCGGGTGTGGAGACGCGAGACCTGGACTGGCTGGCGGATGAGCTGCGCGATCTAGGCATCCTGAAGCAGGGCGAGTGGCTGGTCCCCGTATCCCTGGGCGGCAAGCCCAACCAGGGGTTGGTGATCCGCAACAAGGCCCGAAGCAGGCTGGGATGGATTCGGATCGGTGGCGGGAGGCCGGGCAGCGTGTGGCGCATCACCTATTACAGGCCCGGCAAGCAGATCGGGCCCCGCTGTTGGCTGCGCACGGACTACACATGGCAATGTGAGTGACGGCACGCTCCCGGGGAGCGGTCAGGGTCGCGGCCGCCGCGGCCCTGACCGGCCATCCCATCCCTGAGCGAAGGAGGTCCCCCTTGCCCCACACGACGCCGATCAAGATGGGAGCCGTCGGCGGCCGCCGGGCGTTGGCATTTCACCAGGCGGCCTCCCACCTGAGCGATCGGGTGAGGTTCACCGCCATATGCGACCCCGATCCTGAGGTGCTGAAGACCTGGCGCAAACGAGACCCGGAGATCCAAACCTTCTCCCGGTTCGAGGACCTGCTGGATCGGGGCGACTGCGATGCCCTGCTCATCGCCACGCCCCTGCTCCTGCACGCCGCCCAGGCGATCCAGGCGTTGGCGGCGGACAGGCACGTACTGAGTGAGGTGCCCGCCATCTGCACGCTGGAGGAGGGATGGGCGCTGATCGAGGCGGCGGAGGCATCCGATCGCGTTTACATGATGGCCGAGAACTACTGCTACACGCGCCCCAACCGGCTGGTGCTCAGCATGGTGCGCCATGGCCTCTTCGGCGACCTGACCTACGCGGAGGGCGCCTACATCCATGACTGCCGCCATCTGCTGTTCGATGAGAACGGGGAGCTGACCTGGCGCGGGCGCTACCGCCGGGAGGTGAACGGCAACAGCTACCCCACACACTCGCTGGGGCCGGTGGCCCAGTGGCTGGGGATCAATCGCACGGACCGGCTGGTGAGCCTGGCGACATGGATGACGAGGGAGGAGGCGGCTCATCGCTACGCGGCCGAGCGGCTGGGGGCCGATCACCCCGCCGCGCGGCCCGGATACTTCCAACACGGAGACTCCGCCACGACGGTGATCCAGACCGAGCGAGGGGCGCTGATCGTGCTGCGCGTGGACTGGGTATCCCCCCGCCCGCACAACATGACCCATTACGTGCTGCAAGGCACCCGGGGGGCATACGTCTCCCCGCGCCACGACGGGGAGCCCCCGCTGATCTGGATCGATGGGCACGACCCGGGGGCCAGCCCACCTGATCCCGAGAGGGGCGAGGCGACCTGGAGCTCCCTGTGGACATATGCGGAGCGCTACGAGGACAAGGCCTGGCGACGATGGGGGGAGAGGGCCACGGAGGCCGGTCACGGCGGCGGTGACTTCTTCGTCCTGCTTGACTTCATCGAGGCCATCCGGAACGACACCCCGCCCCCCATCGACGTATACGACGCCGTGACCTGGAGCGCCGTCATCCCGCTCTCTCAGGAGTCGGTGCGGCGAGGCGGCGCCCCAGTGCCCGTCCCCGATTTCGCCGCGCGGCGGCGCTGAACCACGACGGCGAAGAGGCACTCACAGCCGGAGAACGATATCCTTTCCGCCTCTCGAACGTTTCTTTTTATGAACCGCTGCGTGCTGGCATCACCAGCCGGGATATCCTCCACCGGAACAATGGGGGGCTTCCATCCCAACGTTAGGTAAGGAGGAACGATTGACACCTCAGGTTGTATGTGTTACACTCCTGGTCGGAAGGAGGCTCCTCCGAAGCCACGCGCTTCGTAACCTGCCAGGCGAGTCAATTCGTTCATCCTCTTGTACAAACACACGGGCTCAGCTCTCTACATTCTCTCAGAACTGAGCGATCCTGCATCGCGTCTCTCCATGTCGAGACTGAATCCAGAGAATTCACCCCCATCGCTTGGGCAATCAGAAAGGAGGCGATCTCTTATGAAGATCTCACTCTCACATGCACGTCATCGCATCGCCCTGTCTGTAGGGGCCTTCGCCCTGACCATGCTATTGCTGGCATTACTCGCGTTGTTCGCCACCGGCCCGACCTCCGTTCAGGCGGCCGCAGGCACCGGCACCATCCGGTACGTAGCCCCCACAGGCAGCGATGCGAGCAACGACTGCACGAATAGCGCAACTCCCTGTGCCACCATCCAGCACGCAGTAGATGTGGCCGGTTTCGACGACGAGATCCGTGTCGCCACCGGCGTCTACACGGATGTGCACGCACGCAATGGCATCACACAGATCGTCTACATCACCAAGACGGTGCTGATCCGAGGCGGCTACAGTGCCGACTTCACCGGAACCCCCTCGTCCGACCCCAACCTCACCACCCTGGACGCGAATGGGCTCGGCCGCGTCTTTGTGATCAGCGGGAGCATCACCCCCACGATCGAAGGGTTCCGGATCACCGGAGGAAACGCGACCGGCTTTGGCTCCACGCCGACAACCAATGATGCCGGCGGCGGCGTCTACATCGTAGGCGATCTGGAAAGCCCGGGCACCACCACCATCACCAACTGCGTCATCATCAGCAACACGGCGACCACCACGAACACCACGGGATTTGGGGGCGGCATATACGCCTATGTGAGCAACCTGAGGATGTACGGGAGTGTGGTCGAGGCCAACACCGCCAGCACTCTGGGCACCGGCTGGGGCGGTGGCATCGCGGTGTATAGCAATACCACCTATCTGTGGAACAACACCATCCGAAACAACACCGCAAGCGGCAACGGCGGCGGACACGGAGGTGGGGTATACGCCCGGTCCAGCACCGTGACCATGCAGGAGAACACGGTGCGGGGGAACACCGCGGGCAGGGAGATGACCCCTGAAGGCGGTGGCCTGTCCTTCGAGGAGAGCACCGTATCCCTGCAAGCGAACACCATCATCAGCAACACGGCCAACCCCAGCGCCGCGGGCGAAGGCGGCGGCCTGTACGCCTCTGGGAGCACGCTGGACATGGATAACAACATCGTCGCGGACAACCTCGCCAGCCCCTCGTCCGGACAGGGAGATGGCATCTACCTGGAAGGCACCGCCGATCTGCAAGGAACTCCTCTTCGGGCGAGGCTGCGCCACAACACGATCGCCGACAATAACGGCACCGGCCTGGTCGCCGGCCCGTACACCACGGTGAATATGACGAATACCATCCTCTCCGGACACACGATCGGGATCAGCACCACGGTCACCGACACCGTGGCCGTCCTGGCCGATTACACGCTGTGGTATCCCGCCTACTCCATAGCCGATCCGGGGACCACGATCACAACGACAAACAATCTCCTTGGCACACCCGACTTCATCGATCCGCCCAACTGGGACTACCACATCGGCCCCAGCTCGACCGCCATGGATCAGGGGATCAATGCCGGCGTGACCACGGACATCGACGGAGACAGCCGGCCCCGAGGCAGCGGCTTCGATATCGGCGCCGATGAGGCCCCTGGCGTGGGACAGGTGGTTGGCTACGTGTTCATCGATAAGAACGGGGATGGGCATCGCAACCCGTGGCCGCCCGATGAGGAGACCACCGGGATCTCCGGCGTCACGGTGTATCTCAAGCAGGGGAGCACCATCATCCAGACGACCCACACCACCTTCCCATCCGGCTGGTACGAGTTCTCCCCGGTGTGGCCCGGCGACTACACGGTTGAGGAGCAACAGCCGGCCGGATACGCCAGCACCAGCCCGGATATCGTATCCGTCTCGGTTATCGCCGGCCAGACGCACGTCATAGACTTCGGCGAGCAGGCGTTCACACCGACGCCTACGCCGACCGCGACGCCGACGAACACGCCGACGCCGACGAACACGCCGACACCGACGAACACGCCGACACCGACGAACACGCCGACCGCGACGCCCACCGCAACACCGACGAGCACGCCGACGCCAGCGCTCTATAAGCTCTGGCTGCCGCTCGTCATGCGAGACGGCATCGGCTTCTAGCGACGACAAGCCGCAGAGGGTCACACATCAACGGGCCCCTCCTGGGATCAGGAGGGGCCCGTTCGCTTCACCTCATGCACATCCGCCAGCCCCATGAAGCAGGCGAAGGGCGGGTGGACGTCCCCTTCGGGGAGGCTGGCGCCCCTCCGAGCCCCCAGCAGCGCCACCGTCTTGACAATCCCCCGCACTATGTCACAATAAAGCAACCCTGATAGAAGGAGCGCAATCCCCCATGAGCATTCAGGTGCATTTCACACAAGAGGATTGGGAACGTGTGGAACGGGATTGGTCGGCCTGGTGGGCCGGCGAGCTGGATCGCCCCCTGGTCATCATCGAGGGCGTGGAATCGCCAGAGGATGCCCCCTTACCGGAGGTCCATCATTTCACCAGCAACTATCCCCTCGATATGCCCGCCGATCAGGTGCTCGATCTTTACCAGGCCCATCTGGAGGCTCGGCGCTTCTACGGCGACGCCTGGCCCAAATGGTGGCCGAACTTCGGACCGGGGATCCTGGCCGGATTCCTGGGATCCAGGGTCTACTCCACGACCGAGACCGTCTGGTTCGAACGGGCCGACCCCCTCCCCCTGGATGAGATCCGCATCCGATACGATCCCGATAACATCTGGTGGCGGCGCGTGCGAGAGCTGACGCGCCTCGCCGTGGAGCGCTGGGGCGATCAGGTATCCGTGGCCCATACCGACCTGGGCGGCAATCTGGATGTGCTGGCCTCCTTGCGCACCACCCAGCAGCTCCTGGTCGACCTCATCGATGCCCCGGAGGAGGTGGAACGGCTGGTAGGTGAGATCACCCAGGTCTGGCTTCGCTATTACGACGAGCTGTACGAGATCATCCGCCGGGCGGGGCGTGGGACCACCCCCTGGGCGACCATCTGGTCCCCCGGACGATGTTACATGCTCCAAAGCGACTTCTCATACATGATCTCGCCGCAGATGTTTGAGCGCTTCGTCCTGCCGGATCTCACCGCGTGCTGCGATGCGCTGGACCACGGCTTCTACCACCTCGACGGCAAGGGGCAGATCCCTCACCTGGACATGCTCCTCTCCATCGAGCGGCTGCGCGGCATCCAATGGATCCCGGGAGACGGCGCCCCCCCTCCCGAGGAGTGGCTGCCCCTCTTGAAGCGGATCCGGGACGGCGGCAAGCTATGCCAGCTGTACGTGACCCCGGAGGGGGCCCGCACCATCGTGCGCGAGCTGGGGGGACGAGGGTTCGCGCTGCATATCTCGGCCCCCATGTCCCAGGAGGAGGCGGAGGCCTTCCTGCACATGCTGACCATGGAGGATGCCCGCGCCGCGAGGTGATGGAATCGATGCGTTCCGTCATCCCATCGACAGATCCCGCCTGCCGAACGGCGCGAGCCTTTCCTCATCTACACATTTCCGGCCTTCGGAGTGAAGGCTCCTCTTCTGTCGCGACAGGCGCGAAACGTGGCGCCGTCGCGCCAGAATGCCATCATACAAAGCGGAATGAAACGCTCGTGGATATCAAGAAGGGAGGCGGGAAGGAGGAGACGTGCCACACGTCTCCCATGAACGCTCGGTTTCTAGAGGAGACGAGATAGCCATCCCCGACTTCAGGGGATCTGGCTCTCAGCCGGTCATGGCCACTCGATAACGTGAAGAGGGCGATCTCTGGGCGATGCAGTGGGCGTATCTTTGCCAGCTAGGAAAGAGAGCTCGACGATGAACTCACCATCCCTTGACGGTCTGCACTACCAGCCACATCAGCAGTGCGAGAATCACGAGCGCAGCCGTGAGCATTGGGGGCTTCCTCCGGGTCTCTCCGTTTCTGCAATCATTCTACAAAGAGGCAAACGGTTTACCACCGCGGAGCGATACGGCCTCTAAACCAAGTTAGCAAATAAATCATACCACAAAAAGCAGATAGTGTCAATAAAAGAATGTTACGAGTTTCATAAAGTTAAGCCCCCTTTCATGATTAGAATTTTGTCCTCTCCCTCCTCGATCAGGAAGTATTGCGATCTTCAGAGCGCATCTGAAAATCTACCGACAAGATGTCTGAGGGGCTCCCCCAGCTACCAGCTCGACGAGGGGAGGTGTGGAGGGGCGCTCCCTCCACGGAAACCTCACTTTTCAGCCTGCACCTGCCTTTCTCGGCCCTCTTCGCAGGCAGGTCGAAGGCGGGAGAAGGGCTTTTTCCGGAAGGGCGGAGCCCCTCCGGGCCTCCCCGCCGCAGAGGCAACGGCATTTCTCAATCGCGCCCTCAAAGCCCTCCACCGTATCTCCGCCGAAAAAGGCACACTACCGTAGCCTCCGTGATTCTTGCGCGACCGGCCGAATTAAGGCAGAATTATGAGAGGAAAGGAGAGCCTGGGTCTGAGAGCGCGTTCTGACGGCCATCTCCCCAAATCTCGCTCCGAATAGGGAACGGAGTTTACAGACCCGGTCGCCGTCGAGAGGGAAGGTTGAGTGTAGGGATCAGGAGACCTCTCCCACCCAATGCTTGATCCGATCCCGACGATATCACAAGCGCAAATGCGAAGGCAACAAACAGCATGGTCGGAGATGCGAGACCGTTCCCTTTGAATCCACAACCATCCGCTTTCGATTCCCTACCGCCCTCCGAGAAAGGCACACGCTCTCGCCTACGCGATCTCCGACGCCAGCATCGGACCACGCTGTTATTCCCCCATGACGTCCAAAATCCCTATCCCCGACGGCGCCTACAAGCTCCCCTCGCACTCCATCGGGGCGACCGCCATCGACGTGTGAGGCCCCTCTTTCGATCCCCAAACGACCCAAACACGCCTCCTTATCGGCTCTTTCATCGCGCGGGGGATCCGTCCACTTGTGTTCCTCACATCGAATCGATGCAACGCCCCGCGGGTCAGGCGCATCAAAGAAGGTGGACGCATCTATGACGCCGGAAGAGCCATTAGGTCAGGCCCGACCAGGCGGAGTCGACCACCCCAGAAGTGGAGTTATCGATTGATTATCACGGTAAGGTCCGAAGGGCACAGGGGAGCCATCCGCTGCTCATCCACGGGGCCATCATCTCCCACGCATCGGCTTGTCTGCCCTGGTGTTTTCACCCTAGCAAACACCCACTCGATCCCTTGCGCCACGGGGATCAAGGAGGGACAGGAGCTTTGATTGATGGATCACGCCCGGCTTCACATCCCATTCGACTCGTTCCGGCCGCCTCGTCTCCCTGATGACGCGGTCATACCCACTACTTCAGTCCTAAGGAGGTATCTGTGAGCAAACAGCAACAAGAGCTGGCCTGGCGGGTGGGTGGCCCCCAGGGGAGTGGCGTAGACACGGCAGCGGGGATCTTCTCCCGTGCCTGCGCCATTGGGGGACTCCACCTCTATGGCCGAAGAGAGTATTACTCCAACATCAAAGGACGCCACAGCTACTACGACGTACGCGTGGCTCACTATCCGGTCACCTGTCATCGTGAGACGGCGGACTTGCTGACGACCTTTGAGGCGGAGAGCCTGGCCCGCCACGCCATCGCCGTCGTGCACGGCGGCGGCATCGTCTACAATACCAGCCATGCGGACACACCGTTGAACCGGATCCCGTTCCTGGGAGAGCGCCTGCGGAACGATCTGAGCGCCTATCTGGAGGAGAGAGACCTGCCCCCCACCACGGGCGGCCTTCTGGAGGATGCCCGCCGACGAGGCGTGCAGACCTACGCGGTGTCCTACGACGAGATCACCAGCGCCCTGGCCAAGAAGCTTGAGGTCCCCAAGGCGATCGCGGATCGCACGCTGAACACCATCGCGGTGGCCATCTCCTGCGCCCTGCTGGACTACCCCTCCGACTACCTGGCCAAAGCGCTGGAGAAGACCTTCCCGGGCCGGGCCAAGATCATCGACATGAACGTACAGGCGGTGGAGCTGGCTTACGAGTTCGTCCACGAGCGTTTCGACACCCACGATCTTGACTTCCGCCTGGTGCCCATGGACATCGATGAGCACCGTCTGCTCATCAACGGCCACCAGGCAGTGGCTTTGGGCAAGCTGGCCGCCGGATTGACCTTCCAGACTTACTATCCCATCAGCCCCGCAACGGACGAGAGCGTCTTCCTGGAAGCTCATGCCAACTTCCCCCTGCGCAATGGCAAGGACGGGCTGGCCGTCATCGTGCAGACGGAGGATGAGCTCTCCGCCATCGCGATGGCCTCCGGCGCGGCCTTGACCGGTGCCCGAACGGCCACGGCGACCTCTGGCCCCGGCTTCTCCCTGATGGTCGAAGGCCTGGGCTGGGCGGGCATCAACGAGGTGCCTCTGGTGATCACCCTCTACCAGCGCGGCGGCCCCTCCACGGGCCTGCCCACTCGCAGCGAGCAGGGCGACCTGATGCTCGCCATCCACGCCGGCCACGGCGAATTCCCCCGCATCGTCCTGGCCTCCGGCGACATCGTGGAAGCCTTCTACGACACGATCCACGCGTTCAACTACGCCGAGCGCTATCAGATGCCCGTGATCCACCTGGTCGACAAGGCGATGGCCAGCACCACGCAAACGGTGCGCCCCTTCGATACGGAGACCATTCGCATTGAGCGAGGGGAGTTTTATACGCCCACCGCCGAGGACAACGGCCGCAAACACTACCCGCGCTTCGCCATCACCGAATCGGGGATCTCCCCGCGCGCGTTCCCGGGACAGCCGGGCGGCATCCACTGGCTCACCGGCGGCGAGCACACCGTATACGGGCGGGTCACGGAGGATCCGGTGATCCGCGAGCAGATGATGGAAAAGCGGATGCGCAAGCTGGAGCTGGTCGCCCGGGAGATCCCCCAGGAGGAGAAGCTCAAGGTATACGGCGACGTGGACGCCGCCTTCACCATCGTGAGCTGGGGCTCGAACAAGGGCAGCATTCTGGAGGCCCTGGATCGGCTCAAGGCAGATGGGATCTCCGCGCGGCTGGTGCAGGTCCATCTGCTGTGGCCCTTCCCGGCGGAGGCGATCGCCCCCCTGATCGAGGACGCCTCCCCCCTGGTCGCCGTCGAGTCCAACTACTCCGGGCAGTTCGCGGAGCTCCTCCGGGCGCACACCGGGCGTGCCAGCGATCACCTGATCCTGAAATACAACGGTCGCCCCATGTCCGGCCAGGAAGTCTATTGGGCCCTCAAGACCATCCACGAAGGCACCGCCGAGCGGCGGATCGTCCTGCGCAACCCATACGAGTGAGTGAAAGGTGGTGGAACGAACATGGCAACGATGACCATGACGAAGATCACAGCGAAAGATTACCAGGTAGAGGACCCGATCGATTGGTGCCCCGGCTGTGGAGATTACGGGATCCTGAACGCCTTGCAACAGGCCCTGGCCAAGCTCGGCCTGACCCCTCATAAGGTGGCCATCTTCGGCGGCATCGGCTGCTCCGGCAAGACGCAATACCACGTCAACGCGTACGGCGTGCACACGCTACACGGCCGTGTGCTCCCTTACGCGATGGGGACCAAGCTGGCCAACCCGGAACTCACCGTCATCGCCGTCGGCGGCGACGGCGATGGGTTCGCCATCGGCGCGGGACATTTCGTGAACTCCGGCCGCCGAAACGTCGATCTGACGTACATCCTCTACAACAACGAGGTCTACGGCTTGACCAAAGGTCAGGCCTCCCCCACGCTTCCCCTGGGGCTGCAGACCAAGAGCCTGCCGGAGCCGAACATGCAAGGGCAGGTGAACTCGCTGTTGCTGGCGCTGGCCTCCGGGTTCACATGGATCGGGCGGGGATACGCCTATAACATCCGCCAGCTGGTCGACCTCATCCAGAGAGCCATCAACCACCCCGGGCTGGCCTACCTCGAGGTGATCCAGCCGTGCCCAACGTACAACAACCTCCACACCCGGGACTGGTTCGCCGGCAAGGACCTGG
>JAJRVX010000438.1:0-6191 GCA_024277095.1 Chloroflexota bacterium
GGCCCTCACCCATACCCTCAAACACGCTCTGCGACGTGGGGAATCGCCGCGTGGGGTGGTCTTGGCATGCGTCGGGCCGCATGCTATAATCCAGGCCACCCCGGAGCGGGCCTCCCCGCCATGAACGAGGATGGATAACGGATGGAGATCATCACTCGGGGTTTTCAACAGGCGCTTTCCCTGATCGCTCAGGGCGACCCCACCCTGTTGCAGATCGTTCGCCTGTCTAGGGGGGTCAGCGGTGTGGCCCGGCTGCTCAGCACGATCATCGGCATCCCGCTGGGGAGCTGGCTGGCCCTCTATGACTTCCCGGGCCGCCGGTTGATCATCGCGTTGCTCTACACCGGGATGGGATTGCCGCCGGTGGTCGTCGGCCTGTTCGTCTATCTGTTGCTGTCCCGCAGTGGCCCCTTGGGCGATCTGAGGTGGCTGTTCACCCCGCAGGCGATGATCCTGGCCCAGGTCATCATCGCCACGCCGTTGGTGGCCGGGCTCACGATGGCGGCCGTGATGGGCGTGGACCCAGCCGTGCGCCTACAGGCGCTGTCGTTGGGGGCTACGACCCGCCAGGCCACCGCGACGATCCTGCGCGAGGCGCGGGTGGGGGTCGTGGTGTCCGTGATCGCCGGCTTTGGGGGGATCATCTCCGAGGTGGGTGCCGTGATGATGGTCGGGGGGAACGTCGCCGGGCGCACGCGGGTGCTAACCACGGCGATTGTGTTGGAGACCCGGCGGGGGGACTTCGCCCTGGCGATCGCGCTGAGCCTGGTGTTGCTGGGGCTGTCCTTCCTCGCCAACGCGACCATGTTGCAATTGCAAGGCCGGCTGAATGCAAGACTGTCGCGCTGATCCGACGCGAGAGATCGCTTATCGCCTGGAAGGCTTGGAGAAACGATATGGGGGCCGCACGGTGCTGCGCGTGCTGGCTCTCGACATCTATCAGGGTGAGTTGTTCGTCCTGGTCGGGCCCAGCGGGGCGGGCAAGAGCACGCTGCTTCGTCTCCTGAACTTCCTGGAGCGGCCCGACCGGGGCACGATCACCTTCCGATCGCTGGTATCCAACGGGCGCAACCCGGTGCCGCTGGCGGCACGGCGCCAGGTCACGATGGTCTTTCAGCGGCCGGTGCTCTTTCGGGGCAGCGTGTACGACAACGTCGCCTATGGGCTTCGGCTGAGGAGGCAGCCGCTAGAGCCGGTGGTCAGCGAGACGTTGGAACGTCTAGGCCTGAGCGACCTGGCGCGCATGTCCGTGCAGACCCTCTCTGGCGGGGAGGCGCAGCGGGTCGCGTTGGGGCGTGCGCTGGTGATCCGGCCGCAGGTGTTGCTGCTGGACGAGCCGACCGCGAATCTGGATCCGGCGAACGTGGCTTTGATCGAGGAGATCATCGCCGGCGTGAATCGGGAGCAGGGGACGACGGTGGTGCTGGTGACGCACAACGTGTTCCAGGCCCGTCGGTTGGCGGACCGGGCTGGGCTGTTGCTGGACGGTCACCTGATCGAGGTGGCTCCGGTGGAGGCGTTCTTCGAGGCGCCGCGAGATCCTCGCACGGCGGCGTTCGTCCGGGGGGAGATGGTTTACTGATGGGCGAACTCACGCATTTAGATGAGCAGGGTCGGGCTCGCATGGTCGATGTGGGAGGCAAGCCGGAGACGGAGCGGGAGGCGATCGCTCGCGGGGAGGTGCGGATGCGCCCGGAGACCCTCCGGTTGATCCGCGAGGGGGATCTGCCCAAAGGCGATGTGTTGGCCACTGCCCGGATCGCGGGGATCATGGCGGCCAAACGCACGTCGGAGTGGATCCCGCTCTGCCATCCGCTGTCGCTCTCCTATGTGGGCCTGGACTTCGCGCTGGATGAGGAGAGGAGCCGGGTGGTCATCACGGCCACCGTGCGTTGTCGGGGAAGGACCGGTGTGGAGATGGAGGCGTTGACCGCCGTGAGCGCGGCCGCGCTGACGATCTATGATATGGCGAAAGCCGTGGAACGGGGCATGGTGATCGGCGAGATCCGTTTGCTGGCGAAGCGGGGAGGGAAGAGTGGGGACTGGCATGCCGGGACAGAAGATGAATGGTGAGGAGAGGAGGATCCGGGTCACCGTTCGGTTCTTCGCCTCGCTCAGGGAGCGGATTGGGAAGGACGGCCTGGCATGGGAGCTGGCCGCCGGCGCCTCTCTGGGGGACCTGGTCGACGCGTTGGATCGGGCCTATCCGGAGGCCGGGATCGGCTGGCGTGGGTTGCATCTGGCCGTGAATCGCCGATACGCCTCACCGGACGTCCGGCTCCAGGATGGAGATGAGGTCGCGATCTTCCCTCCGGTGAGCGGCGGATCTCCCTCGGGATCCCACGACGTGTACGAGTTGACCACGGAGCCGCTATCGTTGGATGCCTTAATGCGGCGGATCGCCTTGCCCTCGTGCGGGGCGGTCGCCGTCTTCGTCGGGACCGTGCGGGATCACACAGGGGATCGCCAGGTCGATCACCTGGAGTACGAGGCGTATCCGGGCATGGCGGAGGAGATGCTGGCTCAGATCGGGCGGGAGATCCGGGAGCGCTGGCCGTCCATTCAGGCGGTGGGGATCCAGCATCGGCTGGGAAAGCTGGAGATCGGTGAGGCGTCGGTGATCATCGCCGTGTTGGCGCCTCATCGCCCGGAGGTGTTCGACGCCTGCCGGTACGCCATCGAGCGGATTAAGGCCATCGTGCCCATCTGGAAGAAGGAGGTCTGGGCCGATGGCGAGAGCTGGATCGAGGGGCCGCATGGGATGGACGGAGGCCGTCCCGGCCCCGAGGATCATGCGTGACCCCCGGATCGAGGCGGAAGGGAGGTCCCGCTTTCGGAGCGTGTCGGAGGAGCCCCGTTGTTCCTGCCGTGAGGAGGCCCGGAGGGCGGAGTCCCTCCGGGAATCGCCTTTTTCTGCCTTTGATCTGTCCGGTGAATTTTCAAACGCGCTCTCGGACGGCCGATGATGTGAGCGACAGGGTAACGGCGGGGGCCTGACCGGCCCTCGTTTGCCTTGGCCGGAAGATCGAGGCGGTTTGATGCAACATAATGATTCCTTTCTTGTCTTGGGGTGGATATGTCCATAGAGGTCCTGGCGGGTGGATTGGTGGCGGTCGCTCTCGTGTTCGCCTTCCTGAACGGGCTGCACGATAGCAGTAATATCGTGGCCACGATCATCTCCTCACGTGCCATGAGCCCACGCAAGGCGTTGACGCTGACGGCCATCGCGGAGTTCTGTGGGCCGTTCCTGCTGGGCGTGGCCGTGGCGCGCACCATCGGGAGCGAGGTCGTCGCGCCGGAGTCCATTCAATTCGCTGTGATCATGGCGGGGGTGCTGGCGGCGATCGTGTGGAACGTGGTCACCTGGCTGGCGGGGATCCCGTCCAGCACCTCCCACGCCCTGGTCGGTGGCCTGGTCGGCGCGGCCGCTATGGCGAAGGGGCCGCATGTGATCCAGGTGACGGGGTTGGAGAAGATCCTGATCGCCCTGTTCGTGGCTCCCCTGGTCAGCCTGCTCGTGGGGTATCTGGCCATGAAGACGATCTTGTTCCTGTCCCGTGGCGCCACGCCGCGCATCAATGCCTTCTTTCGGCGCGCCCAGACGGTAACGGCTGTGGCCCTGGCGCTGAGTCATGGCTCCAATGATGCGCAGAAGACGGCGGGCATCATCGTGCTGGGGCTGATCACCCTGGGGCTCCAGGATAGCTTCTACATCCCGATGTGGGTGTTGGCCGCCAGCGCTGGTGGGCTCGCCCTGGGGACGGGCGTTGGGGGGTGGCGCATCATCCGCACCATCGGCGGACGCTTTTACAAGATCCGGCCGGTACACGGCTTCACGGCCCAGGTCAGCTCAGCCCTGGTGGTGGCTGTGGCCTCCTGGATGGGCGGGCCCGTCAGCACCACGCACGTGGTCAGCTCGTCGATCCTGGGCATCGGCGCCGCCCAGCGGGTCTCGCAGGTGCGTTGGGGGGTGGCCCGGGAGATCGCGCTGGCGTGGCTGCTGACCATCCCGCTGACCGGGTTGCTCGCCGCGGGGTTCTACCTGGGGCTACGCTATCTGGGCCTGGATATGGTCTTCTAGGTTGGGCCTTTCGGGTGGCGGAGGACATTGTCTGCCGCCACCCATCCCAAGAGGGCGCTTATGGTTCTGGGCCCTCGTTGGATTTCTCCTGGTCCCTCTGCCCGAGCACTTCATGGCAGTGGCGGCAGCGGGCCTCATACACCTCGTTGGCCCCTACCAGGATCGTGGGATCATCGTAGCGGGCCGGGCGGCCGTCGATGATCCGTTGGGTACGGGAGGCTTCGCCGCCGCAGCGGACGCAGATCGCGTGCAGTTTGTCCACGTATTCCGCCTGGGCCATCAGGAGGGGCACGGGGCCGAACGGCTCGCCGCGGAAGTCCATGTCCAGCCCAGCGCAGATCACCCGGATCCCGCGATCGGCCAGCTCATTGCACACGTCGGCGATGGTCCAGTCGAAGAACTGCACCTCATCGATGGCGACGACGGTGGTATCCGGGTCTAGCCGCTCCAGGATCTCGGCGGCGGTATGCACGACGACGACGTTCTCCCGCGCCATGCCGTTGTGGGAGGCGATGCGGGCGATCCCGTATCGGTTGTCCAGGAAGGGCTTGAAGAGCTGGACCTTCTGACGGGCGATCTCGGCTCGCCGCACCCGGCGCAGCAGCTCCTCGGTCTTCCCACTGAACATGCTGCCGCAGATCAGCTCGATCCATCCGGTGTGTGGGTGTATGTGCGGCATGTGTCCTCCTTTAGAGGCGTGGAACAGAAAGAGAGGGCAGAATCGATCTCTGCCCTCTCATCTCGTTCGTCAGCATCGTCTTGCCACCCTGCCCTCGTTGCAGGGCGATACAACCACCGGTTATTCCTGTTCCGCCTGGGCCGATTCCGCCGCCTTGCGCGCCAACTCGGCGGCCTTCTCCGGGCTCTCGCCGCGCCGCCGGGCGCGACGCTCGGCTTCCTTGACGGCCGCCTGCGCCTCGGCCTGAGCCTTCCGGGCGGCCACGCGCTGATCTCGCGCCTCCAGGCGGCGCATGAATCGCTCCACCTGGCCGGCCGTGTCCACGATGCGCTGCTCTCCGGTGAAGAACGGATGGCACTGGGAGCACACGTCCGTGCGGATCTCCTCCACCGTGGCACCTACGGTCCAGGTGTTGCCACAGGCGCAGATCACCCGCGCGTTGGGATACCATTTCGGATGAATATTTTTACGCATAAAACCGGTCCTCCGTCTGAGGCCTAAGCCACGCGCTGGGGATACACGCTCACGCGCTTCTGCCTGCGGGAATGTGGCTCGAACTTCACGTAGCCGTCAATGGTGGCGAAGATGGTGTAATCGCTCCCCAGACCTACGTTCTTCCCCGGCTTGATCTTCGTGCCGCGCTGGCGCACCAGGATGCTGCCGGCGGTCACGAACTCCCCATCAAAGCGCTTCACACCCAGGCGCTTGGACTTGCTATCTCGACCGTTGCGGCTGGAGCCGCCACCCTTTTTGTGTGCCATCTCTCACCCCTCCGTCTGCAATCCCACGCTCACACTTCAATCGCATCGATCTGCAATCGCGTGAACGGCTGGCGATGCCCCTTCTTCCGTCGATACCGTTGCGCCGCCCGATACCGGAACACGATCACCTTGCGACGTCGATCCTGATCGAGCACGCGGGCCCGGACGGTCGCGCCTTCCACCAGCGGCTGGCCGACCCGCACGTTCTCTCCATCGGAGACCAGCAGCACGCGATCGAACGTGACCTCTTCTCCTACGGGCACGTCCAGCTTCTCGACCTCGATCGTCTCTCCCGGGCTCACGCGGTATTGTTTCCCGCCCGTCTCGATGATTGCATACATGAGATCATGCCTCCTGTACCGCGTCTGGAGGTCCCAGAACTTTGTGCTGGCGGTACATGTTCGGTTCAAGTTGGATCTTGACGCGGTAAGCAGGCGGCCACCGGGCCAGCCTGCCCACGGATGGGCATTATACCCGTCCTGTTCCCGCTTGTCAAACTGGGATCATCGGCGTTGGACCGGGCGCCCACGCCTTGGTATCAAGTTAAGCGATGCGGGAGCGTGGCCCCGCATCTCTGGGGTGGCTCGGAGGGACGGTAGCCCCTCCGAAGAATTTTACTTTCAGCCCCTCACCTGCCCCGTGGGGCCGGGGGCCACCGGCCAAAGCCCCA
>JAJRVX010000439.1:0-3861 GCA_024277095.1 Chloroflexota bacterium
GTCGCCCCCTTGAGGCAGGCCTTGGCCTTGGGGCACAGGGGATGGAGCGCGTTGGTCAGCACGACGTTGGGGCCGATCCAGCAATCGTCTTCCAGGGTGGAGTATTCCGGGATGAAAGCCTGCGAGTGAATGCGAACCCGGTTGCCGATCGTCACGTGGTGTTCCACCACAGACCCGGTCCCGATGCTGACGCGGTCTCCGATGGTGTTTCGCTCCCGGATCATCACGCCGTGTCCGGTCTGGAAATGGTCCCCGATCCGGTTTCCCGCGTAAATGACCGTGTGGGAGCGGATGATGCCCTCCTTGCCGATCACCGTGGTCTCCATGCCGGGAGCGGAGCCGTGGGGAGGCTGTCCCAGGATGACGAAATCCTCCACCCGGGTCCCCTCCCCGATCTCTACCCCGGGCAGGATCCGGGCCCATTCGCTTATCTTCATGGTACTTCGGCTCCTATGATCGTGCCCCACGGCATCCTCTCGGTTGGCGTACTCTTGACCTATTGACTTCGGGCCATTCATCCAGTATATTATGCTATAGGGAGCCTGCGGCGTTTGTTTCCGGTTTTATCCCTGGTTTTTCCTTTTTCGGTCTTATCCCGCCACTTTGTCCCCCGCAGGGACTCCCTGAGGTCCCCATGCAGGTGCAACGTACCTATGTATTCCTGTCTGTACTGTTCCTCTGCATCTTCATCGTATCGAGCGGGTTCGGGGCGTGGGCGAGCCCGGCGCAGGCCGCGTCCAACCCGGATACATACATCGTGCGCCCGGGCGACACGCTGTACAGCATTGCCCGGCGTTATCACACCTCCGTAGAGAGACTTCAGCAGCTGAATCATCTCCCCGATCCCAATCTCATTCGCGTGGGGCAGAAGCTCATCATCCCGACCTCACCCGGCGTACCCCCGGCGGGCAGTTCGTCGCGGGCCGAATTCCAGGTTGAAGGCGGGACCGCTCCCCTGGCCGGCCGGGCATCCGTTGCCTCCGGGGCTTGTCTGTACGTGGTGCAGAAAGGCGATTGGCTCTTTAAGGTGGCTCGCAAGTTCCGGGTGTTGCCGTGGGATCTGATGAAGGCGAACGATCTTTCCGTCTTCAGTCGCCTGTACGTCGGGCAGGTGCTGCGTATCCCCAAAGTCCCGTGCCCCGTGGGTGCGACGCCCGCCCGGGAGGGGACGCGAGGGTCGCAGGAGCCCACCCTGCGGCCGACGTGGGCCCCGCCGGTGCTGTCCGAGCCTCGTGAGGTGCGTCCGACCCCGACGGCGGTACTGCGATCCCCGACGCCGATGCTCCGGACGATCCCGGAGATCGGGATGCGATCCGCCCCGCCTGCGGGCGTGTCCCCGCGCGTGCGCATCCTGCCCACGAGCACTCCCACGCCCGCGATGCGGAAGTACAGCTGGTAGACCGCAGAAACCCTACGCTTGTGCACGTGCGCGTTTCACCGGATGGGGCTGCCCGTTTTGCTTCAAAGAGGCATGGGCGGCCTCCAGTATGCGGACGACCTGCAATCCGTTCTCGCCGTCCGTCTCGGGGCGACGGTTCTCCCTCACGCACTGTATGAAGTGCTCACATTCCACCCGTAGGGGCTCCACGAGGTCCAGTTTCGGGATCGTGATGGCGCCGGTGTGAACCCGGTATTGGAACTCTCCGAATCCCGGCTCCTCCTTGCGGTACACGCCCTTCTCATAAAGTTTGACCTTCCCCTCGTCCGCGACATCATCGTATATGACCATCTGTTTGCTCCCCACGATGGTCATCCGCCTCACCTTGCTGGGATCCAGCCAGCTGACGTGTACGTGCGCCAGGATCTCCCCCGGGAATCCCAGATCGATGAAGACCACGTCCTCGATCCCATCCGTCAGATATGTGGCCCCGCGAGCGCTGACCCACTCTGGCTCGCTTCCCAGTAGATAGAGTAGAATGGAGACGTCGTGGGGGGCGATGCTCCAAAGGGCGTTGATATCGCTCTGCACGCGTCCCAGGTTCACTCTCGTAGAGTAGAGGTAATAGATCTGGCCCAGCTCCCCGTCATCGATGAGGCGCTTGATGTAGCGGACGGCCGGGTTGTATTGGAAGATGTGCCCGACCATGAGCACACAGCCCTTCGCCTCGGCCAGATCCACGAGTTCCCTCGCCTCCTGAACGCTGAGCGCGAGCGGCTTTTCGACGAACACGTGTTTGCCGCTCTGGAGGGCTGCCTTCGCCAGGGCGTAGTGGGTACGGGCGGGCGTGGCGATGGCGATCGCGTCCACGGTTTCGTCCGCGCAGACCGATCCGAAATCGTCGGTCATGCGCGCTCCGGGGTAAAGCTGTGCCATCTTCTGTAGCGTCTGGGCGTTCAGGTCGCAGCACGCCACCAGCTCGGCGTCCGGTATCTGGTAGAAGTTGCGGGCCAGGTTCGGCCCCCAGTATCCGCACCCCACCAGGGCGACCCGAACCGGCTGTTGAGATGTTCCCACCGTTCGTCACTCCTCGTTGCAAGCACAGTTAGCGCTCGCAACATCCAAATTATAGTATAAAACTTTGTGTTGGGCAACAAAGGGCAGAGCGCATTTCCAGAGGGACCTCCTCGGGTCCCGTTGGAGACTCTGAGCGCGCGAACAATGGGAATCACCTGCGGCGGTCCCCATGCCACCGCAGGTGGAGCTCCCATGCTCCACTTGCTCTGGGAGGGGGGCGACCCATCATCCCATCCCCGAATCGGGTCCCCTGTCCCCTCATTCGTGATCCGTGGCCGGGATCGCTCGCAGGGTGGTGGCCGCGGCCGCGACGCCCGGCCGGCTCAGCGGGGCGCCGATCGCCAGGCTTGCCGGCCGGATGGCCTCGACCTGCTCCCACGCCCGGCCGGGCTCCCAGCCTCTGGCGCCGATGAACGCGTGGCTCCAACGGAACCGTCCCCGCAAATCCGTGATCACCCCGATCTCCCGCAGGGCCTGCACGGCCGGCTCCGTCAGGTTCAGCGAGGCCTCGTCCTTCACCGCGCCCAGTACCCACACACCCTCGGGAACCGAGCGTAGCCAGTCGGCCATGGCCTGGCTGGCCTGTGCGCTGGCGTGCGTGTCGAAGGAGGCCGTCCCGAGCACCTGGGCGGTCGTCGGGTCCAGGAGCGCCAGGTTGTACCCGCGCCGATTTGGCGATCGGTCCACCCCATTGACGTAGATATGGGCGAAATTGCCCACCTCCTCGCCCGCGCTGCGGATGGCGATGGTCCCGCCCACCCGGCTCCGATCGGGGAGGATCAGCGGATTAGCCACGATATCCGGCAGATCGTAGCGTTGGGAGAACCGCAGCCGCATGGCGAGCATCCCCTCCGTATGGAGGGCGGACTGCCAGGTGAAGCGCACCCATCCCCACGTCTCCGGCACGGGTTGTCGATCCACCTCACGCCCGTTCACGATGAGGCTGACCTCCTGTCCGGGGCCCGGCGCGTACATGCGGATCTCGATCCCCTGGACATCCGCCGATGCGGGGACCTGCAGGCGCACCTCCCGTCGCTGAGCCCACACGGCGGCGGGGATATCCGCCAGCTGCGTGGCCGCCGGGCTCCATCCCTCGCCCAGGGTCAGCCGCCCCTGCGGGCTGGTCAGGTCGATCTCGTCGAGAGGGGACAGCTGGTCGCGCCGCACCCGGTAGAGAGCGATGCCCCCTTCCGTCGCGATCAGCTCCACCGGCAGGATCGTGGCCACGTAGCGTTCCAGGGCGGCCGGGACGCGATCGCGGTGAATGACCACATAGGCGATGTCCAACAGGCGCAGGACCTGGCGGGCCTGCCCGCGTTGTTCCTCCAGCCACCCGGGGGGAGCCTGGGCGGGATCGGCGATCCACGCCTCCACCGTCGCCAGCTCCGATCGCAGGGCCTGGTGGA
>JAJRVX010000440.1:0-3219 GCA_024277095.1 Chloroflexota bacterium
GCTGGCCAACAAGCGCAACATGTTCGCCGATATCGAGGCCATGATCCGGCAGGGCGAGTTCGGCATCGTGCGGGCGGAGGATGGCTATCTGCTCCTGAAGCGCGGCGCTCCCCCGCAGCCGCTGCCCGATGGCTTCTACGACTTCGCCCGGGTAGACGATCCCCGGCCCGACTACAAGGCCGTGGTGGAATTCACCCCGCCAGGCGAGGGCGAGCCCGCGCTGCGGCTGATCGGGTTCGACCTGTGGAGCGGCCGCCACACGGAGATGCCCCAGACCCCGCTGCGGTTCTTCTTCTACTTCCAGGCGCTGCGCCCCGTGGACGAGGATTACGCCATCGCGCTCTACCCGCTGGACGGCGAGGGCCAGGTGATCGGCGGCATGGACCTGACGGAGCGGCCCGGGGTACAATACTGGTATCCCACCAGTCGCTGGCAACCCGGCGAGACGATCAAGCTGGAGATCAGCGACATGCCGTGGTGGACGGCGCAATATCCGGAGTACCGGGTGGCGCTGGGCGTGGTGCGAGGCACGGATCCATGGGACGTAGGCGCCCGGCTGCGTCCCCGGGTGGTGGACTCCCGGTTGCTGATGCCGCTGGCCTCCGACGGCACGCTGGTGGAGCTGATGGCCTTCCGCACCGACCTGGGCGGCATGCCGATGCGCATTGAGCGATGGCGCCGCTTCGGACCGCCACGCATGCAACACACCCAGAAGGCTCAGTGGCAGAACGGGGTGCAATTGCTGGGATACGACCTGGAGCCCACACGCGTCAAGCCGGGCGAGGAGCTGAAGGTCACGCTATACTGGAAGGCGGGCGATGCGCCCTCGCCAGATTACACCGTCTTCGTGCACCTGGTGGGCCCGGACGGGCTGCTCGGGCAGCACGATAGCCCGCCGGGCGGCGGCGGCCTGCCTATGAGCGGGTGGCTCCCCGGCGAGGTCGTAACGGACGTCCACCCGGTGTCGGTGGCGCCCGATGCGCCGGAAGGGGAGTACTGGCTGGCGGTGGGCATGTACGATCCGGCCACCGTGACCCGCCTGCCGCTGGTGGACGGCTCCGATCACGCCCGTCTGGAGCAGACGGTGCGGGTGGGCAAGTGAGCGAGAAGGCGAGTCGGCGAATCAGCGAATTGGCGAGCCTGCCGCCCGAATGGGGGGTCAGCGGGGGAGCGAATCAGCGAGGGGGCGAATCAGCGAGAGAGCGAATCAGCGAAGAGGCAAGAGAGCCCTGCCTAGGTGGGGTGGCGAGATGATGATGGCCGCCAGGGGGGATCGATGGCCGAACTGTACATTGGCACGTCGGGCTTTTCTTATAATGACTGGGTTGGGCCCTTCTATCCGCCCGACTTACCCAAGCAGGAGTGGCTGAGCTATTACGCCAGGGAGTTTCGGGCCTGCGAACTGAACTTCACCTACTACCGCCTGCCCAACGCCAGGACGCTGGCGCAGCTGGCCGAGAAGGTGCCGCCCGGGTTCCGCTTCACGCTCAAGGCGACGGACGTGCTCACCCACAAGCGCGAGGAGGCGACGCCCGAGGCGTACGCCGCGTTCCGGGACGCGCTGCGGCCGCTGATCGAGCAGGACAAGTTCGGCTGCGTGCTGGCCCAATTCCCGTACTCCTTCAAGGCCAACGCCGAGAACCGGGCGTACCTGGCGCGGCTGCGGGAGGGGCTGGCCGACCTCCCCGTGGTGGTCGAGTTCCGCCACCGGGGTTGGATCACCGAGGCGACCTTCGAGCTGCTGGAGCGGCTGGGGATGGGATTCTGCTGCGTGGATCAGCCACGGCTGCGGGGGCTCGTGCCACCCATCGCCCGGGCGACGGCGGACGTGGCCTACGTGCGCTTCCACGGGCGCAACGCGGCCAAGTGGTGGCAACACGAGCAGGCGTGGGAGCGATACGACTACAGCTACTCGGTCGAAGAGCTACAGGAGTGGGTGCCGAAGATCCGCTCCCTGGCGGAGAAGGCGCAGAGCGTCTATCTGTTCGCGAACAACCACTGGCAGGGACAGGCGGTGGACACCGCCCGTCAGCTCAGGCTACTCCTGTCGGCGGGCGACGAGTAGGGACGGCACACTCAGCCGATCGAGCTTCCACGCCCGGCCACACACAGCAGGCCGGGCTCCCACGCCCGGCCGCATACCAGCGCCAGCATGGGAACTGGCGCCGCTGCAGACACGACCACGAGCAGACCGAGATCTCACGCCCGGCCATACACAGCAGGCCGAGCTTCCACGCTCGGCCGCACGCCAGCGCCAGCATGAGAGCCAACGCCATCGGAGAGAACGGACGAGACATGGGCCAACGGAAAGCACACAACCCCATCATCATCCTGATCACCATCCTCGTGAGCCTGCTGATCCTGGCGTGCGGCAGCTTCGCGCCACGCCCGACGCGCACGCCACGACCGACCTCGCTCACGAGCGCGCCGGCGCTGGCGGAGGCATCCGACGTCGCCCCCGCCACGGCGACCCTGCCGCCTGCGACGCCCACCCCGATCCCCACCCCCACGCCCACGACACGCCCGGGCCCCACGCCGACCTTCACCCCTACGCCGGAGCCGGGGACGGTGCTCATGCCGGGGCACCCGGCGCGGGTGGTCGCGGCCGGCGGGCTCAACGTGCGGGAGGAACCCGGGATCGAACAGCAGCGCGTGGGGCGGCTGGCACCGGGTGCGCTCGTCCGGGTGTTGGAAGGCCCCGTGCAGGGGGAACAATACCGCTGGTGGAAGGTGCGGGACAAGCGCGGCCTGGAGGGTTGGGTGGCGGACGGCGACGAGGAGGACGAGTGGCTGAGCCCGCAGATCGGCGAGCCACGGCCGGTGAACCGCCCGGTGCTCCGCGGCGATGAGGTCGTGGTCACCACGCAGAAGGGCAAGGTGCTCACCATGCGGTTCGAGGCGGGGCTGGACTCCGTGGTGGCTCGCCGGCTGCGTCCCGGAACCCGGCTCAAGGTCATCGGCGGTCCCGTGGATGTGGACGGCTACCGATGGTGGCAGGTGGTCGATCCCAACGGTCGCCAGGGCTGGGCGGCCGAAGGGGACGAGGAGAACCGCTGGCTAACGCCCATCGAGTAGGGAAGGTCCCCAACAGAAAACCCAGCTCTGGGCAAAAGCCGGGTTTTGAAATACAGAAAGATTTGCTCATAGAATCCAATCACCCCGCCCCGCATTCGCGAGGACAATCGCAGGCCGCAACTTCGCTCTGGATAGGTCGGAGAA
>JAJRVX010000441.1:0-2916 GCA_024277095.1 Chloroflexota bacterium
CCCGACCATCCCGATCACCATCGGCGTGCCCGGCGGCGAGATCGCCGCCCGGTCGGTGGTGACGGATACGGCGGCCATGATGGCGTCGCTGGATCCGGCGTGGACCGTCAGGCAGGTCATTCGCCTGGCCCCCGTGCAGGGGCCGGATAAACCCGCCCCGCTCCTGTGCACGACGGAGCTGGGGGGAGAGCCCATGGCCGTGATCCGGGTGCCGGAGGATCCGGAGGAGGCGGAGCGCGCTCGGGAGTGGGCCGCCCGCGCGGGGAGCCCTGCCGAGCCGCCGCCCTGCGACGCCCAGGTCGCTCGCGATATGCCGGGCGTGGTCGCCTCGGCCCGCATCACCTCGCCGGAGGCTGGCAGCGTGATCACCGGCCCGGTCGCGATCCTGGGCTCGGCCGTGTTCGACCCGAGGCAGATTCAGTTCTATAAAGTGGAATTCGGCTATGGCCATAACCCCACGGATTGGATCACCATGGGGGATGTTCACTCCACGCCGGTCGCCAATGGCTGGCTGGAAACGTGGTATGCGGATGCCCTGCCACCCGGCCCCTATGCGTTGCGGGTGGTTTTGGTAAAATGGGACGGGAATTTCCTGGCTACAGCACCCGTCCCGGTGCAGGTTCAGCGTTAGGCCCACCGCTCGATGGGAGCGAGCTGGCTCGCTTGGGGCGTGGGATCGAGATACGGATTCGGTGGCGATAGGGGAATGCGCCCTGCGATTCGGGATACGGAGCGTCACGTTGGGAGGCGTCGCTCATTTGCCAGGCTGCGCAGGACCGGATCTGCCAGGATAGGGAGCGATGATTGCATCCGTGCAGCACGCGACCTTTATCGTGGCAGACCGTCATACCTTTTAGAGCGCTTGCTTTTACTCTGTCATCTTCCCTGCAAGCGTCGCTTCTCTGGAATAGGAGGACAACCTCATGAGATGCCAAGCCTTGCGACCTCTCCAGATGTGGATCGTGTTTACTTTGATATTGGCCTCCCTGTTCATGTGGGGGGGCACATCCTGGGCGCAGGATCAGGTACTTCCCCAGCGCGTCGTCGCGGAGCGCGCCCAGAGCCCTATGGCGTGTCAGGAAGTGGTGACGAACGGCGGCTTTGAGGCGAACCTGGGATGGATCTTCCCGATCACGCCGGCCACGGGCGCGTACGATACGGCGGTCCCCCACACCGGGCTGCGGAGCGCCCGGCTGGGCTTGTTGCCCGACATGGAGTTGACCAACCCTGAGCTGGTCAACGAGGTGCAGCGCAACCTGTTGGGCGAGGCCGCTCCCGCAGGGGCCGCGTATTCCACCGTGTACCAAAGCATCACGATCCCGGCCGACGCGGAATATGTGACGCTCTCCTACTGGTACCGGCCGGGCACGGAGGCGACCAGCGGCGACTGGCAGCGTGTGTTGCTGCTCACGGCCAACTATACGCTGCTGAAGGACCTGACCGGCCAGCGCCTGGAGGACACCAATCAGTGGACGTACGAGGTCTTTGACCTCACCCCCTATCGCGGGAGCACCATCGTACTGTACTTCGAGGTATACAACAACAGCACGGCCTCTACCGGGCGCACCTGGATGTACGTGGACGACGTGAGCGTGCAGGCCTGTGTGCCGTCGCCTACTCCCCCGCCGGTCCTGGCGGAGCTGGCCTGCTACGATGGCGCGGAGCCGACCACCGGGTACGTGGACGTGGATCGGGCCCTCACCGCTGATGAGCTGGGCCCCATCCTGGGCCGGACCGTCTACCTCTCCTTCGAGGTGGATACCGATAACGACGATCTGCTGACCTACGGGTTCCTGGATGATATCGGCTTCCTGATCGGAGAGGAGGGAGGAAATCGGCCTCCCGATGGGGCGGAGGTGGGTCTGATCGCGAACGGGGGCTTTGAAACGGGAGACTTCACCACCTGGCAGATCTACGGTAGCGGGCTGCCGCCCGAGCTGGTCCAGGCGTCCGAGTACCCGGGGTACGTGCGGAGCGGCTCCTACGCGGCTATGCTGGGCGGGTACGCGGATGCGCACGACTGGATCCGTCAGGTGATGGTGATCCCGGACAGCCTGGCCAGCGCCCGGGTCCGCTACAGCTACTACGTCGTCGGCAGTGAGTCGGAGTCCGGCCAGGATCAGGTGTGCGTGCGCCTGCGCGCCGCGGATGGCCTGCCTGCTCCAACCCCGACGCCCACGCCCACACCGACGGATACGCCGACTCCGACGATGACGCCGACGCCCACACCGACGCCGACGGATACGCCGACCCCAACGGATACGCCCACACCGACGGATACGCCGACGCCGACGGCGACGCCCACCAGCACGCCGACTACGGAGGCGGCAACCCCAACGCCGACCCATACACCCACGCCCACGCCTTCGTCGGCGCCTACGGTTCCGCCTTCTAATGGGCCATCCCCCTCTATCTTCAAGGTGTTCATACCTTCCGTGTCGATGGGGCTGGTGTTGCCGTTGGGCGCGGCGGCGCTAGGCGTGGTGTTGCTGCGGCTCTTCGGCGACTCGAAGAAGAAGAAACGATAATCGACGCCCTCGGGCTCTCGTCGTAAGGTTTCATTCATCGGAGGATGCCGGGCTATATCATGAAGCCCGGCATCCTCGCGTTTTGGGTTTGCCCTCAGAGTGTGTCTGATGCCTCGCCCGGCCTTGTCCACCCGAATCGGGCCGGGAAAGGGCAGGTGCAAAGTGGAAAAGGGCATGTTGGTGCGGGGGGAGCCCCCTCCGCACCATCCCTGCGAGCTTGCGGTGGGCGTCGTGGGCGGTTTCGCAGAATTTCCACCATCTGGGATACACCAGGTAGGTCCTCCCTTAACCGTGGAGGGCTAACACCATTGTTGCATGAGCTGAATCACCTTGTTAGAGCGGCGTCCTCGTCGTTTGGGCGGCTGCCAGCGAGGTGGCGGCACCCTAC
>JAJRVX010000442.1:0-4874 GCA_024277095.1 Chloroflexota bacterium
AAGCACGAGTATGCCCTGAATGCTGCTTTCCGCAGTCACCAAGAGGTTCAGCGTGCCGTGGCGGAGGCCATTCATCTCTACAACACCGATAGGCCTCATACGTCCTTGGCGTATGCCACCCCGCTCGCCGTATATCGGGGTGATGTGCGCGCAGAGGTCGTGTGGGTGCCTGGTCCGCAGGAGGATTCCCGATGATTTGCCCCCTTTTCCCCCCTTTTTGTTGTAAACGTATTTCAGGACTTGACATATTACCCGCCGCCGGAGTCGAAGGGCGGCTGGCGTTACACCCAAACCCCGGAGGAGGTCCGCAGCCTGGCGGGCATGGACCCCGATAAGCTCGATCTCGTCCGCCAGCGGCAGGGGTTCCTCTACGGCGGCGACTCGTGGGGGATCGTCATCATCCGCCACGGGTATCTGGTGCGGGAGTTCTACACGTTCAACGTCCTGGTCCCCACCCGATTCGACATCTGGTCGGGGACGAAGTCGTTCACGGGGACGGCCTGGGGGCTGCTCCTGGACGACAGCCGACAGGGTCGGCTTCCCAACGGCCTGCAGGTCGATCTGGACACGCCGGCCTACGCGCACATCCCCGAGGGCCATCCGCTCACGGACCCGCGCAAGGAGCGCATCACGGTCCGACATCTGCTGACCATGACGTCCGGCATCCCAGGCGAGCGGGAGGGCGTCATCGGCATACCGACGGCCACGGGCGATGGGCCGTTCGAACACGCGCTGGGCCGGTGCCCCAATCGCTACGGCCGGTGGGCGGATAAGCTCACGGCGGAGCCGGGCACCCGCTGGGATTACAGCGACCCGGCCTTCGCCCACCTCTCGCTAGCCTTTTTCCACATCATGGGGCGGGAGATGAGCGACTACCTCCAGGAGCGCGTGTTCGAGCCCATCGGCATCGAGCAGTTGAGCTGGGACGTGCAGGGCGGCAGCGGAAGCATCGGGCCGCATACCAACGCGCACACGGGGATCCACATCTCGGCCCGGGAACTGGCCCGCTTCGGCTATCTCATGTTGCGTAAGGGCGTATGGGAGGGACGTCCGTTAATCCCCGAATGGTGGATCGACCTGGCCACCAAGAGCTCGCAGGACCTGAACCCGAATTACGGCTATACGTGGTGGGTGAACACCCAGGGGACGCAATGGCCGGGCCTGCCCAGGGACGCGTTCGCCCTCATGGGCTATCGGCCCAACCGCTGTTACATCATCCCGTCGCTGGATCTGGTGGTGGCGCGCGTCGCCTCCGGCCCGCCGACCTGGGACGAGCCCGGGATGATCGGGCGCATCGTGGACGCGATCGTTTCGTGACGACGGACGACGGACGAAAGGCGAAGGGCGAAAGGTGAACGACGGATTATGGGAAGACCGATCATCGCGATCACGATGGGGGACCCGGCGGGGATAGGGCCAGAGCTCATCGTCAAACTCCTCGCCTGGGGCGAGACGTACGAGATCTGCCGTCCCCTCGTCGTGGGCGATCCCTCGGTCATGCGGGAGGCCGCCGGGATTGTCGGCGCGGATCTGACGTTCGAGCCGATCTCGTCGCTGGGCGAGGCCCGATTCGCCCAGCCGCGCGTAGACGTCCTCCGCCCGGAGGGGGTGCGCATCGATCACATCCCCTGGGGCCGGGTGGATCCGGCCATGGGACGGGCCGCCGCCCTGTGCCTGCGCAAAGCCTTCGAGCTGGCCATGGCCGGGGAGGTACACGGCGTGGTCTCGGCGCCCCTGAACAAGGAGGCGTTCCACCTGGCCGGATACGATTACATGGATGAACTCGCGTACCTGGCCGATTTCACCGGGAGCACTGACGCGTTCATCCTGGGCGTCGTGGATTCCCTGTGGACCGTCGCGGTAACGGAGCACGTCCCCTTCCGTGCGATCGCAGATCTGATTACGAGGGATCGAGTGCTCCGCTACATCGGGCAGATGCACGAGGCCCTGGTGAGGCTCGGGATCGACCATCCCAGGATCGCGGTGGCGGCGCTGAACGTGCACGCAGGCGAGGGCGGCCTCTTCGGACGGGAGGAGATCGACGAGATCGGCCCGGCCATCGAGGAAGCGCGAGGGCGAGGGATCGACGCCCGGGGACCCTTCCCGGCCGACACACTGTTCCTGACGGCAATGGATCAGGGATATGACGGCGTGGTCTGCCTGTATCATGACCAGGCCAACATCGCGCGCAAGTTGCTGGCGCGCCGGTCGGGGGCCACGCTGTTCATGGGGCTGCCGGTCGTTTGCGGGACCACCGCGCACGGCACTGCCTTCGACATCGCCGGCCGGGGGATCGCGGACCCGGACAGCCTGGCGACGGCGTTGAAATACACGGCGAGGCTGTCTTCGGTAACAGGGTCATAGATGCAATGGTACATGACCATGCGTCCCTGTCACATCGAGCGGCTACAAGGGCCGTCCCTATGCTGTATCCGATTCATGGTTAGTGGTAGGGGCAGGTCTGAGACCTGCCCCTACAGAAGGGCGATTGGGAAGATCCAAGGTGAGGAGGTTGGGCATTCCACCATCATGAAGACACGAGAGATCCCGGCTGATGAGATGTTGCTGCGGGAGTACATGCCGCGGCCGCGGCTGGTGGTCAAGGAGACGCGAATCGAACAGCCGCGCTTCCCCGTCGTAGACGTCCACAACCATCTGGGGCCGGTCTTCGGCAACTGGGTGAAGCGGCCGGTGGAGGAGCTGCTGGCGCTGATGGACGAGGCGGGCGTGCAGATGATCGTGGACCTGGACGGCGGCTGGGATGATACTCTGGCCGAGCATATCGAACATTTCCAGAGGCCTCATCCCGACCGCTTCGCCGTCTTCGCCCGACTGAACTGGGGGCGCTGGGCCGGGGATCCGGATTTCCCGCGCTACGCCGTGGAGAGCCTGCGCCGCAGCGCGGCCATGGGCGCTCGCGGCCTGAAGGTGTGGAAGGACCTGGGGCTGGGCATCCGTGACAGCGAGGGCCGCATGGTCCCTGTGGACGATGAGCGGCTGGACCCGTTATGGGAGGCGGCGGGCGAGCTTGGGCTCCCCGTCCTCATCCACATCGCGGATCCCGTCGCCTTCTTCGATCCGCTGGATCGCTTCAACGAGCGTTGGGAGGAGCTCCACACCCATCCCGACTGGCACTTCTACGGACCGGAGTACCCATCATTTGAGACGGTCATCGGTCAATTCGCCAACCTGGTGCGCCGCCATCCAGGGACGATCTTCATCGGCGCCCACATGGGGGCTTATGCTGAGAATCTGGCCTGGGTGGCGAGCCTGATGGACGAGTGTCCTAACTTTTACGTGGACATCGCGGAGCGGATCGCCGAGCTGGGTCGTCAGCCGTATACCGCCCGCCGCTTCCTGATCGAGTATCAGGACCGGGTGCTGTTCGGGATCGATCAGCCCGTGAACCCGGCGCTGTATCGCATCTACTATCGCTTCCTGGAGACGGACGACGAGTACTTCGCCTACGGGATCGAGGAGGTCCCTCGCCAGGGCCGGTGGCGCATCTACGGCGTGTACCTGCCGGATGAGGTATTGCGCAAGATCTATCACGCGAACGCCTACCGTTTGTTGGGTCTGTCCAGATGAGGAGCGATTCCTCTTATCCTTCGCCATTCAAAATCTCACGTTAAGGAGATGTCATGGGGAACGAGACACTGACCAAAGAACGTGGCCGACACACTTATGAGGAGATCACATCGCAGCCGGAGGTATGGGGCCAGACGCTGACGGAGGCCCGTCAGAAGCTCGATGAGGTGCGTGCCTTCCTGGCCCAGGGCATGGATGACGCGCTGTTCATCGGATGTGGGTCAACCCACTATCTCGCCCTGGCCGCGGCGGCGCTGTTGCAGCGGCTCGCTGGCTGGCGCGGTCGCGGCCTGCCGTCGTCGGAGCTGTGGTTCTATCCAGAAGCGGTGCTGGGGCCGGCGCGGCGCCCGTTGCTGGTGGCCGTCTCCCGCTCGGGCACGACCACGGAGACGCTGCGGGCCATGGAGGCCTTTAAAGCCCACGGCGGTTCCCATGTGGCGGTCGTCACCTGCTACCCGGATACGCCGATGGCCCAGGCCGCGCAGGTGGTGCTGGGCGCGCCCGCCGCGCAGGAGAAGAGCATCGCCCAGACCCGATCGTTCGCCAGCATGTACGTGCTGACGCAGGTGCTGGCGGGCGTAGCCGCCGGTGACGACGCGTATCTGGCGCAGCTGGATCGGCTTCCCGATGTCGGACGAGCCGTGTTGGATAACTACAGCGACCTGGCGGAACGATTGGGGAGCGATCTCGGCATCGATCGCTTCTTCTTCCTGGGTTCCGGCATCTACTACGGTCTGGCCTGCGAGACCATGCTGAAAATGAAGGAGATGTCCTTGACGTACGCGGAGGCCTTCCACTTCTTAGAGTTCCGGCATGGCCCCAAGTCCATGGTGAACGAGAGCACCTTAGTGATCGGGATGGTGTCCGATTTGGCCCGCGAGCACGAGGTGGCCGTGTTGCAAGAGATGCGAGGGCTGGGCGCCCGGGTGCTGGCCATCGCCGAGGATGGCACATCAGCTGATCTCGGAGGCGCGGACTTCGTCGTCACGTTGAAGAGCGGCCTGCCGGAGACGGCGCGAGGCGTGTTATACCTGCCACTACTCCAGTTGATGGCCTACCATCGCTCCATGGCGAAGGGGCTGGATCCTGATCGGCCGCAGAATCTGGATGCGGTCGTCTATCTGTGAGGCGGCGGATGGCCGAAGCCGAGCATCGGCGGGGGCGCCCCGTCGTCACGCAGGGGCGGATCGCGGCCGACCTGCGCAGGTTGGGGCTTGGCGCGGGGGATCGGGTGTTCTTCCACAGTTCCCTGCGCAGCATCGGCTATGTGGACGGCGGGGCGGAGG
>JAJRVX010000443.1:0-3795 GCA_024277095.1 Chloroflexota bacterium
CCCAGAGCCAGGATCACGGTGTCGATGGGCACGGTGAACTCGGATCCCTCGATGGGGATAGGGCGCCGGCGGCCGGATTCGTCTGGCTCACCCAGTCGCATCCGGATCAGCTCCATGGCCTGGACGTGCCCTTGATCGTCGCCGAGGAAGTGCACGGGCGCCACCAGGTACTCGAAACGCACGCCCTCCTCCGCGGCCAGGACGCGCTCCCGCTTGTTGCCGGGCATCTCGGCCTCGGTGCGGCGGTAGTAGACGGTGGCGGTCTCGCAGCCCAGGCGTAGAGCTGTGCGCGCACAATCCATGGCCGTATCTCCACCGCCGATGACGGCCACTCGCTTGCCTACCTCGAGCGGTGTCCTCATCTCTTCCGGCAGCATCTCCGGCGGCACGTGTGCCCGGGCAAGCCAATCGTTCGGGTTATAGATCCCCTTGAGGTCGGTGCCGGGAGCCTTGAGCGGGGCAGGGTAGTTCGCCCCCACGCCGATGAAGACGGCGTCGAAGTTATCTTTGATCTCCTCGAAGGGGATATCCCTGCCCACGCACGTGTTGCAGCGGAATTCCACCCCCTTCCGCTCCAGCTCCTCGATCTTCGCCTTCACCACCTCCAGAGGCAGCTTGAAGCGGGGGATGCCGTAGACCAAAAGCCCGCCTGGATAGGGCCATTTCTCGAACACGACCACGTCGTGCCCCCGTTTCACCAGCTCGTCGGCCACGCTCAGCCCGGCGGGCCCGGCCCCGATCACGGCCACCCGCTTGCCCGTGCGGGGGGCTACCGTGAAAGAGCGGGAGTCGTGCCGCCGTTTGTAGTCGGAGACGAAGGCTTCCAGCTTCCCCAGCCCTACCGGATGCCCGCGCTTCCCGACCACACAGGCCCCTTCGCACAGCCGTTCCTGAGGACACACCCGCCCACAGATTTGGGGGAGGTTGCTGGTCTCCTCGTAGACCTTGGCCGCGGCCAGGAAGTCGCCCTGGGCGATCAGCTCCATGGCTTTGGGAATCTGGTTGTGCACGGGGCATGCCAGGCTGCACTTGGGATTGGGGCACCTCAGGCAACGCATCGCCTCGATCATGGCCGTCTGTTCGTCGTACCCGAGGCTGACCTCGTCGAAGTTATGAACGCGCTCCTCCGGCGGCTGCATCGGCACCGGCTGATGGGGTATCTTCATTCGCGTCTTGCGATCTAATGGCTCTCGGAGCTCCTGGGGGACTGTTTGCTCCATGGTTTAACCTCCCTGGTCTTGTCCGTGAATGGCGTATCGTATCGCTGCCTGTAAAGTAAAGAAAACCGAGTCCAGGCGAGGGCAAGGCGAGGAAACACGGCCGGTGAACCTCGGGTCTTCCTGGCCCGCAGCCAGACTCGGTAAGGGCAGAAGCTTGAAACGATGTGTGCAGCGATGTATGGCATTGGGGGAGGGATAACGGAGTGCCCTGACCTGGGCGGCTCAGCCGGCGATGAAGGGTCCCTGCCTTGCCGGTCCATTGATGGCCAAAAGGGCCTGCGTCAGCCCGCTGCAGGAGGCCACCCTCAGCACTCCTTGCTAAATTGCGTGTGATTCTTCACGAGTAGTCTACCATGGAGCATGGTGGATGTCAATGATACGAGGGCGTATTGTTGGGGATTTTTCAAGGTCGGAGATGAAAGCCGGGGAGGGCGCGCTTTTGGGTCTGGATCCGGCAGCGGGGCGACGGCAACGGGCCCATCCGTTATGAGTTGGCCGCCACCGGCACGTATTCCACTACCACGGAGGCCAGGGTGATCTCCCCTGCCGCCTCCGGCCTCAGCGTCAGCTCGATCTCGCTCCCCTTCAGCTCGGCACCCGGCTGATCGAACAACACCACCACGGTCTGGGGATCCTCTCCGGGGGACAGCGCGATGCCCAGGCGGGTCGGCAGGTCCGCGGACAGCGCGGCCGGACGCTCGGCCGGGGGGAGCACGATCTTCAGCTTGTGCAGCCCCGTCATCGGCGGCTCGTGGGTTGTCCAGAACGCCCCGTCCCGGCTGTAGCGGAGTGCCCCGACGGTTTCCGAGGCGACGTCGGCCAGCCAGTCGGCCTCGCCGGCCCGCGCCTTCAGCACGATCCACAGCGTCTGATTCCCCTCGACGTCCACCGGCTCGTCGAAGCGGGCGGAGATCCAGTCCGCCTCCTGCATCGCGCTGGAGGCGTCGATGGAGGTGGTGGCCAACGCCTGGCCGTCGGGAGCTCCGGAGGCGTCCCCCTGCAATTCCAGGACCAGATCGGCGTTCGCGGCAGCCAGAAGGTAAAGATCGATCCCGGCCACGCGGCGGTCGGCTTTCGGCGTGATCGGCTGGGCCAGGCTGAACACGCCGGAGACGTGAGCCCGGGCGGGCGTCGCCTGTTGCGTCCAGCGAGCGTCAGGGTCCAGCCGATCCTCATCCATGGTGCCGCTAAGCTCGAATTGCACCTTCTGAACGCGCACATGGGGCGCGGTGCTATCCACGCCCGCAGGTGTAACGAACTTCCCGTCTTGGCCGCGACGGAACAGTGTCAGGGGCATCGTCTGTATGTCGCCGTGGTGCTGGAATGTCACCGTGGTGGACAGGGGATCCTCGCCGGTGAACTCGATGGTATTCACGTAGTTCAGCGATACGAAGGGGCTTCCGCCCGTCTCCAGGATCTCCAGGAAGCCGGGGGTATCCGAATAAGCGACGAGATGCGGGAAGCAGAGCCCTTCCTGAGCCGGAGATGACTCCAGGAACTCGTTCAGCTCCTGGCTGAAGTCGGGCAGCGTGACCTGGCCGGCCAGGTCGCCGTTGTACGTCCACAGGATGGGCTCCTTCCCCGTGGCCTGGGCGAAGGGGATCGGCGACAGGAGGAGCAGCTTGCCACCCTCTCGGATCTTGGGCGCGATGAAGTTGCCGTCTTGATCCTTCTCCGGGACGCTCTGGGCAAGGACGAACCGCACGTTGGAGGGGTAGCTCTGGCAATCGATCCGGGTCTTCGCCTCGAAATCCGCCTGGCTCAGCGCGTTGGTTAGCGTCACCTCGATCTTCTGTGTGAGCAGGTTCAGGGTCTGGCCCGCCTCGAGCGCGATGGGGTCCTTCGCGAAGCGTAGCCCCTCCCAGGGGCGGACCTTGAGCGCGCCGCCGCCCGTGACCGACACGTTCCGGATGTTGCGCAGCCCGTGGAAGTCGATGATGTAGACCTTCTGATCGTTGCTGGCCGGGGATACGGTCGTCCCCCAAAGCGACATATAATCGGCCAGGGGGCGATTCCCAAACGGGAGGCCGCGCACGGTGAACGGCGTCGAGGTGATGATGCTGTTCTTGGGCAGCCCGGCCAGGCCGGGGACCGCGGCCGGAAGCAGTGGGAAAGAGGGCAGCGAGGCCCCCACCGCGACGATATCGGGGACGGCGGCGATGACGGCCATCTCCATGAACATCTGAACGGCGGCATCCCCGCTCCACGCGGCCGAGAGCCCGCGTAAAGGAGCGCTCATCACTTGCGTGCTCTGCGCGACGGCCTCCTGCGATTGAGCGATCGCCATCTCTTGACTCCTGTCGGCTTACCTTAGAAAAACCACTAAGGCACTAAGATAGAAAGATAGAGAAGGCAAAAGTGCCCTATGGGAAGCTTACGAGTGAGTGTAAGAAGCGGCCTTGAAATTAATGCTCTTCTTGGTGTCTTAGTGGCTGGTAGGTCCTCCCTTAACCGTGGAGGGCTAACACCATTGTTGCATGAGCTGAATCACCTTGTTAGAGCGGCGTCCTCGTCGTTTGGGCGGCTGCCAGCGAGGTGGCGGCACCCTACAAGAGAGGAGTTCCCGATACTCCCA